>CAUJHZ010000036.1 GCA_963205185.1 Planctomycetota bacterium | reverse complement strand
GGCGTTTTCGCCGTGGTTTGACGGGAATGATGGGCTCGATCAGGTTCCACAGTTCATCATCGAGAAGCGGCTTGGCCATGTGCGTGCCTCCTTGCACTGCACGGCACTTAGCAAGCCGCGTGCCATTGTGTTAGGGGCTCTAATGGGAGTTTCGTCGTCCCACGAAATCAGTGGAGGTGGTTGAACCGACCACGATGGCGCGACCAGCCTCGTCAATCGTGACGCTGTTGCCGACCTCGCCCCCGGCGCGGCCCCCAAACGTGGCCTGCCACTCCAACTCTCCAGACACGCCGAGTTCAACGAGTGACACATCATCGTCGTGCGGATATCCTGGTCGCGGCATTTCACCAACCGCGACAACTCCGCCGTCCGGCGCAGCCGCGACTCCGTACGCTTGGTCGTCATACGGGCCGCCTATGTATCGCATCCAGTCCGCTTCGCCAGAAGCGTTGATACGCATGACGAACTGATCCCAGCCGCCGTTTTCTGAGTTGAGCCGCCGTTCAAAATCAAACGAGTTGGTCTGCCCTACACCGAATGCACCGCCATTGACGTCGCAAGTGATGTCGTGGACGAAGTCGTCAAAACCTCCCCCGACGTACGTCATCCATTCGATGCCTCCGGCCTGATCAAAGAGCATCGCGAAGCCATCATACTCGCCGCTGTGGTGCCTGTTGTTTCGACCGATGAAGTCTGTCGATACCGTCCATCCGGCCATCAGCACGCGGTTGGCGGCATCGATGGCGACCGCCTGCGCGGAGTCGTTGTCGGTTCCTCCGACGTAGGTCATCCATTGCACCGTCCCCTCGCTGTCTGCCTTAAGGAAAAACGCATCAAACGTGTCGTAGGGATACCGGCCGAGGTACTCGTTGAGCCGCCCCACGAAGTCCTGCGAGCGGGTCTGGCCCGCAATGAAGATATTTCCGTCATGGTCGATGTCGATCCCATATCCGTAATCGATGCCGCTGCCGCCGACGAACACAACTCGCTGGACTTGCCCATCCGGTCCGACGCGAGCGAAATACCCGTCGCTTCCTCCACCAAAGTGTGCGTTGATCCGACCTTCAAAGTCTTCAGACCACGTTCGGCCAGTGACGACGGTCGCACCCGTTGAATCCACGGCAACATCTCGCGCCTCGTCGCCGTTGGAGCCGCCCAGATATGTCATCCACCGCACTTCACCGGACGGAAACGTCCGGAGGATGAATGCATCAGACAACCCTTCATGGTGGAGGTTGCGGCGTCCATCGAAGTCGAATGACGTCGTAGTGCCGACGACGAAGATGTCGCCGTTGGTGGCAATGGCCACGCCTTCGGCTTTGTCAGAGAGGCCGCCGCCAAGATACGTCATCCATTCCACTTCCGGGTCAATGATAAGTTCTCGCGACATGTCCACGCTGCCATCTAACACAACCGAGTAGGTGTAAGCGCTGAGAAGTTCGAAGTGTGCGGGAATGAAACAGCGCGTACCTTCAAAGTCCTGCCAGACTAGCGGTGCGCTATCCGTGAGTGTCCCGAGCGGCGTTTGTATGCGCAGGTCTTGCGAGTCCTCGAGGCACATCGAGCCGACGCCGTCATAGGCGATTCGAATCTCCGACCAATCCCCACCGGGAGCGACGTGGAACTCGTATTTGAAGACGCCATCGTCGTTACCCATTACGTGCAAATCAACTCCGTCGTAGAGATCGCGGTAGATCACTGCCCGGAATGAGGGGACATTGCTCGCAGATAGTCGCGCACGCCCGCCCACGAAGTAGTTGAACTTCGTAGTCTGGAGCGCTCCGCCTACGGGCCAGACGCGGTTGCTACCCGGGAACATGATCGTGACTGTGCTCGAGTCGGGTGCCGCGGGATGTCGAGGGGCGTCTCTTTCGTCGATGCAAGGCGTGTGATCATCAAAAAGTGCGTCGGCGCACATGCTCTCCACGTCTGGTTCTCGTGATGCGCCGTCGCCATCAACCCTCTTCAGATACATGGTCACTTTCGATTCGCGAAATGCGATGTCCATTTCGCGCGACCTGTATCCGAACGCCACGCCGGCATCGGACCATTGCCCCCGGTTGGGCACCAGATACACGCCGCGCAGACCGAGATCGAGCACTTCGGCGCCAGCAGTTTGCTGGGCTGCGGTATTCGCAGCCATGCTCAGCCCAGCACAGAGACAGATTGCGTAGTTTCGAAAACAGGTGCGCGGGTTCAGCATGACTTCCTTCCCGTCGGGTACGGGTTCCCAAGGCGTGGGAGCGTCGCGGCGTGTCGCAAGGCGGGCTCCTCGGAGCAGAGGCGACACCACCACGAAGATACCGCCAGCAGGGCTCGCTTGCCAGCCAAACCCCTGAAAAAAGACACATTCGATTCTGCTGCAGATCAGCCGCGAGTGAGCCAGCCGAGGAGCGCCAGAACGCCAATCAACCCCAGCAAAATGGCAGCACCAAGGATGAAGATGGGCCCAACGGCCACGCCACGCCACCCTGCCTCAGGCGAGGCAGGATCAGTCGTGTTCGTGCGACTCTCGCGCCGATTCGGCACCACCCGCAGGCGGTCGGCCAGTTCCCAGGCCGAGTCGGCGCCAGCGGATGCCAGGCGGGCTTCGTCCTGCACGATGGCGATGACGAGGTTGGCGTCGAACGGCCGCATGCCCAGGTCGTGGGCGAGGCCCAAGAGCCGTTCGCGCCGGTCGGCCGTGAGCGAAGCGCCCTGCAATTCGGCGCGGGTCCGGGCGGCGAGCAGCCATCGGGGGTCAGTCGGGTTGAGATCGCCGGCCAGAGACGCCGCGCGATTTTCGCGGGCGATTGCCTTCGCCGCGGGCGATTCCGCGATGGGCTGGCTCGCGCCCACGAGGCGCAGCGGCCAGCCGGTCAGGCGGAGCAGCGGCGGTGAACCTGGGGCCGGGCGGAGGTTCAAATCGCTTTCCCTTTCGGGGTCAGACGAATCGAGCCTCCCTGCTCGTGCGTTCTGCGGGCGGCTTCGTGCCGTCCAACTGAGCAAGTGTAATCGAAAATGGGCGACGAGCAAGGCGACAGGCCGCGCCGGCGAAGATTGCCCGCTTTATCGGAGTGAAGACGCGGCCTGGCCGCCGGGTCCGCGCGAGCGGTCGCGGACAGGAATGCACGAGATTTCCCGCGAAATCGATCGCAGGTCCGATCCAACGGGATGAAAAAGCGGCCGCAACGTGTTTGTTCGGCGACGCCTGCGCGTATGGTGCGGACTTTGGGTGCGCGCCGCGGCAGGGGTCGAAGCCGGCCGCCGGAGCGTCCGGGTCGAGGAGCATGGGAATTTGCTAGGGGACCACCATGAAGAAGAGAGGCATGTTGGCCGCGTTGATGGCGGCCGGTTTCATTGGCGCCAGCGCGCTTGGTTCGACCACGCCGCTTGATCGGCTCCTGGATTCGCATCCGGGCGTGCGGGTGTTCAATTGGGAGGGGAAACTCTCGCGCCTGTACGGGGCTCCGATGGCGACGGGCTCGGACCCCGAAGACAGCGCATGGAATCTGCTCGAACAGCATGCCGCCGCCTTTGGCGCTGATCTGGCCGATCTTCAGCAGCTCGCCACAGCCGACGGTCTGGCCTACCAGCCGGTGATGTACAACCGCGGGACAGGCGATTACAAGTTTTTCGCGATCTACTTCGCCCAGGTTCGCGGCGGCGTTTCGGTCTTCGACAGCAACCTGACGCTGGTCGTCCGCAATGACCGCTCCGCGGGCTACCCGGTCGTGCTTGCCGTCAACAACCTCAAGGACCTGAGCACCTACGTCCAGCCTAACGGCCAGATGAACGAGTCGCAGGTCAAGTCGCTCCGCAATGGATACCCCGTGACCGAAGCGCTTGATCGCGTGATCTACGTCGATGAAAAAGCGGGCGAGCAACCCACCGCCCGGCTCGCGTATACCTACATCAGCGAGACCGGCTCACCTGAAGACGGCATCGCGATCGGGATCAACGGCGAGCACCGCCACGGAACCTACGACAAGCGCCGGCTCATCGTCGATGCGGTGACGGGTCAGACTCTTCACGAAGAAACGCTCGTGCACTCGGTGGACGTCGTTGGCAACGTGAAGGGCAAGGCCACGCCCGGCCTGCTTCCCGACAAGACGAACAACCCGCCGGTGACGATGGATCTGCCCAATGTGACCGTGCAGATCGTCGGCGGCAACAGCGCCAACACGGACGCGGCGGGCGACTACGTCATTTCGAACGGCGGCAACACGCAGGTGACCGTTCGCAGCCGCATGGTCGGTCCGTCGCTGCTGCAGGGCGTGGTCCCGACCGGAGGCACGGCGATCCAGATCGACCTGAATGTTCTGCCGCCGGGCCCGGCCGACTTCATCCACAATGACGTGCCGACGGAACTGGTGACCTCGCAGGTCAACGCGATGCTGCAGACCTCGATGATCCACAGCCGCGTCATCGAGATCAACCCGTCGTACCCCAACATCAATCGCACGTTCCGCGCGAACGTGAACCTGACGGACACCTGCAACGCGTTCTACAACGGTTCGTCAATCAACTTCTACCGCCGCGGCGGAGGCTGCTGGAACACGGCATATTCCACGGTCGTGCACCACGAATACGGCCACAAACTGGTCGGCGACGCCGGCACGAACCAGGGCGCCTACGGCGAAGGCATGGGCGATGTCATGGGCATCGTCATGACCGAGAACCCGATCACCGGAGAAGATTTCTTCGAGAGCGGGCAGGACATCCGCGACGCCCGCGCCGGCCGGCAGTATCCGTGCGGAGGCGAGATCCACTTCTGCGGTCAGATCCTCTCTGGCTGTGCTTACTTCACGCAGGAGGCGCTGCGCGTCACCGAACCGTCGGAGTATCGCAACATCCTCGCGGATCTTGCCGTCAACTCGATGCTCTTCCGGCCGTCGGGCATCACGCCGGGCATCACCATCGACTGGCTGACGCTGGATGATAACGACAACAACCTCGGCAACGGCACGCCGCACTACGCCGAAATCGACGACGGCTTCAGCCGGCACAACATGGATCCGCCGCCGCTTGAACTGCTCGATTTCAGCTACCCCAACGGCCAGCCGGCGAGAATCAACCCCGCAGGCGGAACGACGTTCCGGGTGAACGTTTCTGGACTCAATTCGCAGCCTCAATCCGGCACGGGCACGTTGCATTACAACGACGGCACCAGCGGCTGGATCGACGTGGCGATGAACGAAGTCCAGCCGAACATCTACGACGCCACGTTCCCGGCCGTAGAGTGCGGCCGGACGGTGCGGTACTACCTCAGCGCGGAGACCACCGACAACGAGTTGGTGACCGATCCGGACAACGCTCCGGTCGGCAGCTTCTCGACGATCTCCGCCAATGGGATCATCACTTACTTCGCCGACGACTTCGAGACGGACATGGGCTGGACGGTTCAGAACCAGAGCCTCAGCGATGGCGCGTGGGAGCGCGGCGTCCCGGCCGGCGACGGCAGCCGACAGGACCCTGCGAACGACTACGACGGCTCGGGCCGGTGCTTCCTGACTGGCAATCGCAGCGGTAATTCCGACGTGGACGGCGGGCCGACTGTGCTCACCTCGCCCACCTTTGACATGAGCGCCGGCGATGGCACGCTGCGGTACGCCCGCTGGTTCGTCAGCGTCAACGGCGTGACCGACCGCTTCACCGTCGAAATCTCCAACAACAACGGGGCCAACTGGACGACGATCGAGAACATCGCCAGCCAGGCCGAACAGTGGGTCCTGCGTGAAGTTCAGGTCAGCAACTACGTCGCGCCCACGGCGACGATGAAGTTGCGCTTCACCGCCACGGACAATCCGAATGACTCGGTGACCGAGGCCGGCATCGACGCCGTCGAAGTGTTCAAGATCGACTGCGGCGGCGGTTACACGCTCGACGTCACCGGCTCGTGCCCCGGCTCGGTCAACGTCGCCTGGAGCGGCGCCCAGCCGAGCGTGCAGCAGGGCATTGTGTTCGGCAACAACCTGGGCACGACGATCATCCCGACCGGGCCGTGCCAGGGCACGTCGCTTGGCATCGCGGGCTCGGTGCAACTCATCCAGATGATCGGGACCGGCAACGGAAGCGGCTCGATCAACGGCAACGCCAACCAGGGCGCCTGCGGCCACTATCTGCAACTCGTGCACGCCGGCTCGTGCCAGACCAGCAACCCGGATCAGATTCCCTGATCGACATCATCATGGCATGCCACCCGAGAACCCCTCTCCGCCCGGCGGAGAGGGGTTCTTTTTTATTGTGGCCGACCATCCCCGAATCGAGGGGAAATACGTTCGCGTTCTGCCGTACAGAAGGTTAATTTCGGCAAGAAAGTTGTTCAAAGATGCCTCCGGTGGCCGGATCTTCTCCACTTTCCGGTAATATGGGACCGTACCAGGAGGGGGCGGTCTGCGCGTGGCACGATCGGCTGTCCCTCCTTTCCGGAATGAGGAGAGGCAATCATGAAACGCTTTGCAGTGGCAGCAGTGGCGATGTTGGCTTGCGCATCGGCCGCGCAGGCTGACGGATTCATCGCCAGCAGTGACTTCTCGGGCGGCGAGAACGTGCTGACGTTCAATTCACTCGACATGACGTCGCTGGGCCATCCCACCGCGAACCTCGGCAGCGGTGTTACCGTCACCGACAGCGGAGGCGGAACGGGTAACGGCGCTTGGCGCGGCAATACGGACTGGAGCGCGTATTTTGACAACATCCCCGGCTCTTCGCAGGGGCGCGCCCTGGCCGACAGTTGGGGCATGTCGAATCTGCTCTTCAATTTCACCGGCGCCGGGAACCCCAATCGCGTGGGTATGTTGCTTTCCACCGGCGTGCAGACCACGTGGACGGTCCGGGTCTACAACCCGGCGTTCACGCTGATTGAGACGGCGACGGTGACCATGCCTGCCGCGCAGGACGCCTGCTTTATCGGCTTTTACGCCACCGGCGGCATCGGATACGTGCGCGTGACGGACAACGAGAACGGCTTCATCACTATCGTCGATGACCTCCGCTTTGAACACTGCGGCGGCAACAGCCTTTACGAGCGCTTCAACGACGACATGATCGGCTGGACCTCGCGCTGGTTCTATCTCAACAGCAACGCCGGCAACTACTACGTCTCCACCGGCAACTGCGATGAAAACTATCGCGGAAACAACTCCTGCGGCGTGTGGATCACCGACACCCAGACCTGCGGCGCGGGTGTGGGCGGCACCATGTGCCAGATCGTCTTCGACGCCGGATTCGCTTCGCGCATCCAGTACTTCGCGTTCGACCTGTCGGCGTACACCGCCCAGGCGCTGCGCATCTACGACACGAGCGGAAACATCATCCTGAATGTCCCGGACGTCGTGCGCACCAACGATGTCTGTAGCGGTCAGCGCTACAGCGTAACGAGCAGCAACGGCATCTCGCGCATCGTCATGGATTCGTCGTCCAACGGCGGCGGGCAGATCGAAGGCAACACCGCCTGGGACAACATCGTCGTCTCCCTGCGCAGCGGCGCGTGCGACATCAACCAGAACGCCGACACCAACAATTCCTACATGGCGGGGTTCCATCAGCCTGATCTGGCCCAGTCGTTCCAGCATCAGAGCGCCTCGAGAATCTGCGGCGCCGGAATCGAACTGCGGGCCAGTATTGGTGACAAGGACACCGTCACCATCGAACTCTGGGACCGCCTTCCCAACGCGGGCGGCACGCGACTGGCCTCCGGCTCTGCGGTCGGTACGCAGGGTCAATGGATCGACGTCTACTGGAACCCGGTCTCCATTGCCGCCAATACGACCTACTACCTCGTGTTCAAGGGAAACACCACTCTGGGCATTTCCGGTGACACGAGCAACGGCTACCCGCACGGCCAGGTCTACGCCAACGCCGGCTTCCAGCCGTTCCCGAACTTCGACTACACGTTCCGCACCTACAGCGGCGCTGGAGGCGGGTTCAATCTGTCCATCACCGGCACGTGCCCGGGCACGGTGACGGTGCACTGGTCGAATGCGATTCCCAACGTCACCCTCGCGTTGGTGTTCGCCAAGAACACCGGCTCGTTCGTGATTCCATTCGGACCTTGCCAGGGCACGATGCTCGGCCTGGGCAACAACAGCATCCGACTGGTCAACACGTTCCCATCGGGCGCCTCGGGCAGCGGCCAGCGCAGCGGTGCGGCGGGACAGGCTTCTTGCCTCGGCTATCTGCAAATGCACGACATCCCGGGATGCAATCTGAGCAACGTGGCTCAACTCCCGTGATCGCCTGACTGTTCTCCGGCTCACTACGCCACGGCTCTCCGGCAATCGTTGCCGGGGAGCCGTGTCACTTTTGGACCGGCTGCCGCCGTAGAATGACCGCACCGGGCGCCCGCGGCGGCGCCGCACAGGCACCCTGCAGGAGAACATGGATGCAGTCGCACGAAATCGATTATGAGATCATCGGCGATGACCTTCAGGCTGTGGTCATCACTCTCGATCCGCAGGAGGCCTGCGTGGCCGAGGCGGGCGCGATGATGTACATGGAAGACGGCATCGAGATGGCCACGCAACTGTCGATGCAGCAGGGTGGCGGGCTTTTCGGCAAACTGTTCGAGGCGGGCAAGCGCATGATCGCCGGAGAGAGCTTCTTCATCACGATGTTCGCCAACAAGGGCGCCCAGCGCCGCAATGTCGCCTTTGCCGCGCCCTATCCGGGTCATGTCGTCGCCTTGCCGCTGCGCGAGCATGGCAATCACATCATCTGCCAGAAGGACGCGTTCCTCTGCGCGGCGTACGGCACAAACGTGGACATCGCCTTCAACCGCCGACTGGGCGCCGGCTTTTTCGGCGGGGAAGGGTTCATTCTGCAGCGGCTCAGCGGCGATGGCTATGCCTTCCTCCACGCAGGAGGTTCGGTGACGCGGCACCGGCTCGAGCACGGTCAGGTGCTGCGCGTCGATACCGGGTGCATCGTCGGTTTCGAAACCACCATCGACTACGACATCCAGTTCGTCGGCGGCGTCAAGACGGCGCTCTTTGGCGGCGAAGGACTCTTCCACGCCGTGCTCCGCGGGCCCGGCACGGTCTGGCTCCAGACGCTGCCCTTCAGCCGGCTGGCCGATCGCATCCTCGCTTGCGCGCCCAGCCGCGGCGGCAAGCAGACGGGCGAGGGCTCGGTGCTCGGCGGCGTGTGGCGCATGATCGACGGGCGCTGAGAGCCAGCCTCGCATGCTGCAGCGCGGCTCATGCCGGCCAGCTGTGCATGCGCGGGCCGGGTGACTGGGATCGAATGATCTCCGCCTCGGCGTCGAGCATCTGGCTCCACCTGCCCTTGACGACCTTCGCCGACACGACCTGTTCGGCGAGATCGATGAAGATGCGGTAGTGGCCGTGTTCGGACGCCCAGAGATTGCCGTAGAGTTTGCGCAATTCGCGGTCGTCCGAGCACGCCTCGGCCAGCAGCGCGAAGCGTTCACAACTGCGTGCTTCGATGAGCGCCGAAACCATGAGCCGGTCCATGAGTTCAACGATGCCCTGCCCGAGCCGCACGAGTTCGCGCAGGGCGTTGGCGTAGGGGTTGCGGTGGTTCTTGGTCAGCCGTCCGCCGCGGCGCGAGATCAGCCTCGTGACCAGCGCGAGATGCTCGACTTCATCGCGGGCGACGGTCGTCATCGCCTTCACCCAGTTCTCGGGCGGGACAGGATCGGGCCATCTGTGGAGGAGTTCCAGCGCGTTGCTCGCCGCTTTCTTTTCAAGATGCGCGTGGTCATTGAGCAGCGCCAGGCGGTCAGCTGCCAGCGCCTGCCCGGCCCAGGCGGGCGGAGTGCTGGCTCGGAGCGGCAGCGTCTGCAGATCAGCGGCAGGGGAAGTGGGCATGACGTATTGTTGGCGCGCGTGCGGGCCCGGCTTCAGTCGCCCAGCGCGATTTCAAAGCCGTACTCGTGCGAGTTGTTCGAGTCGACGATGTCGCGCTCGCCGCAGCGCGCAAAGCCCATCGATTCGTACAGTGCATGCGCTGCGGTGAGGCGTGTGTCCGACCAGAGGATGAACCGCTTGCGGCCGCGCGACCTGGCGTAGCGCATCGCAAGGGTGGTCAAGGCCCGGCCGAAGCCGCCGCGCCGCTGCTCGCGGTGCACGTAGAGACTCTTGAGTTCGGCGGTATCCTGGTCCTGCTCGTGCAGGTGCACCGCAGCCGTGGCGATGAGGTGCTGGTCGCGGGCGTCGCGCACCACCCAGAATTCTCCCCCGTTTTTGCGAAAGTGAGCGCCAGGGTCGGCCAGGTGCTGCTCGGCTTCATCCCCCAGCACCAGCGTCATTCCGTATTCGCTGTAGATGTCGCCGATGAGCTGGTAGACGTCCTCCAGATCGTCGGTTGTGACTGGTGCGATGGAGCAGTTGCCCAGCATCAGGTGCGTCATGGTTCACCCCGGTGCGAAGTGTCAGTTCAGCCGCGACCCGGAGGCTATGCGCCGCAGAGCGAGGCATCCAGCCGGTCTCCACTGCATACGATCAGACCCGCTGCGCATCGCGGGTTGCGATGCAGCGAAATCGAGAGGTGATGACCGGTGGCCCGTCTGCACGAATACCAGGGAAAAGCGCTGCTGGCACAGGCGGGCCTGAATGTGCCGCGCGGCTCCGTCGCGGCTTCGCCCGACGAGGCGCATCGAGTGGCGGCCGACCTCGCGTGCCCGGTGGTGATCAAGATCCAGGCGTGGACCACCGGCCGCAAGGCGATGGGCGGCGTGGCGTTTGCCAGCACACCCGGCGAAGCGGGCGAAGCTGCGCAGCGCCTTCTCGCCATGAAGGTCGGCGCGTTTCCGGTTGAGCAGGTCATCGTCGAAGAGCAACTGCCCATCGAGCACGAAGTCTTTGTTTCCATGAGTATCGACGACGCCGCCCGCCGCCCGGTGCTGCTGCTGGCGGTGACCGGCGGCTCGGGGATCGAAGACCGGGTGGCCGACGTGAATCGCATCGCCGTCGGCGTCGATGGGAGTATTGAGCGCGCCGGCGTCGCCGCCATGCTCGCCGCTTCGCGCATTGGCGCCAAAGTGCAACCGGCCGTCGTCGACGCCATTGCCCGCATCGCGGCCCTGGCACGCAAGATCGAAGCGCGATCGCTCGAAGTCAATCCGCTCGTGACGACGCGAGACGGTCGCGTGGTCGCCGCGGATTGTCGCATGACGATCGATGATTACGCCGTGTTCCGCCACGCTGAACTCGGCATCGACATCGCGCGAGAGCTTGATCATCCGCCGACGCGACTCGAGCGCATCGCCTACGCGATCGAGCAGGATGATCATCGCGGCACGTTCTACTTCGCGCAGCTGCCTCCCGATCCCGGCAAGCCGCTCATCGGTTTCCATGGCGCGGGCGGCGGCGGATCGATGATGTCGATGGATGCCATCACCACGGCCGGCTTCTCGATTGCGAATTTTACCGACACGTCCGGCAATCCATCCGTCGCCAAGGTGTATCGCGCAGCGCGCATCATTCTCGCCCAGTCCGGCCTGGTGGGCTACTTCGGCTCGGGCAGCGGGGTCGCCAGCCAGGAACAGTTTCATTCCGCCTATGGACTTGCCAAGGCGTTTGTCGAGATGAACCTCGCCATACCCGCGGTGATCCGGCTCGGCGGCAACAGCGAGGACCGGGCCGTGGAGATCCTCGAGGACGCTTGCCGCGATCTCCCCGCACCGGTGCGCGGCTTCAAGAAGGATGACACGCCGGCCAAATGTGCGGAGGAATTCAGCCAGTTGGTGCGCCAGTGCGGCTGCAAGCCGGCGGCAATGACGCGCTGCGTTCCCGGTTTCGTC
The DNA here is from genome assembly GCA_963205185.1 of Planctomycetota bacterium. Classification (GTDB taxonomy): domain Bacteria; phylum Planctomycetota; class Phycisphaerae; order Phycisphaerales; family UBA5793; genus UBA5793. The sequence goes on along the minus strand of CAUJHZ010000036.1, from coordinate 12,145 downwards.
GGCTCGGCGCGAGCGCGTTCGTTTCCCATCAGCGGCGGTCGCGTGTGGATCGACGTGGACAACTGCGACGATGCCGTAACGGAGACGGCGGTTCGCCACAGCGCCGGCCTGTTCAAGAACGAGTTGGGCAAGCCGGCGCTCGCCGTGGCGGAGGAAGAGGTTGCAACCAAAGACAGTGAGTTGATTGCCTGTGAAATCGAGTGCCGCCGCGCCGGCTATCCCGTCGTCTTCGTCGATCTGCCGGTTCCGGGTCTGGATGACACTTGATGCCTCGATCCCTTGATGCCTGAATAACCATGTCCATCATCATCGACGAAAAGAAATCGGTCATCGTTCAGGGCATCACCGGCCGCGAGGGTCGCGCGCGCACGAAACTCATGAAGGAGTTCGGCACCAACGTCGTTGCCGGCTGCACGCCGGGCAAGGGCGGCGACAGCGTGCTGGATCTTCCGGTTTACGACACGGTGCTCGAAGCGTGCAACTACGCCGAATCGTACATGGGTGAAACTGTTGATGTGTCCGTCATCTTCGTTCCCGCGGCGCTCGTCAAGACCGCGGCGATCGAGGCCATCGAGGCAGGCGTCAAGATGCTGCTGCTCGTGCCGGACCGCGTGCCGGTGTGGGACGCCATGGAGATCTACGCGGCGGCGAGCAGCAACGGCGCCCGCTTCGTGGGCCCGAACACGCTTGGCGTGCTCAGCCCCGGCAGGGCCGTGATCGGCATGATTGGCGGCCGGGCCCAGTCGGCGCGAGAGTGGTTCAAGGTCGGGCATGTCGGCATCATCTCGCGCAGCGGCGGCATGACATCATCGTGCGGCTACTACCTCGGCCGCGCTGGCGTCGGTCTGTCCACGCTGGTGCACGTTGGCGGCGATTCGGTGCTCGGGCTGCGCATCCCGGAGGTGGCGCTCATGTTCGAAAGCGATCCCGAGACGCGCGCCATCGTCGTTTTCGGCGAGATCGGCGGCAGCCAGGAAGAGCAACTCGCCGAACTCATCGCCACGAAGAAAGTCACCAAGCCCGTCATTGCCTACATCGGCGGCGTCGCGGCACGCGAGGGAACGCGCTTCAGCCACGCCGGCGCCATCATCGAGGGCGGCAAGGGCACCCACGCCGGCAAGGTCAAAGCGCTGCGCGAAGCCGGCGCTGCGGTCGTATCCGCCTTCGGCGATCTGCCTGAAGCCACGGTCGAGATCCTGAATCGCCATTCGATTCCGTTACAGCGCAGCGGCTCGTAACCGTCTGCTTTCGCGGCAAAGATTGGAACGAAACCATGTCCGAAGCTGCATCGAATCCAAACGCCTGGACCACCGCGATCACGGAGATCAAGCCCAACCACGTCGCGGTGCGCGGCTACGACATCGCACAACTCATGGGCCGCATCAGTTTCGGCCAGGCGGTCTATCTCATTCTGCGCGGCGAACTGCCGACACCCGAAGTCGGCCGGCTCATGGACGCCATGCTCGTGGCGAGCATCGATCACGGCGCCACGCCGCCCTCGGCTCTGGCGGCACGGACCGTTGCTTCGACCGGTGCCTCGCTGAGCGCAGCGGTGGCTTCGGGCATCATGAGCATCAACACGCATCATGGCGGGGCGATCGAGAACTGCGCACGGGCGCTGGCCGAGGTCGTGGAGACGCACAAAGGCGGCGATGAGTGGGATGACGCGGCAGCGCACGTGCTCGACCGGCTCAAAGCGCAGGGCCAGCGCATGGCCGGGTTCGGGCACCGCTATCACACCGCCGATCCGCGCACGGCTCGGCTGTTCGAACTGGCCGCGCAGGCCGGAGTCGGCGGCGAATTCTTCGATGCCGCCCGCGCCGTCGAGCGCTGTTTCGCCGCGGCGGGTAAGCCACTGCCCATCAACGTGGACGGCGCCATTGGCGTGATCCTGGCGCAACTGGGCTTCGAGTTCGAGGTGATGAACGGCCTGTTCATGATCGCCCGCACGCCGGGGCTGGTCGCCCACGTGCGCGAGGAACAGTCGCGAATGAAGCCGATGCGCAAGATCGATCCCGCGGCTCACTCCTACGATGGTCCGCCCGGCAGGTCGCTGCGAACCTGACCTGATGCGGGCGAGGCAATCGAGATGATCGAACCCGTCACCATCACGACTGAGCGGCTGAAGCTCCGCCCCTACACGCTCGATGATTGCGAGGAGCTCACGCGCGTCATCGGGCGCCGCGAGATCTATGAGACGACGCTGAACATCCCGCATCCGTACACGATTGAGGATGCGCGGAGTTACATCGGTCGCAACGACGAGGCGCGACTGAACGATCGCGACTTTCCGTGCGCTGTCACGCTGAAGCAGTCCGGCGCGATCATCGGGGGCTGCGGACTCATGGTCAACCGGAAAATGGACCGGGCGGAGATGGGCTACTGGATGGCCGTCGAGCAGTGGGGCAAGGGCTACACCACCGAAGCGGCCAGGGCGCTGATTCGACACGGCTTTGAAGTGCTCAATCTCAACTGCATCGAGGCGCACCACTTTGTCAGCAACCCTGCTTCCGGCCGCGTGATGACCAAAGCCGGCATGAGATTCGAGGGCCGCCTTCGCCAGCGCGCGAAGAAGGACGGCCAGTACCACGACGTTGACATGTACTCCATCATTCGAAGCGAATACGAGGCCTCCCGGAAATGACCAGTTACTCCACCCAGCAGATTGCCGAGTTGCTCCCAGAGATTCAGCGCATCGGCGACGCGGCCCTGCGCGACAAAGTCGCCGCCGTGTGGAGCGAGGCGATCACCACGGGTTGTGGCGGCAAGGGATGGACGTTTGACGAGCTGCGCGCGGTGAAGTTCACCCTGCTCGCCGGCGACATCCCGATGACCTTCATCGACCACATCCGCAGTTGCGCCCGGCAGTGCCAGGCCATCGCCGACGTGCTCGAAGGGATGTTTCCCGGCATGATCCCGATCGATCGCGATCATCTGCTCGCGGGTTCGCTGCTGGCCGACGTCGGCAAGCCGCTCGAGTACGACAAGGACTCATCCGGCAACGTGGTGCAAGGCTCGTTCGGCCAGATGCTGCGCCACCCGTTCAGCGGCGTGGCGATGTGTTACAAGCACGAACTGCCGCCCGAGGTGATGCACATCATCGCGACCCACAGCCACGAAGGCGACAAGGTCCAGCGGAGCATCGAAAGCATCATCTTCCACCACGCCGATTTCGTCGATTTTGACATCGCCAAGTACCTCGGCGCCAAAGCGGCAAAGAAGTAAGCTCGCGTGGCGGCTTCGCGAAGGCGGAGCAGCAACTTGAGCCGCAGGCACCCGAAACTCACCCCGATTGTGGACCAATCCGGTACCGCCGCAGCCGGAAATCGCCGCGTCGGGTGTACGATGCGCCTGTCGAAGCCCGTCGCCACAGAGCCGCCGAGGTGCACCGTGAAGACCATCATCGAGCCGTTCCGCATCAAGTCCGTCGAACCCATTCGCATGACCACGCGCGACGAGCGCGAAGTGCATTTGCGCGAGGCCGGGTTCAATCCATTTCTCATTCGCGCCAGGCACGTGCTCATTGATCTGCTCACCGACTCTGGCACCGGGGCCATGAGCAGCGAGCAGTGGGCCGGCGTGATGCGGGCCGACGAGTCCTATGCCGGGGCGGAGTCGTTTTTTCGTTTTCATCACGTCATGCACGAGATTACGGGCTTCGACCACATCCTGCCCACGCACCAGGGCCGCGCCAGCGAGCGCATTCTCTTTGAGATCCTCGGCGCTCCGGACCTGGTCGTGCCCAGCAATGCGCACTTTGACACCACGCGCGCCAACATCGAACACAGCGGAGCGACCGCCGTCGACCTGCCCATCGAAGAAGCGACCAATCCGCAGACGCGGCATCCGTTCAAGGGCAACATGAACGTCGCGGCGCTCGAAGAGCTGATCAAGCGCATCGGCCCCGAACGCATTCCTGTGGTCATGCTCACGGTCACCAACAACAGCGGGGGAGGCCAGCCCGTCAGCCTCGAGAACATCCGGCAGGTGCGCCAGGTTTGCGACCGCCACGGCGTGCGGCTCTTTCTGGACGCCTGCCGGTTCGCAGAGAACGCGTGGTTCATCAAGCAGCGCGAGCCGCAGCAGCACAAGCGGCCGGTGCGCGCCATCGTGCGCGAGATGTTCGACCTTGCCGACGGCGCGACGATCTCGGCCAAGAAAGACGGGCTCGTCAATATCGGCGGCGTGCTGCTCTTTCGCGATCGCGCCCTCTTTACACAGGCGAGCAACCTGCTCATCCTCACCGAGGGCTACATCACCTACGGCGGCTTGTCGGGGCGCGATCTCGAAGCGATGGCGCAGGGGTTCCACGAAGTCGTCGAGGAAGACTACCTCGGTTATCGCATCCGCAGCACGGAGTATCTTGGCGAGAAGCTGCTCGCAGCCGGGATCCAGATCGTCGAGCCGCCGGGCGGACACGCGATCTACATCGACGCCAAGGCGTTCTGTCCGCACCTCCCCGTCGAGCACTTTCCCGGCCAGGCGGTAGTCTGCGGCCTCTATCGCACCGGCGGCATCCGCAGTTGCGAAATCGGCAGCGTGATGTTCGGCGGCAACGGCCGGCCGGCGCCGAAGATGGAACTCGTGCGCCTCGCCATCCCGCGCCGCGTCTACACGCAGAGCCACATCGACTACGTCATCGAAGCGACCATCGAGCAGTTCGAGCGCCGCCAGGAGATGCGCGGCCTGCGCATCAAAGAAGCCCCGCCCGTCCTGCGGCATTTCACGGCACAGTTTGAGGAGATCTGAACTTTCGCCAGCTGAGACCAATCGCGCAGTGGGACCAGGAATGAACGCAGCGGGCACGCGGTGCCTGACCGCTTCATTGCCCCTTAACTACAATCCGCCCGATGGCCGATTCGCGATCCGATGCCGCGCAGGAATCCCGGGAGCACTTCGTCGACGACTGCGCGCACAGTGGCCATGCGGCGGCGATCACCTGGCTCGATCCGCATGAAGAGCGACTGTATTGGGGCGTGGCATTGCTGGTGCTCGGCGCCGGCGTCGTCGTTCTTGCGGTCAATTGGGAAGGTTTCATCGGCGGGTACATCTCGATGCGGTGGATTGTCGGGTACGCCATCGTGTTCGGCGGCGCGGCCGCACTCATCCCGCTTCTTTGCATCGTGCCGTTGCGCCGCGATGAGGCTGAACGTCGCGAGATATGCAGGCGGGCTGCGAACGAACCGGATCCTCGCCTCTGGGCGAGCGGCGATGCGGAAGTCGTGCTAGCCGTCGTTCTGCGCGATGCTGGTCTGACCGCGACGCGCGCTGCAGACCGTCGCGAGACACTGGCGGCGATCAGACGGCAACTGGATGCGTACCGCATTCGTCCCCCAGGCCTCATCATCGACCGCCGACTGGCGCGAGCCGTGGCGACCGTCGAACTCACTGAAGAGTTCATCGAGCCGGAGCCGATCGGGAGCCAAATGCAACGCAGCGCGTGGATCATGTCCATCTTGCTTCTGCTGGTGGTAGTCGCGGCGATCAGATTCACCGGCATGAGTCCGATTGCCTATCTGCTGCTCATTCCCGCGGCCGCGGGCGAAGTGTTGCGGCAAGTCTGGCGCAGCAGCCGCTCAGCCGTCGGCCTGGGAGAGACCAGCTGCCTCGCCGGCGTCGGCTTCATCGAATTGCCCATGGGCGGGCGCATCGGCTCATGGCAGGCGCTGACGCTCATTTCAAGCGGTTCCGATGGATGTCTGCTCGTTCGGATCGTGCACGGACACGGCATCGTTTCACTCCGATTCACTTCCACCAGCGACCCCGGCTTCATCTCCTTCTGGCAGCGCTGGAATCACCCGCATCCGCGGCCGGAACTGCTCGGCGGGCAGACGCGTCTATGATGCAGCATGTCCATCGGAGGCTATGACTCAGCGGCCCTTCTGCAACGGATGGTGGACGCCGTGGAACAGGTTCGACAGCGACTGGTTCGTGCGGCGGCGGCGCTGAAGAACGCCGGCGTTGAGTATGCCGTGGTGGGAGGCAACGCCGTGGCCGCCTGGGTGGCGACGGTGGACCAGGCCGCCGTGCGCAATACGCAGGATGTGGACATCATGATCCGCCGCGGCGATTTCGATCGCGCCAAAGCGGCGCTGGAGGCCTCGGGGTTCGTACATCGTCGCGCGCGAAACCTCGATCTTTTTCTGGATGATGCGAATGCCGGACCGCGCCAGGCGGTGCATCTCGTCTTCGCCGGTGAACTCGTCAAGCCCGGCGAACCTGCGGCGAACCCGGATGTGGCGGAATCGACGGACGTCAGCGGAAACCCGGCGTTTCGCGTCCTCAATCTCGATGCACTCGTGCGCATCAAGCTCACCGCGTTCCGCGACAAAGATCGCACCCACCTGCGCGATCTCATCGAGGTGGGACTCGTCGATCAGTCGTGGACGACGAAATTGCCGCCCGCGCTGGCTCAGCGCCTGCAATCGATTCTCGACAACCCGGATGGGTAATACCCTTTCCCATGCCCACTCCCCTCACACTCATCGAAAAAATCGCTACGCGCTACGCCGTGGGTCTCAAGCCCGGCCAGTCGGCGCGCCAGGGCGCGATCATCACCATTCGCCCCAGGCACATCATGACGCACGACAACACGTCAGCCGTGATGGGCAAGTTCAAAGAGATCTTCAGAGATCCAACGAGCCGCGACCGTGTGGGAGCGGGCACTCCGCACATCCACAACCCGCGCCAACCCGTCTTCGCCATCGACCACGACATCCAGAACACCTCGCCCGAAAACCTCGGCAAGTACGCCAAGATCGCGCAGTTCGCGCGGCAGCACCACATCGACTTCTATCCCGCCGGCACCGGCATCAGCCACCAGGTCATGGTCGAATACGGCTACGCCACGCCCGGCTCGATGGTCGTGGGCAGCGATTCGCACTCCAACCTCTACGGCGGCGTCAACTGCCTGGGCACGCCCGTCGTGCGCACCGATGCCGCGTGCATCTGGGCCACGGGCGTGACGTGGTGGAAGGTTCCGCCCGTCGCGCGCGTCACGCTCACCGGCAAACTCCGCCCCGGCGTGGTCGGCAAAGACGTCATCATCGCGCTGTGCGGCGTGTTCAACAACGACGAAGTCCTCAACATGGCCGTCGAATTCGGCGGCGAAGGCGTGGCCGGGTTGAGCATGGACCAGCGCCTGAGCATCGCGAACATGACCACCGAGTGGGGGGCGCTCGCCGGCGTGTTTCCATTCGACGAAGTGCTGCGTCAGTATCTATACGGCCGGGCCGATCTCTTCGCCAGGCGCGGCGACGATCCGCCGAAATACACGCGAGCCGATGTCGATGCGTGGTACGCCGATCGGCTCGAGCCCGATGCCGGCGCGCACTATGCCGTGCAACTCTCGCTCGATCTGGGCAGCGTCATCCCGCACGTCTCCGGCCCCGATCACGTGAAGGTCATGCACGCCCTGCCGGAGATCGAGAAGCAGCACGTGGCGATTAACAAGGCGTACCTGCTCAGTTGCGTCAACGCGCGGCTTGAAGACCTGCACGAGGCTGCGGACGTCCTTAGAGGCCGGCGCGTCGCCGGCGGGGTGCAGATGTATGTCGCCGCTGCATCGGCCGAGGTGCAGGAGCAGGCGAGCAAAGACGGGACGTGGCAGACGCTCATCGATAGCGGCGCGACCATGCTGCCGCCCGGCTGCGGCACGTGCATCGGCCTGGGGGTCGGCACGCTCGAGCCCGGCGAGGTCGGCATCAGCGCGACCAATCGCAACTTCAAGGGACGCATGGGCAGCCGCGACGCCAAGGCCTACCTCGCCAGCCCCGCCGTCGTTGCCGCCAGCGCCGCGGCTGGTTACATCTGCTCGCCGGTTTCCTTTGATGATGTCAAGCCGGTCTTCACCATCAAACTTGCCGATCAATCCAACGCCGGCAGCGAAGGCGAAGCCGACATCATCGCAGGTTTCCCTGAACGTCTCTCGGGCCGCGCGCTCTGGCTGCCGGTTGACAACCTCAACACCGACGGCATTTACTCGGGCAAACTCACCTACCGCGACAACGTCACGCCGCAAGAGATGGCCGCCGCCGCGATGGCCAACTACGACCCGCAGTTCCAGCAGATCGCGCGGCAGGGCGACATCATCGTCGCCGGGCGCAACTTCGGCACCGGCTCATCGCGCGAGCAGGCGGCGACCTGCCTTGCCCTGCGCGGCATTCAGCTCGTCATCGCCGCTTCATTCAGCGAGACGTACGCCCGCAACGCCTACAACAACGGCTTCGTGCTCATCGAGTGCCCGGCGCTCTCCGATCACCTCCGCACTGCGCTGGCGAACAAGGGCGCCACCATTCCCGGTCCGCAACTCGACATCGACTTTCGCAGGTCGGTCATATCCTGCGATGGCAAATCATTCCCATTCCCCGCCCTGAGCACGACGGCCCAGGAACTCATCGTCGCCGGCGGCGCGGAGAACGTGGCCAAAGCCAGGCTCTCCCGATCCTGATCGCATCGCACCTTCTCGATCTGCTTCTGGTGGCGCCCGACAAGCCGCCTCACTCGACCCGCTCAATCCGCACCACCTGCCGCGCGCAATCAATAGTCAGCGCGCACCCTTCGAGAATCTCTCCTCCGAACATCGTATCGCGCGACAGATTCACCATCGGCCGCTCAAACGTCAGCGGCCCGATGCGCAGCGTCGCCTCCACACGCACCCATTGCTCCCACACCTCGCCCGACAGTGTCCGATGCTTCACGCTCATGCGCGGCCCGTCCTCCAGGGGCACGCGCTTGGCGTCCGCTTCGTCAAGATCCAGCCCACCCGTACTGCCCGTGTCGATCTCGGCCGAGAGCGTCGCGTGCCCGATCTGAATCTCAATCGCCGGCGTATTGCCGCTGTACATGAACGGAATCGCTGCCGCGTCATCCGCCAGTTCCGGCATCTCGCGCACCAGCCGCAACTGCCTGCCGGCATAGTCGATTGTCCACACGCTCGAGTACATCAGCGGGATGCCGATCACGCCGTCAAACGGGTGCTCGACCGACTCGGCCAGGTGCGACAGGTCCGCCACCAATCCTTCGAATCCGCCGAACGTCGCGCCGCCGATGCGAAACGAGTCAAATCGACCCAGGTCCATGCGGCCGAAGTGATCGCCGGCCGACGTCGAGTGCGTGCCGAAGCGTGCATGGCGCTTCAACCCCGCCGCCGCAGCCGCATCGTCGTCGATGATCATCGTAAAGGCGCCGGTGTCGATCATGAACCACAACGGCTCGCTTCCGTTCACGCTCGCATGCACAAACGCCAGGTTGTGCGCGACCTCGTCGGCACGCTGACCCCCTCGGCCGGGACGTGCACTTGCGCCGGCACGCGCTGCGGGTTGAAGCCCATCGCGCACCCGCCCATCCGCAGCGCGACCCACAGCAGTGCCGCACTGCGCATCACTCCGCCCATCCGGTCCGGCCATCGCCGCTGTCGCCACGATTCTGAATCAATCCGATTCCGCATGATGGCCGACTATACTCACGCCACGCGGCAAAACGCCTGCCGCAGCCATCGCAACCTCTCACCACGGACACCCACATGCCCCAGTACCACATCGCATGGATGCCCGGCGACGGCGTCGGCAACGACGTCATGGAAGCCGCCCGCATCGTCCTCGACGCGCTCAAGTTCGACGCCCGCTACAGCCCCGCCGACATCGGCTGGGACTTCTGGTGCAAGGAAGGCGATCCGCTGCCCCAGCGCACCATCGACATTCTCAAGTCAACCGACTGCGCGCTCTTCGGCGCCATCACGAGCAAGCCGCGCGAAGAAGCCGAGACGGAACTCGACGCGTCGCTGCGCGGCAAAGGGCTGGTCTACTTCAGCCCCATCGTGCGCCTGCGCCAGCTGTTCAACCTCCACACCAACCTCCGCCCGTGCAAGGCCTATCCCGGCAACCCGCTCAACTATCGCGATGACATCGACCTTGTCGTCTTCCGCGAGAATACCGAAGGCATGTACGGCGGCGTCGAGTTTTATCCGTTGCCGGAGAAGGTCTACGAAGCGCTCTGCGCCAATCCCAAGATGAAGCCGTGGAAAGACAAGGGCCTCGAGAACATCGCGCTCTCCACGCGCATCATGAGCAAGCAGGGCTGCGAAAGCATCTGCCGCCAGGCGTTTGAGTACGCCAAGACACATCACCGCAAGAGCGTGACGCTCGTCGAAAAGCCCAACGTGCTGCGCGAGACCGGCGGGCTGATGACGCGCGTCTTCCGCCAGATCGCCAAGGACTACCAGAACATTCCCGCCGTCATTCCCGCGCAGGCGGGAATCCAGTCTCCCTCCTCGGGCTCTGCGGGGGAGGGCCGGGGTGGGGGTGCATTTACTCCCTCCTCCCGCTCTGCGGGGGAGGGCCGGGGTGGGGGTTCCTGGTCCATCGAAGCCTGGGAGGCCAACATCGACGCCATCTGCATGTGGATGATCAAGAACCCGCAGGACTACGACGTGCTGGTGGCCGAGAACATGTTCGGCGACATCATCTCCGACCTCTGCGCCGGCCTGGTGGGCGGCCTCGGGTTTGCCAGCGCCGCCAACATCGGCGACAAATACGCCGTGTTCGAACCCACGCACGGCTCAGCCCCCAAGTACGCCGGCCAATACGTCGTCAACCCCATGGCCATGCTGCTGACCGTGAAGTTGATGTTCGACTGGCTCGGCGAAGATGATCTGGCCAACCGCCTCGAAAGCGCGATCGCCAAAGTCATCCGCGAAGGTAGAGTGGCGACGTACGACGTCCGCAAGGTCCGAGCCGGCGACGCCGCGGCGGATTCGACGCTTGAAGTGGCTGAGGAAGTGGCGCGGCATTTGTGACGTCTCTGATGTCTCCTGTATGAATCATGCAAGATCTGGACCACTTGATCGGTTTGCTTAATTCCGTTGTGGCAATCGCGCCGCAACGAGAGCACTTTATTGATCCCTTTGACCCACCCGCTTGGGCCAAATCGATGGAGTCGCAGCAGCTTATCGAGCGTCTATCTGCGGCGGATACAGAACGGTTGTTCGAATCCGCTCTGCAGCGAATCGGAAACCACGCATTCGCAGTCGACTACTACCGGCTGCTCCGTTGGATGGTCGATCGCGCTCGGGAGGTTGGATCGCAGCAATGTGTCAAGGAAGTGTTCGACTACTTCGATTGTGTTGATTTTAGTGCGCATGCAATTCTATTCGTCGCTGGCGTTCACTGCGATCACGTAGTTGACATGGGGCAGGGCATAACTCTGGCACCGATATCCTTGGTGCCGACATCTCGCATGAAAGCAATCATGGCGCATGCGGGTGACACGAGAATGCCCACACCGATACCGTCAGCAGTACTCACACGCCCGTTTCAACAGCGAAAGCGCCACTGGAGCCAGAGCAAGGAAACAAGAACGACCGAGCCTGGTGACTGGCTCGGCGGAGAGGTTTTGCAGACACTTGACGATGCCCGCCTTTGCCTGAGTCTCTCAGATCAAGAGCTCTTGGCGATTCAGACAATTGCCAGTACCATGTCTGCTGACGATCATTTTCCGATGCTCGAATTCGGGGTATCGTGGGGGTTGCACTCTTTTCGAGCACCTATTTCATTCTCTCGGCGGATCAATGACGCAAACGTGGGCGTCGCGCGCACGCTGTTCGATCAGTTCGTAGCTCTCCTGCCGGAGGACCGGACGCACATTCGGATTCCGATGGAGAAGATCGTCGAAGCGGCAGCAGTGACGGATTGGGTTCGGTCGGCAGTAGAGCTGCGCGTCGCGCTTGAGTCATTACTGTTACCCGATGGGGACAAAGGAGAATTGCGATACCGGTTGAGTACAAGGGCGGCGATACTGGGTGGCGGGAGTATCGAAGAGCGGCGAGATGCGCGAAAGCGAATGACGAAGGTATATGACTTATGCTCAAAAGCGGTGCATACGGGCCGATTACCCGGAAACAACCAGACCGGGGAATTGCTGAGGTGGGCAAGGCAAGTAGTGCGTAACATCATTTGCGGGATGCTGCGAAAGCAAGTAGTTAGATTTAATTGGGAGCGCATCGAGCTTAGAGCCCCTAACACAATAGCGGTTTGAGTTTGTTGAAGCAGATGAGGCTGCAGCCGATGGAGAGGAAGGCCTGATGGATTTCGCCGGTGCGTTCATAGCGAATGCGAAGTCGGCGGTACTGGTGCAGCCAGGCGATGGT
>CAUJHZ010000035.1 GCA_963205185.1 Planctomycetota bacterium | reverse complement strand
CTAGAGCGTTCCTAATCCAAGCGTAGCGCGGTTCGGCGCTTGTTCGGTTGCGCCAGGCGGCGGCGTCATCTATGGTGTGTGCGACTCATGTTCGAGTCGGACAAGGAGCCAGGATGGCTGGACCGTATTCGAAGGATCTGCGTCTCAAGGTGCTCGCGGCGTACGAGCGTGGCGTGACGACTTCAATGATTGCCGAGGCGTTCAGCGTCTGCCCGGCGTGGGCGCGACGCGTCAAGCAACGCTTCCGCGAGACCGGCGAAGTCGAAGCGCGGCCCATGGGCGGCGCCAGGTACATCAAGATCGATCGGGAGCGACTGGCTCAGCTCGTGGCCGAACATCCCGATGCCACGCTGGCGGAATTGTGCGAGATGATTGAGGTCGAGTGTTCGCAGTCCGGCATCGGTTATGCGCTGCAGTCGCTGGACATCACGCTAAAAAAAAGACGATCCACGCGGCCGAGCAGGATCGTCCGGACGTGGCGGCGCGACGAGACCAGTGGCGTCGCTGGATGAGCGAAGTTGATGTCGAGCGATTGATCTTCATCGATGAGACCTGGGCCAAGACGAACATGACGCGTCTGCGTGGTCGGGCGCCGCGCGGGCAGCGTCTGATCGACAAGACGCCGCACGGCCACTGGAAGACGACCACGCTCATCGGGGCGCTGGGTTGTCATGGCCTGCGCTGCTCCACGGTCGTGGATGGCGCGGTGAATCGGGACGTGTTCGAGGCGTTCGTCGAACAGGTGCTGCTGGAACAACTCAAGCCCGGCGACATCGTGGTGATGGACAACCTCTCAAGTCACAAGGGCAGCCGGATTGTGGAGCTGATCGAATCCGTCGGCGTGGAAGTGCGCTACCTGCCGCCGTACAGCCCGGATCTGAATCCGATCGAGATGATCTTCGCGAAGATCAAGCACCTGCTGCGCAGCCTGGCGTGCCGCACGGTGGATCGGCTGTGGCGAGCCATGCAGTCCGTCCTCGATCGCGTGACCCCAACGGACGCCCTCAACTGCTTCGCCCACGCGGGATACCGCTACGCGTGAGATGGGAACGCTCTAATACCCGCGATCGGATTCGCCCCCTCATCAAGGAGCCAGCAATGTTCGCATCCATCGGCCGCAGTTGGGAGTTCGCCAAGATGAGCTACGGCATCATCTGGGACTTCAAGCAACTGATCGTTTTTCCGATCATCTCGACCTTTGCCGCCCTGGTGGTGCTCGCGTCTTTCCTGATCCCGCTCTGGGGGACGGGCACGCTGGAGCAGTGGATGGAGTTTATGGACAGCGAGAGCAGCGCCCAGGGTGGGCCGCCGGTGCTGTTCTACGTGGTCGCGTTCGCGTTCTACTTCGCGAACTACTTCGTGATCATCTTTTTCAACGCCGGGCTGACGGCCTGCGCCTTCCGCGTGCTCGAGGGCAAAGCACCGACGCTGGGCTATGGCATGTCGATGGCGAGCAAACGCCTGCCGCAGATTCTCGGCTGGTCTCTGGTTTCGGCGATCATCGGCGTGCTGCTGAAGATGGTCGAGAGCGCCAACGAGAAGGCGGGACAGTGGGTCGCGGCGCTGCTGGGCTCGGCATGGACGGCGATGACCTACTTCGTGGTGCCGGTGATCGTGCTCGACGGCGCGGGGCCGTATGCCGCCTTCAGCAAGTCAATGTCCACCCTCAAGACGACCTGGGGCACCGCGCTCGTGGGCAACTTCTCGCTGGGCCTGCTGTCGTTTCTCGTCATGCTGCCGGTCATGCTGCTGTGCGGCGGGCTTGGATTCCTCGCCTGGCAGTCGGGCAGCACGGCGCTGTTCCTGTCCGTGGTCGCCCTGGCGATTGCGGTTGCGGTGATCGCCACCGCATTCACCAGCGCCGCGGACGTCGTCTTCAAGGCCATTCTGTACAACTGGGCGACAAGCAAAACCGCTCCGGCGGGCGTGGACACGGCGTGCCTGGAGGAGGCATTCCGCTCGAAGAGCTGAGCATTGCCAACCGCGGCGGCTCCGCGAATCGCCTGCGGCTATGATCCATTCCGGAACTCGCCAGGGATTCGGGCGTCCAACAACCTGTTCTGGCCGCGTGGTTTGTCGCGTGGCGCCCGGCCCAGTCCTGCTCTGAAGGGAAGGTCTCATGCTCCTGTCTGCTCGCTTCTCAATCGCCGCGTTGTGCCTCGCCGCCCCGCTGGGGCTGCTCACCGTCACGCTGGCCGGCTGCGGCGACTCGGGCGGCGAGAGCGCCGCGGTCGAAGAGGCCCGCTACGTCGTGCCCAACGATGAGCCCGGCACCCCGATGTCCGACACCAGTTTCATCACCGTGGACAACCGCATCGTCGGCGGGCGGCTCATCTCGACCACGGCGAGCAAGCTGAACCTCACGGATGAAAAGCCCCGCCGCATCATCGACGGCCGGCAAGTGTTCACCAAGGCCCAGTACACGGCGTTTGTCAATTCGCCCGTGCTCCGGCTCGAGAAGATCTTCTGCCCCGCGGATGCGGTGGTCATCATGGTCAACGTCGGCAACGAGTCGCCGTTCCCGCTCAAGTCTGTTTCGAGCGCCGATCGCGACAAGTTCATTCCCGCGCCGGTGTTGCACGACGACATCGGCAACACCTACTGGCCGGTGGGCTACTTCTACAAAGACATCGACAACGAGACGCTGGAGATCAACATCGACCTGTCGCGGCAGTTCAAGGATCTCAACCGCATTCCGCCCCTCAGCCGCTCGAAGCGACAGGAACTCACGCTCATCTTCCAGGTCAATCTCGGCGTGAACCTGACGGCCATCAGTTACGGCGGACACGAGAAGCGGACGTTCAATATCAGCACGACCGACCGGTTCTGACGCCGGCTCAATCGGTTCCGGGCTTACCAGCCGGGGCCGCACTCGCGCTGAGCAGATCATCCATGCAGTAGAACCCTGGCGCCTGGCGCACGAGCCATTGCCCGGCCCGCAGCGCGCCCATGGCGAAGAGCGATCTCGACGTAGCGCGGTGCGTGACCTCGATGTATTCACCCTCGCCGGCAAAACGGATGGTGTGTTCGCCGACGACATCGCCGCCTCGCAGCGCGTGAATCTGGTCGCGCTCGATGGCGGCTCCGCCTCGGCGCGCGGCCTCGGCAAGCATGAGCGCCGTGCCTGAAGGCGCATCTTTCTTACGGCTGTGATGGGCCTCCACGATTTCCACGCGGTAACCCGGGCCGAGGCTGCGCGCGGCAATCTCGACGAGCCGGGCGCACGTCGCCACGCCGATGCTGGTGTTGGGCGCCAGCAGCACAGGTATGCGCCGGGAGGCCGCCTGGAGGACCTGCACGATCGACTCGGGCAGCCCCGTCGTACCCACGAGCAGCGCCGCGCTCTCGCGCAGCGCGATCTGGATGGCCGTCTCCGCACCCGCGGGGGTCGAGAAGTCGATGACCAGGTCACACTTGCCGCCGTAGTGGGGCGTGATGACCGTGGCATGGTCGGCGCTGCTGAACGAAGATTGCCCCAGACGGGTGCTGCGCGGGTGAGCGACGGCCCCGACGAGATCCCAGTGCGTCTCGTCGGCGCCCGCCAGTTCGCAGATCAGCCGGCCGACCCGGCCGCTGGCGCCCGTCACCACGAGGTTGATGTACTGGCGTTCGCTCATGCCCATCCTGTCTGTCGCAATTATTCGCTCCGCCGGGTGATGGTGAAGTTGGCGATGTGCGGTCCGGAGATGACCGTCAGGCCGGAAAGATGATCGAACGACACGGCCTTGCTGGTGATGCCGCTGCTGAGTTCGACGCTGTCGAGATCGAGATAGCCGAAGATCTTGATCTCCTTGTTCTTCACGCGGTTGATGAGATCGGTCGGCCCGCTGACCGTGATCTCGCTGATGACCGGCTCAGCCAGGGTGACGTCGTAGCTCTGATCGAGCGGCAGGATGACGAGTTTGATCGGCACCGGGCCGAAGGTCGTCTGCGCCTGGCGCGACTTGAGGCGGAACGTCAGGCTCGCGCGCGCGCCTTCGGGCAGCCGCACCTGGTTGGCGTTCGTGCCCAGCATCGTGACGAGTTGCACGCGGACGTCGATGGTGTGCGACTGTCCTTCGGCCAACTGGTCGAGGTCCTCGCGCGCGGGGGTGGCCACGAGGCGGATCTGGTTGGGCGCCAGAGGCAGCAGCGACTCGGCCATCTCGACGGTCATCGTCGCCGGCTCGACGAGCACCAGCCCCTCGATCGCCAGGTCCCCAAAGTCGCCCGCCACCACGGGCAGTTCCTGCTCGACCCAGCGATCCATGCCCACGCGGAGCATCTGCATCTGCGATTCGGAGATGGTGATGCCCTTGTTCCTGAACCACGGGTGCCTTTCGAGCACGGAGCGGGCGAGGTACTCGCGCGAGCCGGGCGTGGCATCGACCTCGTCACCCACGTTGAGCGTGATGCGATCGCTGGCGAGCCGGATGTTGCGCTGCAGTTCGTCGAGTTGTGCACGCGGCCCGCTGAACTGGAAGACGTACACCCGGTTTGGGTCAGCCAGGCGCGCGATCAGGTCGCTGCCCTCCGGCGTGCGCAACTGGAAGGTCACCTTGGCCTCGAGCGGCGTGGGAGGATTGGCCTGCTCGGCGTAGAGCCAGATCAGCAGCGTCACGATCGTCACCGTGAAGATGGTCTTGAAGCCTTCACTCATGCGTCGGGCTTCTCCTGTCCATCGCCGCCATCGGCCGCGGCGTCGCGCCGTTCGCGGCTCGCCTCTTTGGCGGACGATTCGTCGGAAAAGCCCGTCTCTTCGATTGCCGGGCCGTTGGAACTGGATTCGGTCAGCAGCCGCTGGGCCAGAAACGTCCGCAGGTGGTCGATGCTCTCCATGCGGTTGAGCTGCCCACGCTCTGCGACGGAGATGCCGCCCGTCTCTTCGCTGACGACCACGGCGAGGCAGTCGGACTCTTCCGTGATGCCCAGGGCCGCCCGGTGGCGCGAACCGAGGCGCGGATCGACGTCGGAGCGCTTGGTCAGCGGAAACTGAACGGACGCCGCCAGCACGCGTTTGCCCTGGATCACCACGCCGAGATCGTGCAGGGCGCTGTTGGGCCAGAAGATGGACTGGAGCAGCGGCGCGGAGACTTCGGCATTGAGTTGCGTGCCGTTCTCGACGATGCCGCTCAGGCCGACGCGGCGGACGATCGCCACGAGCAGGCCGATGCGGTTTTTGCTGTTGAATTCGCAGGCCTGGACAAGGGCTTCGATCATCGGGGCC
Organism: Planctomycetota bacterium; assembly: GCA_963205185.1. Taxonomy (GTDB): domain Bacteria; phylum Planctomycetota; class Phycisphaerae; order Phycisphaerales; family UBA5793; genus UBA5793. Next base: position 99,932 of record CAUJHZ010000035.1, on the reverse strand, counting down.
AGTTCGGACCGCGAGGCCCGGAAGAACGTCGCCTCGCCCAGGCGGATGAGCGCGCGGCGGAGTTCGGGCTGGAAGATGACCAGCACGCCGATGGCGGCAAAGCCCAGTGCCTTGTCATAGAGGAAGTTGAGCCGCTGAAAACTCTCGCCGTTCTGAGCCAGGACCCGCACGAAGACGGTGCCGACCACCAGCAGCAGGGCGAGGCCTTTGATGATGCCGGCACCGCCCGTGTCGCGGAGGAACCGGACGACAATGTAAACGACCAGCCAGATGATGGCCAGTTCGATCGCCACCTCGATTTTCGAGTAGTTGTTGAGGCGGGTGAGAAGTTGGCTGAGGTTCTCGAACACGGTGCGGCGAAGAAAAAGGCCCCTGCCGGGCGTGAAACCGGCCCGCGTCGGCCGGCCATCTCACAGGCCCCGGCTCAAATCTGCCGCCCCTCCAGACAGCCCCGTAAATATAGCCCGCGATCTTGGCTTGACCGTTGACGGGCCTATACTTGCCGCCTCAAAAAAACGAGGCGATAACGACTTTCGGAGCATTCCCGTGTACGCCATCATCGAAGACAGCGGCAGCCAGATCAAGGTCACCAAGGGCGACGTCCTCCAACTCGACCATCGCCACGTCGAGGACGGAGCCGAAATTGTCTTCGATCGCGTGCTCATGACCGGCAGCGGCGAGGGCGAGGCGAAGGTCGGACAGCCGTACCTGAGCGGAGCCAAGGTGACCGGCAAGGTCGTGCGCCACGAACTGGGCGAGAAGCTCGATGTGTTCAAGTTCCGTCGCCGCACCGGCTACAAGCGCAAGACCGGCCACCGGCAGCCCTACATCGCCGTCGAGATCACCGACATCAAGGGCTGAGCCGCGACCGATCCGGCCGACTCAACTCAAGCAGTCTTACCGACCGCCGGGCCCGCGTCCGGCGGTTGTCGTTGCGCCGGCCCGACCCCAAGCCGCTACACCACGCGTTGGGCAATCGCCTGGGCGAGTCCGGGCGCTTCGGTCTTGTCAAGGGGCCGCGCGGGCCAGTGGTGCGGCAGGCCCGTGCCGTCGGCGTACTTGGGGATGATGTGAAAGTGCACGTGCGGCACGGCCTGGCCCGCCGGCGCGCCGTTGTTCTGCAGCACGTTGTACGCCGTGGCCCCCGTGGCCCCAAGCACTGCTCCGGCGATGCGCGCCACCGCCCGGCCCAGGGCGGCCGCCACGTCTTGCGGCACCTCGTGAAGTTTCAGGTAGCGCTTCTTGGGGATGACCAGCGTGTGCCCCCGGCTGAGCGGGTTGATGTCGAGAAACGCGAAGACGTGCTCATCTTCGTACACGCGGTGCGAGGGAATCTCCCCCGCGGCGATGCGCTCGAAGAGGTGGTCGAGATCAGACATGGCGAACTCCCGATTCAGGATTTGCGAGGTCTGTGTGAGGATACCCGGGCTCACTAGAATGGCCCATGCCTGAGGTGGACCAGGATAAGGCCGGCCCGCCGCGCCCGCGCGTGGTGCTGCTGGGCGCCAGCAACCTGACGCTGGGCGTGTCAACGATCACGCAACTGGCCCGCGCGCAGGTCGGCGGGCCCTGCGACATGTACATTGCGCTGGGCCACGGCCGGTCCTACGGGCAGTGGAGCAACATCCTCGGGCGCAAATTGCCGGGCATCCTTCAGAGCGAACTCTGGGAAGCGCTGGGCAAGGCTGAGCCGGGTCCAACGTACGCACTGATCACCGACGTGGGCAACGACATCGCGTATTGCGTGGAGCCGGAACTCATCGCGCGCTGGCTGGCCGAGGCGGTGGCGCACCTGCGGGCTCACGATGCAAAGGTCGTGATGACCGCCCTGCCGCTCGAGAGCATTGCACGACTCGGGCCCAAGCGATTTCAGCTCTTCCGCCGGCTGTATTTTCCGCACAAACCGCTCACTTATGAGATGATGCGCGACGCGGTGCAGGTGCTCAACGAGAAGATGCGCGATATGGCCCACTGCAGCGGCGTGCGCATCGCCGAGCAGAGCGGCTCGTGGTACGGCTTTGATCCGATCCACGTGCGCGTGCAGCACTGGAACGCCGCATGGGGCGGCGTACTGGCTCACTGGAGCGACCCCGCAGGCGACGGGCGCGGCGTGGCCTCGACACGCGTTGGCCGCTGGCTGTCTCTGTGCACCGCCACGCCGACCGAACGCATCCTCTGGGGCATGGAGCAGGCGGGCGTGCAACCTTCGCGAGCACTCAACGATGGGACGCGGATTTCGTTCTTCTGAGATTGGTGCGAAGACGCAAGCGCTCTGTAACCACTACAACTGTCCCGTCGCGCGGCGCCAGAGCCATTCGATGCTCAGCAGCGCCAGCAGAAGCGTCAGCAGCCAGGCGCGATCCCAGACTGGCTCGATCACCGGTTCGGTTTCGCCGGCGACGGCTTCGGCCTGCAGATCATCCAGCAGCGCCTGCGGCCGCGCCGCATCGTACACGTGCCCGCCCGTCGCCTGCGCCAGCGCGGCCAGCGGTGCGTGATCGGCAGAAAGATCCAGCCGCTCGCGACTCGGATCGTGCACGATGAAGCGGCTGGTGAGCGTCTCGGGCTCTATGCCGGGGCAGTCGAGGCGCACAGTGTAGAGGCCCTCATCCTCGGGTCGCAGTCGCGCGGTCAGGCGCGTGCCCGCGTCGTTGGCGGGCGCGGGTTCGAGCGCCTGCTGCGTCCCGTCGGGCGCGATGACGCTCAGCGCCGGCTCGAACCGGGCCGCATCGACGTAGCGCGTCTGCACCGTGATCTCGACGCTCTGGCCCGGCTGAACATTCAGCCGACTCAGCGAGAGGCCGACCGACTGGCCCGGCAGCAGTTCACCGCCGCCTGCGAGCCAGCGGACCGCGCGCGTCCAGAAGAGCGGAAACACGGGATCAAAATCGGCGCTCTCAGGCGGCAGTAGCGCCCACTTCCACAACCCATCGACGAGCACGGCCAGCACCCGGCCGTGGCCGACCTGCTGCGTCGCCACCGCGGCGGGCAGAACGCCCTGCTCATCGCGCGCATCGGTGCGGGCCCAGATGATCGACGCGGCCCGCTCGCTGTCGATGCGCGTCTGTGCGATCATGCCGGGGATCTGCGAGAGGATGAGATCCGTGTTGCCCAGGCCTTCGAAACTGAGCGGATCGCCGGCAGCCATGGTTCGATTCGCGCGAAGATGGCCGGCGCTGATGAGTTCTTCGCCCCACTGCACGGGCACGATGGGATCGAGCGCCGCCTCGGCCGCGACGCCCGCCGCCGATTCGCTTCCAAACGGACGGCCGCGCGCGAGCACGAGGCTGCCGCCGTGCTCGGCGACGTGCTGCACGAGCATCTCGGCTTTCTCCCCGGGAAACCAGCGCTCAACGCCGCGCCCGAGAATAACCACGTCGTAGCGACTGAGATGCTCGGGCACAATCGGTGCGACAAGCGGCGCCTCGGCGGCTTCGTCGGACGACGGACCCGCGGACTCGCTCACGTAGCGCGTGATCTCCTCGCGCCGGCCGATGCCGATCACTGTCGTGAGATCGATCTCCGCGGCGCTGCGCAGCGCATCGATGAGGTACTTCGTGTCCCAGTACGGCTCATTCTCGAACAGCACCACGCGAATGTGCTGACGCGTCACCTGCACAAAGGCGTAACTCGCGTTGTTGTCCGCGCGGCTCTCGGCGGGCAGCGGCTCAACGCGCAGGCGAAACTCGCACAGCGAAACCATCGCCGCAGCCTCACCTTCGCCTGCGATCTGCTCGGGACCGACGGGCGTCACGTCAAAAGTGAGCCGGGCGGGAGCATCGCCGAGCACGAGCGCGGCGGTGTCGATGACCTGCCCGTTGCGTTCGAGGACCGCCGTAACGTGTTGGCCGCTGAGGCCGACCTGATTGATCTCGCCGCGCAGCGTGACGGACTGGCCGTCGTGAACGAAGGCGCGATCAGCCGACAGGCGGACGTTGAGATCAGGCTGCTGGGCGGTGGTGCCGACGGGCACGCTCGAGATCGTGATGCCGCGCTGCCGCGCCGCCGTCGCGAGTGCGGATGCTGCGGCGCCCGTCGTGTCCCGACCGTCGGTGAGCAGCACGATCGAGCCGAGCCCCGCATCTGACTGCTCGATGGCGCTGAGCGCTTCCTGCACAAGCTGCGTCTCAGCGCCGGCCGCGGCAAGTTCGGCTGCGGCATTGCGATCGAGCGCGCGCGAGCCGGCGTCGAAGGCGACCAGCCTTACCTTGGCGAGCTCGGCAGCGCGATCGAGAAAGTCCGTTTTGAGCCAGTGGCGGCGGAGACGATCGATTCGCGACAGCGCTTCGGCGTCGTCGCTCTCGTCGGTGACGCACATGCTCGATGATGTGTCCACCATAAGCAGCACGCCCAGCTTGAGCACCGCGCCGCTGCCGTGCTCGACGCGAACGGGGTTGAGCAGGATGGCCGCCAGGCCCAGCAGCGCCAGCAGGCGCAGCACGCCGCAGCCGGTTGCATGCAGTCGGGCGCGATCCGCTGGCCAGATGATTCGCCAACCGGCGCGCGCGGCGCCGATCGACAGCGCCGCAGCGGCGCCGATGATGATCGCAATGAGCAGCGGATGCACGAGCGGGGCAAGAGTTACGGAGGATGTCGCGGACAGGTGCATCACGCCGCCGCCTCCCGCCTGGAGGCCCGCCACACGATGCCGCTCTCGGCCGCGGCGCTGATCAGCACGATCATGAGCAGCCACGGCCAGAACTCCGTCAGGCGTCCCGCACCGGCAAACGCATCACCCACATCGCGCTCGGCGGCGGACCCGCGCCCCGCAGGATCGAAGCGCTGCTCAATCATCGCCAGTGCCGCATCATCGGCGGCAGCAAGATCTGACTCGCGCGGATCGATCGTCACCGAAGCGCCGGCGAGCCATCGGCCGGTTGCGTCATCGAGCACGCCCACCTGGCCGACCCAATCAAGCCGCTCGAAGCGGATGAATCGGCGACGCCCATCGGTGAAGAGTTCGTGCGGCACATCAGGTTCAACGCGGACGGGCTCACTCTCCCGCTCAGGCGGAAGTTCGATGAGCCGGCCGGCGCCAGGGTGCATGGTTTGAATCGCTCCCTCGCCGCCGGTGAGCCACGCCATCCACTCGTGCACGAGGGCGGGAAAGACCGGCAGGCGCGTCAGTTCGCTTGAATCGCGTGACAGCGAACCATTGAGTGCAAGAACCCGGCCGCGACCGAGACGCCCCGCGGCGACCACGGGAAGGCCCTGCTCATCGCGGATGAGCACGGCGGCTCCGGGCGCTGCGACGGCGCGCGCAATCTGCTCGTGCCGCATTCCGATGATCGAACTCAGCGCGGGGCCGTCAAATGAGGCGAGGGCCTCGTGCAGGGCGTCGGCGCTGCTCCACTGCACGCTGTGCGCCTCAGGCCGCAGCGCCTCGATCACCAGAGGCAACGCGGGCTCATCGCTTTGCATCGATGCGAACGCGTCAGTCGCCGCGGCCGATTCGGCGGAATCAACGATCCACCACAGCGCCCCTCCGCCGCGCGCGAACCGGTCGAGGCTCGTGAGCCAGTCGAGCGAAACCTCCCCGGCCTGGCAGATGATGGCCGCATCGATCTCGGTCCAGTCGAACGCCTCCGGCCCGGTGTGCAAGGCGTTGATGCGGCTGACCACATACGGCGACTGATCGTCCGGATGCAGCGCCGCTTCGAGATAATCCGCCACATCGAGCGGCGCCGGCTCGCCGCCAATGATGAGCACCCGCCGGCTGTCCTGCACAGCTGCCGTGGCTTCGATCGCGTTGTCCGCTTCCAGCGCATCGCTCGGGAGTGAAACCCGCACGCGCACGCTGCCGTGCTCTGCCGGCGTAAACGGGAATGAAACCGTCGCCACAGCACCGGGCTCGATGCTGGCAAGCGCGCTCGCAGGCGTCGAGCCGGCGCCGTCGATCGCGCACTCGACGGGCACCGTGGCCGCGCGCGGGCTGTAGTTGACGATCTGAGCCTGCACGAGACACGCCTGGCCGCGCGTCGGACGGGCCGGGGCGATTGACAGCGCTTCGACGGCAAGATTGGCGGCGGTTTCGTCGACCTCGACCCGCTCAATGATCAGTTCGCAGCCCGATTCATTCTCGAGCGCGGCGAGGTCTTCGATCTGCGGCGCCTGAGCATCGCTAAACAGGACGATGCGCCGCTCCGCGCGCTGGGCGGATTCACCGGCGCCCTCAAGCGTGCCGGGCAGACGCGCCGCTGTTTGCACGGCCTGAGCGAGGTCGGCCGAGCCAACGCTCGGCTCGAGGCCATCGAGAGCCGACTCGAGCGCTGCGAAGTTGCCGGTAAGGCGCGGTAGGACCGGCTCGCTCGTCACTCCAGCGACGATCAACCCAACGCGATCGCGCGTCGAATCGCTCGATTCGATCAGTTCCAAGGCTCGGGCCGCCGCCTTGCGCAGCGGAGAGCCGTCGCCGGAGGCGCGCCCCATCGAGGCGGAGGCGTCGATGACGATCACGATCTCGCGCCCGCCGCCTTCGCCATTCTCGCGCGCGCCGCTTCGCCAGGCGGGCCGCGCGAACGTGACCGCGAGCAGCGCGACGATGGCGATGCGGAGCATGAGCAGCAGCCACTGCGACCAGCGCAGCCGCCGGCCGCGCTGCGCCTGGGCCAGCGCGAGGAAGCGGGCGGTGGGCAGGGAGATGGGCTGCGAACCGCGCCGGCTGAGCAGGTGAGCGACAATCGGCAGCGCGACGCCGGCCACAGCCCAGAGCATCGTCGCACCTTGCCATTCGAGAAATGCGATGTTCATGTTCGCTGTCGCCCGCGGCCGGTGGCCGCACCTTTTCCGCCACTGATTAAACGGTCGCCGGTGCCGCAGGGCGCACGCCGGCGGCAAGTCCGTTGGCGGCGGGCGGTTGCCGGTCGCAGCCCCTTTCGGTATGATCGCGGCCGGTGGGTGCGATTCAAAAGTCCAACCTGGTGCGGCGTCTGGTGATCGCCCTCGCGGCCGCATCGTCGTGCCTTGTGCATCCCGCCGATGCGGTCGCCGGCGGCGTGCGGCCGGTTTCGCGCAGTGAAACTCAACCGATCGGCCCGGGCCTGGCGTCGCGGGCCCTGGCGCTGCAGGGCGTGGGTCTGGCGCCCGTCGAGGGCGACGCAACGCTCTCGTGCCTGCGCGCCACCATCTGGCGCGAGGGCGAGGTCCAGCGGATCTATCTCGACGGCTGGGTGAACGTCAGCGTCGGCCCGTACGACTTTACCGCCGAGCGCGGCGTGGTCTGGATCAACCGCCAGGAATACGCCGACGGGGCGATCGTCAGCGAAATGGCGCTCTATCTCGAAGAGGTCAGCGCCGTCGCCCGGCCATCGGGCGTGAGTTCTGAGGGCGATCAGCTGCTCATCACCGCGGCGATCACCGGCAAGGTGACGCTGATGAGCGATGAGTTCAACGAGAACCTCGAGACCGTGCCGCCTGAGATTCTCGAGCGAGGCGAAGCGCGGGTGCTGGCACAACTGGCCGGTCCGGACCAGACTCCGCCGCCCGGGCCCCAGGTGAAGCGCATCGCGCCGCCCGAACCGCCGGCGCTGATCGAGCAGCCCAAGGCCGTCGCGCCCGGCGGCCCTCCGCTGGATTTCTTTCGGCCGCAGGTCGGCATCCCGCCCGAGGCGACCATCGCCTTTCGCATGGATGGCCGGCTCGAGTACCACGTGAGCGAAGACGGAACCGAAGGCACGATCATGCTGCGCGACAATCTCGTCGTGCAGTATCTCGAGTTGAGCGTCCGCCCGCCGGAGCGCGAGCCTCGCCAGCTCACTCTGACGGCCGACCGCGCGGTGGTCTTCACCGATCCGATCGCGCCCGAGGACCTGCAGACGCAGCAGATCGACGCCGGTGCGGTGCGGGGAATCTACCTCGAAGGCAACGTGGTGGCGACGGATGGCAAGTACACGATGCGCGGGCCGCGCATCTACTACGAGTTCTCGACGAATCGGGCGATCGTGCTCGACGGCGTGGTGCACACCTACAGCCAGGAAGCGCGGGTGCCCATCTACATGCGCGCCGATGAGATTCGCCAGTCGGCCCACAACGAGTGGCAGGCGGATCGGGTGCGGATCTCCACGAGCGAGTTCTACACGCCACACGTCTCGATCGGCGCTGGCCACGTCACGCTGGAGAAGCGCGAGAACCCCACCACGCGCGAAACGGAGAACTACATCAAGGTGCGCAATGCGACGCTGCGTGCCGGCGACCTGCCCGTGTTCTGGCTGCCGGGCTACAAGGGGCGCGCCGAGGGCACGCCGCTGCGGCGCTTCACCGTCGGCGTCAGCGGGCAGAACGGCGCGACCGTCAAGACCGAGTGGGACCTCCTGGGAATCATGGGCTGGGAGACGCCGTTCAGCAACGCCGACGCCAGCCTGCTCGTCGACTACTACGCCGAGCGCGGCCCGGCCGTCGGCCTCGACGCCGCGTACGGCACGCGCGACTCGCACGGCCGCTTCTTCGGGTATCTCATCCAGGATGACGGTGAAGATCGACTCTCCTCCGGCGCCCGGCGCGATGTGGAAGATGAAACGCGCGGCATCGCGACGTGGTCGCATTTCGCCCGCCTGCCGGATGACTGGACCTTCATCAGCGAATTCTCCTACATCTCCGATCCAACCTTCGTCGATTCGTTCTTCGACAACGAAGCGGAAGAGCGGCGCGAGTACCGGACGCGCCTCTTCGCCCGCCAGCAGCGCGACAACTGGGCGTTCGAGTCGTTCATCAACTACGACCTCAACAACCTCATCGCCAACGAAGACCTGCTCCAATCGCAGGGTTACCTCGTCGAAAAGGTGCCCGAACTGGGATACTACCGCTTCGCCGACAGCCTCTTTGACGGTCGGCTCGTGTGGACGAGCGAGTATCAGCTGAGCCGGATGAGGCTGAGTTTCCCCGATCACACGCTGCGCGAGATCGGCCAGGGCCAGGCGGGCTTCGGCATGCCGCCTTCCACGAACCTCTCGGCCGCGGCGCTCATGGCCGGCTATCGCGAAGACTTCGTCAACCGATTCACGACGCGGCAGGAGATCTCGTATCCCTTCGACGTCGGCATCTTCCGCGTCGTGCCCTTCGGCGTGGGCCGCTTCACCTTCTATGACAACGACTTCAGCGAATTCAGCCGGCGAGCCGAGGATCAGCGCTACTTCGGCGGCGGCGGCGTGCGCGTGGCCACGCAGTTTTCGCGCATCGACAACACCGTCGAAAGCCGGCTGTTCGACCTGCACCGCATCCGGCACATCATCGAGCCCAGCCTCACGTTCTTCTCAGCCGACTCCGACGCCGGCGTGGGCGACTATCCGATCTACGACGTCGATGTCGAAGGCATCACCACCGGCACGGTCATGCGCGTGGGCATGCGCAACACCTGGCAGACGCAGCGCGGCGGCCCGGGCCGCTGGCGCAGCGTCGATGTCTTCACCCTCGATACCGACTTCGTGCTCAGCACCTCCGAGACGCAGGGCGACTATTCGCTGCCGCGCTACTTTGACTACCGGCCCGAGCTGGCGCACTTGGGCGACCACTTCGCCGGCGACTTCATGTGGCTCGTGAGCGACCAGTTCGCCCTGGCCGGCAACGTGATTTACGACCTCGACGGCGGCTCGATCGCCCGCAGCGCGATCGGCTACCGGCTCGATCACTCACGCGATCTCTATTCGTACACCGACCTGCGCTACGCCGAGGTGGACGATTCCAACCTGCTCACGACCGGCCTGGGGTACTCGCTCACGTCGTTGTACCAGTTCCGCGGGTCGGTCACGTTCGATCTGAATCGCGACGACGCGCAGAGCACGAATCTGGAGCTGATCCGCAAGACACCGCAGATGGACATTATCTTCGGGTTCAGTTACGACCAGATCCGCGAGGATACGACCATCAGCCTGAGCCTCTCGCCGCGCGGCAGCGGCGGGCACCGCATCGGCGGCGCGCTCAACCCGCGCGATGAGATCCGCTGAGATCGCGGCCGCGACTATTCGTCCAGTTCATCCAGAAGCGCCAGGTCCGTGTCGCGCAGGTCGTGCTGGGCCATTTCCAGCGCACGATTGAGGGAAGCGATGAGCCGCTTGGTCGAACTGATCGCCTGGTCCATGCTCTGGCGGCTGACGATGCGGCCCGAGAACGGCGGCGGCTCCTGGCGGTCCACCGCCTGCTGGGCGCTGAGCAGGCTCGCCAGCAGCACCTCGGCCTTGTCGCGCGCCGCGTTGGTCTCGATGACGATCCGAAGGCGCGAGCCGAACCGATTGGGACGCTGCACTTCCATTCCCGCCCTCTCCCGCGGCCGATAAACCCCGGCGCCCGCGACCACGTCGCGACGCAATCGGCTGCGTTGTCGGTATCGGCGAATTGGCGCAGGAGGTGAACTCAGTTCACGCCGCCGTCGCTTCGGCCTTGCGCCTGCGAACGGTGGCGGAGATTACCGGCTGTTGAACCATCTCGGGAAGCAGCGCGCGGATCGTGCTTTCCGCCCCGGTCGCGTCGCCGTCTTCGCAGCACTTCTCCAGCGCGCAGGAGAGGTCGGCGATGAATTCAGCGGCGGGAGGCGGCATGGTCCAGATGTGGATGCCCGGATGGCTCGTGGGGACCATTGACTCGCCGTCGCAGGCGAGTTCTTCAAAGAGTTTTTCGCCCGGCCGGATGCCGGTGAAGACGATGGGGATGCAGCCGGCTCCGCGGGCGCCGCCGCTCGCCGCTTGCTGAGGCGAATCTTCAACGAGCGGCTCCAAACCATGCGCGCGGACGAACCGCTTGGCGAGTTCGAGAATGCGGATGGGCTCACCCATGTCCAGCAGCAGCACCTCGCCGCCCTTGCGGTCTTCCAGCGCCGCGGCCTGGATGACCAGCGACGCCGCCTCGGGAATGGTCATGAAGTAGCGCGTCATCTCCGGGTGCGTGACCGTCACCGGCCCGCCCTGGCGGATCTGCTCGGCCCAGGTCGGCAGGACCGAGCCCGACGAGGCCAGCACGTTGCCGAAACGCACCATGCGGAAGATCGTGCCGCTGTGCTGCTGGTTCATGTGCTGGACGTACAGCTCGGCGAGCCGCTTGGTCGCCCCCATGATCGACGTCGGATTCACCGCCTTGTCCGTCGAGATCATCACGAAGCGCTCGCAGCCGCACCCGGCGGCCGCGTCGGCGATGGCGACGGTGCCGAAGAAGTTATTGCGGATCGCCTCGATCGGGTGATCCTGCATCATCGGCACGTGCTTGTGCGCCGCCGAGTGGAAGATCACCTGCGGGGCGATCTCGCCGCACATCGCGAGCGTCCGCGGCGCATCGGTGACGTCGTGCAGCAGAGCCCGGCGGCCCAGATTCGGTGCCAGCCGCGCGATTTGCCGGTCGATTTCGAAGAGCGCGTTCTCCGATCGCTCCATCAGAACGAGTTGAGCAGGGTTGAAAGCGGCGCAGCGCCGGGCCAGTTCCGAGCCGATCGACCCGCCGGCGCCGGTGATGAGCACGACGCGGCCGGCGATCACCTGCCTCACGGCTCGCTCATCAATGCGGTGCGGCGTGCGCCCGATGAGATCGGCCACGTCGATCTCGAACTGGCTGCGCGGCCCGACGCCGGCCAGCTGATCTTCGATCATCGGAAAGAAACGATCCGCCACGCCCAGCCGTCGCACGCTCGTGCGCAGCGCGGCCACGGCTTCGGACATCGCCGCAGGCAGGGAGATGATGACCGCGTCGATCTCGCCGGGGATGGCGAAGTGCTCGAGTTCGTGCGCCAACCCCAGGATGCGCACGCCGCAGGACTCGATCGTGCGGCGGGCGGCGTCGTCCGCCTCGCGCCAGAGCAGCGCGCCGGCGATCGCTGGGCGAGCCGCACCTTCCAGCAGCGCCAACTGCCGGGCGACCTGGATGAGGGCGCCGGCGGTGCCGACGAGCAGGCAACGTTGATCGGACACAGCGGACGGGCAAGTGCGAAGGCCAGGCATGCCACTCCTGATCGACAATCCGGCTAGGATTTCAACATTTCGTATCCGCCCCTGGGAGCAATCTGATGTCCGCCCCGGTCCCGCCCGCCATCCACGCATCGATCGTCGCATCCATCGATGCGTATCTGGCCCGGGTGGTCGCCCAGCTCGATGCTCCGGCAAATCTTGCGCAGGCGATGTCCTATGCCCTGCTCCAGGGCGGCAAGCGGCTGCGGCCGGCGCTCGTGCTGCTCAGCTGTCAGGCTGTCGGCGGTCGAGACGAGCAGGCCCTGCCTGCGGCGGCGGCGATCGAGATGATCCACGCCTTCAGCCTCGTGCACGACGACCTGCCGGCGATGGATGATGATGACCTGCGCCGCGGCCAGCCGACCTGCCACATCAAGTTCGGCGAAGCGATGGCGATCCTCGCCGGCGACGCTCTGGCCACGCTGCCGTATCTGCACGTCGCTCGCAGCGTGGCGGACGCGGAAGTTCGCTGCCGCCTCATTGACGAACTCTCCGCCGCCACGATGGCCATGATTGCCGGGCAGACGCTCGACACGCTCGGCGGGTTTGCAGATGACCTGACTTCGATCCAGCGCCTCGAGTCGATCCACCATGCCAAGACCGGCGCGCTCATCCGCGGCGCCTGCCGCCTCGGCGCCATCTCCGGCGGCGCCAGCGCGAGGCAACTGGAGGCGCTGAGCACCTACGGCGAGTCGATCGGCCTGCTCTTCCAGGTGGTCGATGACATCCTCGACGTGACCCAGTCCGCCGAGCACCTCGGCAAGCGGGTCAACAAGGACGAAGCGGCCGGCAAACTGACCTACCCGTCAATCCTCGGCCTCGAAGAGTCCCAGCAGCTGGCCGATCGCCTGTGCCGGCAGGGCATTGAAGCGGTCGAGCCCTTCGGCGAATCGGCGCAGACACTGATCGAGTTGTGCCGCTACATGGCGGTGCGGACGAAGTAGCGCATCGGCTGGGCTACTCGAACTCATGCACGACGAGTTGACTCACCGCACACTGCTCTTTCACGCAGGTCTGGAGGAGGATGGTCTCGCCGGCCGCGGCCGGGGGGACGAACGCGGTGATGGTCGCTCGGCCTTCGGCGTCGGCGGTGGCGCGGCCGATGATTTTGGGCGCGTCGAGTTGGAGGCAGTTGATTTGCAAGGTGCAGCCGGGGATGGCGGTGCCGCCGCCGTGGCGCGAGTAGAGGAAGGTGACACGCGCGCCGGGCGCCGCGCCGGTAACGGTGAGCGTGTTCTCGGCGTTCGCTAGGCCGGGGCTTGGCTGGCTCAGTTCCATCGTGGGATGCACGGGGGAGAGGAGATAACCCTTTGTGGAGTCGGGGTTGTCGCGACGAAATCCTTCGCCCGTGATCTGTCCCGCGTTGTTGATCTCGAAAGCCATCTGAATTCGCCAATTCGAGCGCGGCGGGATGAGCTCGTCGAGCACCCGCAACGGCTGATTCCATTCCCAGATGCAGCCAAAGCGATCAAGATTCTCCGTTTCGCCCGCGCCAACGATTTGCCGGCTCTCATTAATCGCCCAGGCCGTGGAATCGATCCACTCGCGCTTTTTACCCAAGTAATGCATCTGTCCGTTACGATACAGAAAAGCGCCCGGGTACCGATCCGGCTCAGTTGAGGCATAGCCAACTACATCGCCATGCTGATTCACGTCGATACATACACCGGTACCGCGATTGTCATTCAGAAACGTGCCGAGGTCAATGATCTGGCCGTCGCGCCAGATCACCGGTCGCCATGTAAAATACGAGAGGCTGCTCGCCGTGCCGACGATCAACCCCGCATTGTTGATAGCGGTCGCCTCCGAGTTGTTGTACTCGGGAGTGATGGGCAGTGCAGACATTTGGCCGTTCTGCCACAGGAACGCGCGGACCGGCGGATACTGGCTCATGTCGATGGTGGACCTCCCGACGATCTGGTTGAGGTCATTGATGCCGTAGGCTTCGGAATAGTCACCGGTGCCGAGATAGCCGAGGCTCGTCATTTGGCCGTTGCGCCAGAGAAAGGCCGTACTATCGAACCCGCTTTGCGTGCCGGTGTGCGCCCATCCAACCACCGAACCGTCCTGGTTGATCCCCCGGCAAGCGCTGTCGGGACCGCCAAGGGTCCCGAGATCAATCGGCTGCTGGCCGCCCAACCAAATCGTCGCATGAAAGTCTCGGTTGGCCAATGTAGCGCTGCCCACGGCATTGCCCCGATCATCCAGGGTCCAGCCATAACTTGGTGTCCCGCCGAGTGTCGGGAGTTCGAACACGGCGTACGGCGGAGGCCAAGGTTGAGACTGTGCCATGCACGGCGCATGCGGCGCCAGTGCGACGATCGCACAAACGATGCAGGCGAGCCGCTGGAAGGTCGGGCATTCCGGGTTCATGGCAACCTCCTCCTGTTCACGATGCACGGCCCCGCAGCCCTTGCGACTCGAGTTCGATAACTCAACCGCATGCAGCAAGCCTCCCGCCCGCCGTTGCGCAAGTAGAGCCGATTGGCGCGCGGATCACAACCGGAACCCGGTCATGCGGACCCGAATCAGGGCAGTTTCCCCGCCCTCGCGGTGGCGCAGGCTGCCTTGCGGCGTCCAGTCTACTCGGAACCCCGAAAGAATGCAGCGCCGAATCGGCAAATATGATGATCCAGAGCCGAGAATCCTCGCCCGCCCGGTGTCAGGCCATCGGCCGCAGGTGCCCCACCGTGCGGGGGCGGAACGGGAACGCCTCGTACACCGCCCGCACGTCGTCGAGCGTGACGGCCTGGATGCGCGCGAGTTCTTCCTCCAGCGTCGAGTAGCGCTGCAGATACGTCCAGACCCGGCCGAGGCGCTTCATCCGGCCCGCCGGGCGCTCGCCGGCGAGCGTTACCGACGTGGCCGTCTTGTTGCGCAGGCGCACGAGATCGTCTTCGGTCACGAGTTCAAGGCATCGCTTGATCTGGTCGCTCACGATCTCTTCAACCTGTGCGGCTCGCTCGGTCGGGCATGAGGCAAAGACGTAATACTCACCCACGCCGTCGCGGCCGTCGAAGCCGACCTGCGCTTCTTCGGCGATGCCCGGCTCGACCAGGGCCCAGTAAAGCAGCGAGCCTTCCTGATCGCCCAGCAGGCTGGCGAGCATCGACGCGGCATAGCGACGATCGTCATCGGCGGCGGGCGCCGGCGCGATCATCAACATGTAGTGCCGGTTCGAGTTCGCATCGTCGATCGTGAAGTGATGGTCCGCCAGGCTCAGTTCGTCGTAGTGGCGCTTCGTGTCGGTGCGCTTCCACCGGCCGCACCAGTCGCCCACGGCATCGACGGCCGCGTCGAAGTCGAGATTGCCCGCCAGAGCCAGCACGGTGTTGTCGGCCGAGTAGCGGTCGTTGAAGTACGCCTGCATCGCCTCGCGCTGGAGGCCGCCGATGGTCTCGTTGGTGCCGAGCACGCGATACGCGAGCGGGTGATGGCGGTAGTAGTGCTCCATCGACGCTTCGTAGAGTCGCCAGAAGGGCATGTCGGCGTACATGGCGATCTCTTCGAGAATCACGCCGCGCTCGGTCTGGAAGTCTTGCTCGCGCAGGGCCGGGCGCATGATGTCGGCAAGCAGATCGAGCGCCGGATTGAGATACTCGGGCATGACGTGAGCCCAGAAGGCGGTCATCTCCTGGCTGGTGAAGGCGTTGTAGTTGGCCCCGAGTTCGTCGAACTCGCGGTTGACATCGTCGGCGCTGCGGCGGGGCGTGCCCTTGAACATCATGTGCTCGAGGAAGTGGCTCACACCCATGAACTGGGCCTGCTCGTCGCGGCTGCCGGTGCGGACGAAGAAGCCGGCCGCGGCGGTGTAGGACTGTGGATCGACCTCGGCGATGAGCCGCAGGCCGTTGGGCAGTTCGGCCGTCTTGAATTCACAGGGCATGGGCGCCTCGACTGAAAGGGCGGATGGTTGTGGGTGCGGCGGGATGCCGCGGCAGATTCTAACCGCAGGGCCGCAGGCGCACGCGTGGTATCGGTTCCGCCGCGGAAATCAGCCGACCGGCGGGCAAAAGCGGGGCGGGCGCGCGGAACGCCGGCTTGATTGTCTGGAGTCTGTTCGGTATCCTGTCGCATGACCAGCACCTCCACCCAGCCGTCGTCGGCTGCCCGCAGGGATGCGCGCAGTGTGCCCACCTCGCAAATCCTCAAGTCCGTGGAGCGGGTCTGGGGCTATCGCGAACTTCGCCCATTGCAGGAGCAGGCCATCCGGGCCGGGCTCGAGCAGCGCGACTCGCTGCTCGTCATGCCCACGGGCGGGGGCAAGAGCCTGTGCTATCAGGTGCCGCCGCTCATCGATCGGCGCACCGACGTGGTCGTCTCGCCGCTCATCTCGCTCATGAAAGACCAGGTCGATGCGCTCAAGGCCAACGGCTACCCCGCCGCAGCCCTCAACAGCACCATGTCCACCGAGGAGCGCAAAGCCGTCGGGCGATCGATCAAGCGCGGCGAGCTGCGGCTGCTCTTTGTCGCGCCCGAGCGGCTGATGAACGACGGCTTCCTCAAGTTCCTCCAGGATGTGGGCGTGGGCGGCTTTGCCATCGACGAGGCGCACTGCATCAGCCAGTGGGGGCACGATTTCCGGCCCGAGTATCGCCGGCTGGCGGAACTGCGCTCGAAGTTTCCCGAGGCCAGTTTCCACGCCTGCACCGCCACCGCCACGCAGCGCGTGCGCGCGGACATCATCGAGCAGCTGCGCCTGCGCGAGCCGAATGTGCTGGTGGGCAACTTCGACCGGCCGAACCTGATCTATCGCATCGTGCCGCGCGTGGATGCGAACGCACAGTCGCTCGAAGTCATCCGCCGGCACCAGAATGAAGCGGTGATCATCTATTGCATCAGCCGCAAGGACACGGAGAACCTCGCGGGCTATCTCAAGGCGATGAAGATCGACGCCGCGGCCTACCACGCGGGCATGTCGGGCGATGATCGCCGCAAGGTGCAGGAGGCCTTCGCGCAGGATCGACTGCAGGTGGTCGTCGCCACCGTCGCGTTCGGCATGGGGATCGACCGGAGCAATGTGCGCTGTGTCATCCACACCGCCATGCCCAAGTCGATCGAGCATTACCAGCAGGAGACGGGCCGCGCGGGGCGCGATGGCCTCGAAGCCGAGTGCGTGATGTTCTACTCCCTCGCCGACGTGATGCGCTGGGAGCGGCTGATTGCCCAGTCGGCCGAGCAGGCCCAGAAGCCCGGGCCGGTGATCGAGGCGGCGACGGAACTGCTCGGCGAAATCCAGCGCTTCGCCGCCGGCTCCACCTGCCGCCACCGCGCGCTGGTCGAGTACTTCGGCCAGGCCTATGAGAGCGGCGACTGCGGCGCCTGCGATGTGTGCCTCAACGAACTCGACACGCTGCCGGATGCCACCGTGGTCGCTCAGAAGATCATCTCGTGCGTGGCCCGCGTCGGCGAGCGCTTCGGCGTGGGGCACGTCGTCGATGTGCTGCTGGGCAGCAAGAGCGATCTCATCAAGAGATGCAAGCACGATGAACTCAGCGTCCACGGGCTGCTCAAGGGCGGCGACAAGAAGCAACTCGTCAGCCTGACCCACCAGCTGATCGACCAGGGCCTGCTCAGCCGCACCACGGGCCAGCGGCCGGTCGTGACGCTCAGCGAAAAGAGCAAGCCGGTGCTGCGCGGCGAGGTGCCTGTCGTGCTTGTCAAGCCGGCCGCGAAGGCCAACGCAGCACACGGCGGGAAGTTCGACAGCGAGTCGTGGGAGGGCGTCGATCGCGACCTCTTCGAAGCCCTGCGCCAATTGCGCGCCGAGATCGCCGCCGAGCGCGAGGTGCCGGCGTACGTCATCTTCGGCGACGGCACGCTGCGCGATCTGGCGCGCAAGCGGCCGGGCTCGGTGGAAACGATGCGCGGCGTGTGGGGCGTGGGCGAACTCAAGTGCAAGGACCTCGGGCCGCGCTTCGTCGAGGCGATCAAAGCGCACTGCAGAGCCAACCGGCTGGACACCGATGCCGGCGACACTGCCGCGACCGGCGGCGGGGCGCCGTCATCGGGCGGCGGCAAGGGACTGACGGCCGGGGCGCTCGCATCGTTTGACCACTTTCGCCAAGGCAAGTCGATCGAGCGAGTCATGCAGGCGATGAGCCGGGCTCGCAGCACGGTCACCGGCTATCTCGCGCAGTTCATCGAAGTCGAGGAGCCGGATTCGATCGACGCCTGGGTGCAGCCGGAAGTGCAGCGCGAAATCGCCGAGGCGATGAAGCGAGCCGGCGCCGACTACCTGCGCCCCATCTTCGACGAACTCCAGGGCAAGTACGAGTATGACACGATCAAACTTGTGCGCGCGTTTGCAAAGGCGAAGGTTTGACTGGCAAGTGAAGTCGAAGTCGAAAGCAAAAGCCCAGGGAAAGGCTTTCCCTGGGCTTTGAAGTTGTGCCTTGCGCAATGATTACTTCTCCGGCTCTGCAAACGCGCGCGGCGTCTCATCCGCTGCCGGTTCGTTGCTCACCTTGAACACCTCGCCGTCGCGCACGTACATCCGCCGCATCTCTTCGAGGTTGAGCGGCCGCGCGCCCAGTCGGCCGAAGACCGCCAGCTGGTTGCCGGACTCATCCACGGCCCGATCGCGATCGAGGCCTTTGCTCACCGCCAGCGCGGGGCCGTGGGTGCGGTGCGTGGCGATGAGGCTCGGGTCGAGCGGCGGCGCAAACCCGCGGAACTGCGGCGTCGTGTGCGGCCCCATGAGTTCGATGATGCGCAGGCCGTTGCGGCCGTCGGCGACGTAGGCAAACAGCGAGGCGTTGGTCATGCCGACCTTCACATCGCGCGCATCGTCGATCGCGCCGCCTGCAGTGAACATCTGATCCAGCTGCGGCTGCTCCGGATTGGTTACGTCGATGATCGCCAGCCCCTGCGAACCGGCGGCGACGAAGGCATAGGTGCGCGCCACGTACACGCGATGCGCCTCGGCCAGTTCGACGAACGCGCCCTCCACCACGCGCGGCGAGACGGGGTCAGTGATGTCCACGGCGTGCACGCCGCGCGCGTCGGTCACGAATGCGTAGCGGAACTGCACCGCGACCGACTGCGGATTCTCCAAGACATCGCTGCCAACCACGGCGACCACGCGCGGGCTCAGCGGCTGATCGATGTCAATGACCACGAGACCCGCCGGCGCGGTGGCATAGACGTAATGGCCGGCGAGCGCGAGCTGCGTCATGCCGCTGAGCACGCCGTCGGGGTTGAACGCGGTCGTGCCGTCGGCCAGCGTGGCGCGCTGCATGAAGTTGTTCGTGGGATCGCCGTCGAGCAATGTGCCGGCAAACGTGAGAATCAAGCCCTCGTCGCGATCGCCGATGTAGAGGTAGGCGTAGAGCGGATGGATTGGTTGCTCCTGGTTGACGGCGACGGTTTCCTCAGTCGGCCGCGAGGCGGAGGCTTGGCGCGACGGAGCGCTGGCATCGGCGGAAGCGCCCCCACCGCCGCCCTCGCCCGCAGAGCCGGGGGAGGGAGTCATCAGTCTGGAGCGCGCCGGATCGACGCCCAGGGTCGTCGGACTGGCAATCGCCACGGCATAACTCGTGTCAAAGCCGAGATTCTGGCCAAGCGGCGAGACGGGCGCGGTGACGATGCGCTCGCTGAAGCCCTTGTTGTCGATGTTGGCCACGTCATAGGCGTAGAACCCACCGGCGCCACGCGCCGCGTAGAGATACTCGCCGCGCAACTGCACATCGAGAATCTCGCTTCCCCAGCCGGCGTCGTGGTGGTGCGCTTCGTGCAGCGCCCGGCCCGCTTCGACGAACTGCCGATGCTCATCCGGATATGCGAGGTGGTGCAGATTCGAGCCGTACACCGCCTGCGGCTCGTCGTGCTCAGTGACGGCCACCGCCTCGAGCCCGTCGCCACCCGTCGCCACGTAGGCGTATCGCCCGATGAAGTTGACGAAGTTCGTGCCCTGCAGCAGCAGTTGCGCCATCCACGCGTTGTTGTCGTCGTCGCGGGACACATGGCAGTCGGTGCACATCTTCGTCGTGCCGCGCCCCGAAGTTGCATGCGGGAAGTGCGGGTTGAAGGCCTGCCCGCTGAAACCCTCGGCGCTGATGGTCTGCTGCTGGTGGTAGATCCACTCGCGGTTGGCGTTCTGGCTCGAGACGATCACCGCGCTGCTCGAGCGCACCGGCACGACGCGGCCGCCCTTGACGCTCGAATCGCGGCCGAGCATGAAGATGTCATCGCGCAACACCTGGTAGTTGTATCGCGTGTAGTTGCGCGTGAAGAGGTTCTCGTTGTGCAGCATGGGTGCCCGCTGATTCGCCTCCATCGGCAGGTGGCAGCCGAAGCACGACGTCATCCACGATGTGTGGCACGTGTAGCACTCCATGTTGTCCGAGGAGTGGGCGAATTCGAGATCGCGCCCCTCTTCGACGGCGAGATCGCCCCACGTGCCATCGCGCCGCATCGTCTTGGCACGGCGGCTCCGCGCCGCCGCCTCGGGGTTCGCCTTCGCCCACGCCGAATCCGGATCGATCGTGTCTTTGGTGAGTGGAATGGTCCACGTAAGGTTCGGATCGACGGCGGACTGCTGCACGTAGTTGCGACCGCGCTTGCGGATGCGCGGCTTGCCGAAGACCATATCCCTGCTGAGATTCCTGCCGCCGTCCAATGCTGCGGGGCCGCTGGTGCGGAGCGTGGGCTCGTCGGTGTAGGTGCCGTGGCAGTCGATGCAGGTGACTTCGATGGCGTTGCGCACTTCGCCGTAGAGCCGCCCGTCGCCGTGCACGTCCTGCTCGAAGTGGCAGTCGATGCAGTGCATGCCGGCCTTGAGATGCACGTCGCCCAGGTGCACCGCCTTGTCCCACTTGTCCGGGTCGTCGAAGTCAACGACGTTGTCCTTCTCGTCGAGCAGATGGCCTTGGCGATCCTTCTTGTAGACAGCGCGGAAGACCCAGCCGTGGCCGTGGAAGTCGGCGATCTGGTTGTGTTGCAGGCGGTCGTTGAGCGTCGAGCCGTCGCCCTTGCGCGGCTCGCCGCTGCGCTCGAGAAAGTCGTCACCGCTTCGCTCGCCGGCGTGCGACACCGCGTCCGGATACAGATTGTCCCAGAGGCCCTTGAGCGCAGCGCTCTCCGGGTTTCGCCGCAGCGCTGCGATCTCCTGCTCCGGCGTTGGCGTGTGTGAGCGG
Source organism: Planctomycetota bacterium (assembly GCA_963205185.1). GTDB lineage: Bacteria > Planctomycetota > Phycisphaerae > Phycisphaerales > UBA5793 > UBA5793. The sequence continues at coordinate 78,874 of CAUJHZ010000035.1, read as the reverse complement.
TTCGGATAGAAGAACTCGCCGTCCGACTCGTTGTCCCACCAGATGTAGCCGAGATATGTGTTCGCGTAACTCGTGCCGGGGTGCACGTGGCAGGTGATGCACTGGCTGCTGGGAATTGCGCGGCTCATGACGTGCGCCACCGGATGCCCCGATTCGTCTTCCGGGATGTTTGGGTCGCTCTGCGCCGCGGCCAGGCCCATGTTGCCGTGCGCCGCGAGCACGGCGCCCGAGTGCATGGGATCGCGGTCGTTGGCATAGAGGACGTGGCAGGCCGTGCATCCCGACGAGCGGTAGTCGCCCGGGTGGTCGTTGGTGCCCAGGAAGTTGAGCGTCGGGTCGAGCAACCGCGTCTTCTGCAGGCCGATGAACACGGGATCGGTCCGGTTCGCCGTGCCCAGGCCGCGCGGCGAGAGGCCTTTGTCCGGCCGGCCGCCTTCGACGAGCGGGTTTGGATTGCCGATCTCGGCGGGATTGGCGTTGGGCGTGGCGCCGCCGGGGGCCGGGAGTTTCGTGCCGCGCTCGAAGATGCGCAGAATGTTGCCGGGCTGGCTGATGTTCCACACAGGCAGCGGGCTGAGATAGGGCACCACGCCGCGCGCCGCCTCATCCTCGCTCACCGGCCGCATGCGCACCTGGTCATCCTCGATCTCGATCACGCCCTGGAGGCGCTGCGGCAGGCCGAAGGCCGAGTAGCTCTCGCCGTAGTTGGGCGTCTTGTTCGGAATCGAACCGTTGTTGTAGAGCGCTGCGCCCCAGAGTTGCGCGCCGTGCGCCATCATGGATCGCTTGACCTTTTCGACAATCTCGAAGTGGCATGAGCCGCAGGAGTAGTCGGCGACGCGGAGATCGCCGGGGTTGATGAAGCGGATGAACTCGGGCGACTCCTGGTTGAGCAGCGCGCCGGTGATCTCGGGGTTGCGCGAGCCGTGCAGCATCGCCGGGTCGCCCTCGCCGTGGTGCGAGCCGAATGCAGCGTCGTCATGACGGCCGTACCACGCCTGAGCGTTGCGCGGCTGGATGTGCGCTCGCTGCATGGCGTCGAGATAGGCTGCATCGGTGATGGGTGTGCCCGGTTCACCCGGCCGACCGGGCGCATCGAGCGGCGAAACCACGGATGCATCGCCGCCGTGACAGCCCGTGCAGCCCACCGCGATGGCTTTGCGCGAATCGTGCATGGTGCGGCGGGCCTTGTCGTACTCCCCGTGGCAGGTCATGCAGCCGCCGGATTGCTCGAGGCTCCAGTCCTCGGTGCTGTAGGGTCCACTGCCGTCGGGTCTTGGCGGAGGGTCTTTGGGGGTGCGCCGCATGCGGCTGTCGAGTTCGCTCTGCGCCTGGGCCGGGTCGGCCATGCGCGTGATGAAGGCGCGGTCGTACGGCTCGCCGCCGCGCCAGTGCTTCGCATGTTCGCACGCGGCCAGTATAAGGACAAGTGCGCCAGGTGCCGCAAGGCACAGCGCGATCGACGTGAACGTCTTCTTTGTGTTTCCTGTGCCTCTTGGCGGCACATTGCTCTCATGGTGTTCCATCGCCCACCCGTCAGAATGCAAGCGTCACTCCGGCGAAGACCTGCCAGAGCGTGTCGTCGCTCTCGTAGATGTCGGTGAATCCGTCGCCGGGGAAAAAGAGCGAGCCTCCCAGCGTGAGAATGATGTTGTTGTTCAGCGCCGGTCGGTACTGCGCGCTCAAGTTGAGTTCCTCGCCAATGTGCGAGCCGATGCCGTTCTGGTTGAGCACGAGTTCGAGCGTGTCGGTGCTGGCGAACCACAGGCTGTTGGCGTTCAGGCTGGCGCGGAGTTTGGGCGTGATCTCGGCATCCACGCCGGCGTTGATCAGCGCGATGCCGGGGTTGACAAAGTTCGACTGCCCCTCGGCCTTGGTGCCCGCGAGATCGTTGTACAAGCTCCGCGCGCTTGTGAGATCCACGCCAAACAGCCGCAGCGCCTGGCTCTGGTAGAAACTGCCGGGCCCGCCGGCGAAGAACGGGTTGTCAAAGATGCCGTCGAAGCCTTCGCCGCGGCCGTCGGTCGGATCGCCATCACCGCTGGCGTAGAGCAGCGAGACCTTCGGCCGCAGCCAGTCCATGTCGTACGAGAGTTCGACCGCGCCCAGAAATGCGCTGATGTCCACGTCGCGCCCGGCGATGGGGTTGCGCCGATCCTGGCCGAGCACGTAGTACAGCGCGTGATTGACGTTGATCCGGCCGATGTGCCCGTCGCTCGCCCAGCCGAGGTAGTACGCGTCGATCTCCTGGCTGGTGACGCTGCCGATCAAACTCGGCCGCACGAGAAAGCCGTTCTCGTCGTAGCGTAGATCCGAGCGATCGTGGTTCCAGTGGAAACTGAACTGCGTCGTGTAACCCTTCCAGATGAAATCCTGGATGTAGAGGTTGGCGATGAACACCTGCTGATCGCGCCACTCGAGTTCGTCGAGCTGGCTGTTCGTGTCCTTCTCGGTCTGGTTGAAGAGCGCCAGGTTGTACTGGATGCGATTGGATTCAAAGTTGCCCAGCAGCCGCACGCCGTCGGAGTTGTCGTTGAAGATAAAGCCGCGAAAATCGGAGTTGAACTGCTGCCGGCCCAGGCGCAGGGCAGCGATGTCAAAGTTCGGGCTCGTGTCGCCGAGGTGCAGTTCGCCAAACGCCTCCTGCAGTGCGATGAAGTGATCATCGCGCACGTCACCGCGCCGCGTGTCGATGAACGCGGCGTTGTGCTCCTGCAATTCAAGATGATTGAGATTGATGACCGGGGTGACGCGCACGAGCCAGTCCACCGGACGGAACGCGGTGTAGCCCTGAAAGAGTTCGAGACTCAGGATGAAGTTCTGGTTGACGAAGAACTGCTCGCCGTCGCCAAAGAAATCGAACGAGCCGGGGTTTCCGGCGCTGACGCCCGACGGCGTAGGCAGTTTGCGGGCGGTAATAAAGGTATCGGAGATCGCCGAGACGTTGAGGAAGAGGTCATCGCCGACGATCGGGTAGTCGCCCTTGAGGATGTTGCGGTCGTACGGGTTGAAGCCGTGTCCGCGCGTGTAAGGCGAGTCGCCTCCCGACCAGTTCATAAGCAGATCGTCAGTCGGGGCCTGGCGGCCGTAGCGGTCCCACGGCAGCCAACCGATACGCCAGCGGTCGGGCACGGGCACGGCCGGCTCGCGGAGCATCCACGCGGCAGTGCCGGGCTCGCCGGAGTAGCCGAGCGGCTCGAGTGGCACGGCGGGCAGCGTTTCTGTCTCGGTCGGCGGGCTCTCGGTGCCTGCCGGCGAAGGCTCCTGCAGCGTGGCCTGCGGATCGGCAGCCGATTGTTGCGGAGGCTCTTGGAAAAGGACGGAACCGGCCGCGGCCCCGGACGGCGCCAGGCCGCACAACGCGATAGCCGCAGCGCATCCGGCGCACCACCGCCCGCTTCCACCACGCTGGAGGTCCCATGCCACGCACTGCAAGATATCCGAGGCAACCGCCTCCAGCAACCCCGAAGGACGCACTGGGATGCAAGAGTTCAGGAATCACTCCAGTGATGACCGCTGGACAAACGACAATGATGAGGCCATCATGCCCTTCATCGGCAGACTTACGATTCGTGGTTGAGCCGGCAATGGCCCGGGAGGTACGCTCCGGTGAAACAAGTGTCACAGCGCCGCCAAAATCGATTCGTCCGCTCGCCGCAATTGCCCAGCAACGCATCGAGGCTGGTGTTCGAGCCGCTCGAGCGCCGGGCGCTGCTCTCGGCCGCCATGCTCGACTCGGCCATGCGCCAGTTCGAGTTTACGGATGCAGACGGCGATCTCGTGCTCGTGCGGCTCATCGGCCGCGGCTCGGCGGAACTCACGCTCTCCGGCGACGCCGCCAACCACGCCGACCTTCAAACCATCAACATGACCGGCGGCGATGAACGCACTTCGCTTCGCATCACCGTGCGGGCCGGTGAAGGCGGCAACGGCGCAACGACGCTGGATTGGCTCAATTCCGATGGGTCGCTCAATCGCCTCGACTTGCGGCGCATCACGCTGGTCGGCGCGGGAATCCACGTGGCCGGATCGCTCACCCGCCTCGACCTGGCCGGCGTGAGCGGCGACCCGGGTGATCCCGCGCGGCTAAATATTCGCGGCGATCTCGGCTCGGCCCGCTTCCTTGGCGATGTCGTCGCGGCGGCGGTAGAGGTCGATGGCGCCGCCGGTTCGCTCGTCGTTCGCGGCGGCAGCCTGGCCGGATCTTCCATCGGCATCGCCCAATCGCTGCAGCGCCTCGTGGTCGTCGATCAGGGCGGCTTGACCGGGCAGATGCTCGATTCGACGCTCATCGTCGGCTCGACGGTGACACTGTGGCGGGCGAACGCACTCTCCGGCGTCGATGGCCGCATCGGCGGCGATCTGGCGCGGCTCGTCGTCCAGAGCAATCGCGGCGAAGCGTCCGGCAGCATCGATCGCTCGCGCCTGGCAATCGGCGGCGAAGTTGGTCACGTGCGCATCGCCACCGATCTCCAGTCCGACTCGATCATCGCGGCAGAAGGCGGCTTTGGCGTGCTGAGCATCCGCGGCTCGGTGCGCGATTCGATGCTCCTCGCGGGCGCTCGCCTGGATGTCGATCTCTCGCTGGCGGGAGCGACCTTTGCGGCGGCGCCCATCAACCGCGTCACCATCCGCGGCGACCTGCTCGACTCCATCCTCGCATCGGGCGGCGATCCGGGAGAAGACCGACTCTTCCGCGACCATGAAATCCTCGAGGGCGGTTCGATCGCGGTTCTGTCCATCGGCGGCTACGTTGCCGGCGTGCACAGCGAACACATCAACCCCGGCGTCTACGCCGCGCGCATCGATCGCCTCCGTGTGCACGGCTACCGGCTGGAGGGCAAGCCGGACGACCTCCGCGCCGGCATCATCGGCACGGCTGTCATCGACCCCCTGCCCGACGCCGCCAATGCGCTGACGGAGGAGGACGTGCGCGCCATCCTCGAGCAGATGATCGCCCGCGCGACGCAACTGGGCGTCAACGCCACCATGGCCGTCACCGATCGCGAAGGCAACATCCTTGCGACCGTGCGCATGACAGACCCGTCGCTCACGGCCGACCCGGGCACTTCGACGATCAGCGGCGGCGGCAGCGGCGGCCTCGAGGGTGTGACGGTCGCGTCGTCGATCACGGCGGTGACCAAGGCGGGCACGGCGGCGTTTCTCTCCACCACCGGCAACGCGTTCACGACGCGCACCGCGGGGCAGATCATCCAGCCGCACTTTCCGCCCGGCGTGCAGTTTCAGGATTCCGGACCGCTCTTCGGCGTGCAGTTCTCTTCCCTGCCCACAAGCGACATCAATCGCCTGCCGCTGGGCCTGTCGGCCGATCCGGGCGGCGTGCCGCTCTATCGCGGCGGGCAACTGCTCGGCGGTGTCGGCATCGAACTCGACGGCATGTACACTTTCGATCCAAGTCCGATCGGCGGCCGGGCCACGCTCGAAGAGCGCATCGCTGTCGCCGGCCAGATCGGTTTCAAAGTCCCCGGCGCCATCCGGGCTGATCGCATCTTCCTCGACGGCATCCGCCTCGACTTTGCCAACATCGCGCCGCCTTCGCTCGCCTCGCTGGGCGCGCTGCCTGATCTCGACACGCTTGAAACGGGCGGATTGCTCGACGTGCTCGTCGCGCCCACGACCAGCCCGGCCACGATGTTCACGCCGACCACGCTGGGCAGCGTCATCGGCGAGACGATCGATGCATTCGCGACTGGGCGCATCGAAGCCATCGCGCTGGGCGAGGGTTCGACCGTCTACGCGGTGCGCACGGCAGCGGGGAGTGAGCGCGAACTCGTCAGCATCGACGTGCCCTCCGGCGCTGTCACGCTGATTGCCAACATCTCAGACGGCGGGGCCAATGAACTCGCCCCGGGCGAATACGTCACCGCCATGATCTTCGACGATGGCGGCACGACTGGCGCCCCTGCCGACGACAGCGTGATCATCCTCAACGGCGCTGCAGGCGATGCGCGGCGGATCGACCTGACGAGCACCGCCGTCAGCGCCCCGCAGGCGCTGGCCATGGGCGATGCGCTGCTGCGCGACGCCGTTGTCTATGCAGACGGCGGCAGCCGCGACATGATCGGGATCAGCAAAACCACCGGCCAGATGTATCGCATCGACACGGCGGACTTCACCGACGCGGGCAACTACACCGAACTCACGACGAGCCTCGAGGGCCGCTTCCAGTCGTTCACCCTGGCCTCCGCCGCCGGCGCGATGGAGGCGTACGCCGTGCGCGCGCTCGGCTCAGTGCGGCAACTCGTGCGCATCGCGCTCGACGGCTCGGGCGTGACGCTCGTGGCGAATCTGGCCGAATCCACCGGCGGCGCCATCCGCAATGGGCAATCGGTTTCGGCGCTCATGTACGACGATCAAGGCACGCCCGACGCCGGCGATGATCTGCTCATTGCACACAACGCCACGACCGGACGCCAGATATCGCTCCGCGCGACCGACGGCTCCACGGTCGGACAGCCTCAGCGCCTCCGCGATCGCGCCGCCGTGCTCGAACAGGGACGTGTGCTGAGTACGGGAGGCGAGGACTACATGATCGGCGTCAGTTCGCGCAGCGAGCAGCTGTTCGCCAACATCTTCGAAGACGTCACGGTGCTCACCAATCTGCTCCAACTCACGCAGCCGGACAATTCAATGCTCACTCTCGACGGCGTCATGGTCGGCGGCGAGCAGCTCACGGGCGCCGATGTCGAAACCATCCTGCAGCAGGGCATCGAGTTCAGCCGCACGCTGCGGGCGGCGATACGCCGCGATCGGCCGCAGATCGCGCAGGTAACGGTGAGCGTGGTCGATGTAGACGGCAACCTCCTTGGCTCGTTCCGCTCGGCCGATGCGCCGGTCTTTGGGTTTGATGTGTCAGTCCAGAAGGCCCGCACGGCCGCAATGTTCAGCCGCGACGACGCTGGGGCGCTGCTCGGTGCGGCCGAAGGCGGGGCGTTCGCCACGTTCGTGGACAACGCCGCGGCCCTGGGCGTCATGCTCGACGGCAGCGTGGCCATGTCTGACCGCACCGGCGGCTTCCTCTCGCGTCCCTTCCTGCCTGACGGAATCCCCGGCACGATGCCCGGACCTTTCAGCGCCCAGAGCCCCGATGAATTCAGCATCTTCAACACCGGCCTGCAGGTCGAGCTGCTCACCACCAACCTCGTCGCCTTTCTCGCCGACTTCAACGCCTACGGCGACGAGGGGCTCGCGCTGCAGGCATTCCAGGATAGCGTCATCGGCGGCGGCGGCGTAACCGATGTCTCGCTGCCGGCCCGCAACGGCATCCAGATCTTCCCCGGCTCTGTACCGCTCTACAAGAACGGCGTGCTCGTGGGCGGCGTGGGAGTTTCCGGCGACGGGATCGAGCAGGATGACTTTGTCGCGTTCATGGCCGCGGCGGGATATCAGGAATTTGGCCCTGATGTTCGCCGCGCCGATGAGGTGGTCATTCACGCCAATAACGGCTCTTTTCGCCTGCCATACGTGAAATTCCCGCGCCAGCCCACCGGCGGCTATTGATCGATTCGACTCAGTGGATATCCGGTTTCGCCTATCATGTTGAATCATGAAGACGAACCACACTCTGCGCGCTTTGTTCCGCTCCATCACACTTGCCCTCGCCGCCGCGTGCGCCCTTGGGCTCGCGCCCGCAGCGCTTGCCCAAGCGAAGTCCGGCGACCGCTACAGCGACCTGATCATCGAGTATCTCGCGCTCGAACCTCAGGTCGCCGTGAACGAGATCGGCGATGGTCCGCGCCGCCCGGAAGGCGACGAAGCGCGACTTACGGCCTTTCTCTTCAACCTGCGCGACACGGAGGTCTACGCCGCCATCGACTGGGCCGGCGCCGCCGAGCGGCAGGAGATCGGCTACATCCAGCCGGGCGAATCCAAGGCAGTTTCCATTTCCATCGCCCCGGCCGACATCCCCTACGACCAGCCGATCATCGCTCAGGTCTACAACATGGAAGCCCACAAGCTCGAGGAAACCGACCGCGCCACGCTGCACGGCGAGAAAGCCATGCGCATCGCGCTGCTCGTCGAGCGCCGCACCTGGGATGCCGGTAATAAGAAGTTCGGCTCATTCACCCGACACATGCGCGAGTCGCTCGAGGGTCTGCATGACCTGTTCGCATCGACCTCGGCGCCCGAGGAAGCGGGGCTTGAGCGGCAGGCGATCACCGACCGATTCCGCATCGAGCGCGTCGAACTCTTCGATCGCCCCGCCGATTCCACGGATACGCAGACTCGGCCGGCGATCTTCGATTCGCATCCGAATTACGATGTGGTCGTCGCCTGCGACGAGGATGGCCCGTTCACTGGCTATTGGCCGGAGCAGTATTCCATCGGCTGGAATCTCTCGGCCCCCGGCGGCGAAAGCGGGCTGACGTCCGACGCGGCCGAGGCTGAGTTGTGGAAATCGCTGCTGCAGTTCCGCGGCGTGCAGGACTATGCCGCATACCGCATCGAAGCCGGCGCCCTGCCGGGCCGGTGGAGCGAAGCGATCGACGTGCCCGAGCCGTTCGCCGGCGATCTGATGAACCGGCCCGGTCCGTCGCCGCGCATCGGCGCGCTGGCCGCGGCGGTCGCCAACAGCAAGGCAGGCGTATCGCGCCTGAGCCCGTGCGATGATCCGAAGCAGACGCACGGCCACGTGTGGCGCTGGGTGCCGCGCAACGTGAAGCTGCGCATCATCGACAGCGACGATCAGCCCGTTGCCGGTCTGAAGGTGCTGTTCTTCCGCTCGCTGCCGATTTCTGAAGGAGCCAACGCGCAGGGCGTCGCCGCCGACCGTCCGCCCAACGGCACGACGGAGACGGACGCCAACGGCGAAGCGGTGATCCGCGGCGACTTCCTCGGCGCCCGCAGCGCGCCCGACCTGCGCAGCCGCTGGCTGCTGGTCGAAACGCTCGACGGCGCCGGCATGAGGCGGTTTGCGGTGCTCTCGGGGCTGTGGTTGAATGCCGCCTACGCCGCCGGCTCGAAGGACGAGGCGCTCTGGACGGTTCGACTGGAGGAGATGCATCAGATCAAGTAGCCGGCTCCCTGCCGGTTGAGTCTGCTCGAGCCTGATACGATTCACACCGAAGGGGGTCGATTCACCAGTCGGTGGACTCATGCAGCCAGGTCAGCAGGACATGCAAGAGCGCTCCCGCCGCAGCCTGCGCCGCCGGCGCAAGCAGCGCCGCCGCCGCGCCAAGGCGGTGTCGGTACTGCCTTCGCTGTTCACGCTGGGCAATCTCATCGCGGGCTTTGCGGCGATCCATTTCGCCGCCAAACCGCTCGCCGTGGCCTTCAACGTCGGCGAGGTCGAATGGACGACCCTCACCGTCGCCGGCCTGCTCGTGTTCTTTGGCATGTTCTTCGACGCGGTCGATGGCTACGTCGCCCGCCTGACCCGCTCCACCTCCGACATCGGCGCCCAACTCGACTCGCTCGCCGACATCGTCACCTTTGGCGTGGCGCCGGCGTACATGACGCTGCAGCTCGTGAGCAAGTACTACTTCGCCGCGGAAGATTACTACATCATCAGCCCGACGCGCGATGAGATCTTCGCCCGCGTGCTCTGGGCCATCGCCGCGGTCTACGTCGCGTGCACGGCGCTGCGCCTGGCGCGGTTCAACGTCGAATCGGGTTCAGCGCTGGTCGAAGACCACATGATGTTCCGCGGCCTGCCCTCGCCGGGCGCGGCGGGATGCGTGGTCAGCCTGATCGTGCTGCACCAGTTCTACGTCGAGGCGGCGGATTTTCCCTGGATGGCCCGCGTGACCGGCCTTGGCATGGCGTTCATCCTGCTGCTGTGCGGTCTGGCGATGGTCAGCCGCATGCCCTACGCGCACGTGATCAACATGTACGTGCGCGGGCGCAAGCAGTTTCGATACCTGGTGCGCCTGGCGATCATACTGGTTTTTGCGGCGTTCCTGCCGGTGCTGGCGTTCGCCATCGCCTTTACCGCGTACGCGCTCAGTGCGCCCGCACGGGCGCTGCTGCGCCTGTGGTCAAAGCGGATGCGCCACGCCGGTGTCCCCGCTCCGGCTGAGTCAGCCTGACCGCGGCCGCCTTCAGCTCTGCGGCACCTTGTCGCCGTCGAGATCGCGCCGGTTCACCACGGGCGCGTTCCACACCCGCCACATGTTGCGCCCTTGGAAGCGCAGGATCGACTTGAGGTGCGTCTTGAGCCGCGAGTGGAACACGCCGCGCTCCTCGCGCTCATAGAAGTGCGTCACGACGGCCTTGGGTTGGTACCAGTTCTCGTAGCCGGCGCGCTTGGCCCGGAACGCCAGGTCGTAGTCCTCGTACTGGTAGAAATAGCCCTCGTCGAAGCCGCTGATGGCGCGGGCAACGCTGTTGCGCACGAGCATGGCCGCGCCATAGACGCAGTCGATGGGCATGAGTTCGTCATGGCTGATGTTTCGCATGTCCACGCGCGCCGGAATGCCCGTCCACTCGAAGTACCTGCGGTACTTCGTGCCTTCGATGAGGATGTGGTGCATACGCGGAAACGGCCGGCAACTGAGTTGCAGCGAGCCGTCGCGATACACGAGTTTGGGCGCCACGATGGCGGCCTTCGGCCTGGCCTCCGCCGTGTCGATGAGCGCATCGATAGCGCCATTGTGCACGAGCGTGTCCGAGTCGAGGATCATCGTGTACTTGGCTTTGCTGTTCCAGAACAGCCGGTTGCGCCCGCCGGCCACGCCGAGGTTCGCGCCGTTCTCGAGGATGTGCACGAACGGGTACTTGGCGCGAATCATCTCGCGCGTGCCATCCGTCGAACCGTTGTCCGAGAGCAGGTACTCATAGCGATACTGCCGGCTCGACGCGAGGATCGAAGCGAGCAGGTCATCGATGAGTTGCTTGTCGCGGTAGCACAGCAGGCCGATGGAGACGTCAAAGTCGTAGCGCCGGCCGTCTGGATCGGGAGCGCACTGCGGGCCGATGGCGCCGGCCGGGTCGGCGGCGCGGCCGATCGGGCTCGCCGGGGCGTTGGTCACTTCAACGGGCATGGGGCCGCTTTCACAAGGGAATCTCTGAGCGGGAAAGGGTAGGCGGTTTCTCTGTGCTATCGGCCATGCGGTAACGGGGATTCAGCCGGATGTCGCCTCAAGCCACGCCGCGCGCAGGTTTCGGGTGATCGGGCCGGGCACGGCGTCGGCGATGGCCTCGGCCTCCACGCCGACCACGGGCAGCACTCCCCAACTCGAATTGGTCAGAAACACCTCGTCGGCACTCAGCAGAGCGTCGATGTCGAGCATCTGCCTGCCCGTGCCGATGTCCATCTGCGGCGCGGCTTCGATGATGAACGCGCGCGTGATGCCCGGCAGGACCGGCGCGCTCAGCGCGCCCTGCGCTTCTTCGCCGCGCGCAATCGGCGTAAGCAGAGTGCCGTCCTTGACGAGAAAGATGTTGCTGACCGAGCCGGACATGAGATGGTTGCTCACGCTGAACCACAGCGCTTCGGCCGCGCCGCTGCCGGCTGCCTGCTGGAGCGCCCGCAGGCGAGGCCAGTAGTTGAGCGTCTTGTGCCCCGCATCCGGATCGAGCGGATTGAGACGACCATCGGCGATCGAGACCCGCACGCCGCGCTCGAAGAACGATTCCGGATACTCCGTCGCCGGTTGGGCGACGATGAGAATCGTCGGATCGACCGGCGCCTGCCGCTGGGACTGAAGCAGATTGAGATCCCCGCCGGTGATGGTCAGTCGCACGCGGCTGCGCGGCAGGTCGGCTTCGGCGGCGACGCGCTCCACCACCTCGGCCAGCGGTTCGGCGCGAAGCGAATCGCTCAGGCGCAGCAGCCGGGCCGACTCGACGAGGCGCTGGAGATGCGCATCGACGCGAAAGACGCGCGGCCCGATGCCGAGCATCGTTTCAAAGAGCCCGATGCCATGCTGCAGCCCGGCGTCGAAGACGCTGATCGTTGCCTCATCGCGCTGCACGAACCGCCCATTGAGCCAGACTCTCATACCGACGAGGTTAGGCGCGGCGGCCAGGTCGGCCCCCGTGCCTCTGTCGCATTCGGCCTATGCTCAGGTCCAACCCCTGCGCCGATTGGAATTGGAGAATCGAAATGAGTATTCGCATCGCACGGCACGCGCGCGGCTGCGCCATTCTGGCGCCGCTTCTGTACCACGTCACTTTCCCGCCGCTCGCGCGAGCGCAGGTGACCATGCCCTCGATCCTGTCCGATCACATGGTGCTGCAATGCGAAACGAGCGCGGCCATCTGGGGCTGGGCGAAGCCCGGCGATGCGATCGAAGTCGCGCCGTCGTGGACCGGTGCGACGCCGCAGCGGGCAACTGCCGGCGCCGACGGAGCGTGGAGTGTTGACATCAACACGCCCGCCGCCGGCGGACCGTATACGCTGCAGGTCAGCGGCCCCGACAACGCCATCACCATCGGCGATGTGCTCGTCGGCGAAGTCTGGATTTGCGGCGGGCAGTCCAACATGGAATGGACGGTCAACGCCATCGGTCCCGACGGAACGGACTACCCGGGAACGGACACCGTCAAGGCCAACGCGGATCACCCCACCATCCGGTTCTTCGACGTGCCAAACGTTCTGGCCGTGTCGCCAACGCAGAAGTGCGGCGGTCGCTGGGTCGTCTGCACGCCAAAGACCGTTGGCGACTTCACCGCGGTGGGTTACTTCTTTGCCCGCGCACTGCAGGATGGAATCAGCGCCCCCGTCGGCCTCATTGGCTCCAACTGGGGCGGCACGCGCGTCGAAGCGTGGATGAGTGAGCCCACGTTGAGCATGCTGAACGTATGCGGCCCAGAACTCGACTTTCTTGCACGGGTGCGGGCTCAACCTGAATTACCTGAGCGCATGCTCGCCGAACGCCGACTGCTCTGGTGGTCGCGACTGCGCACGATAGACCCGGGCAGCGCCGCCTCACCCGACTGGTCCAGCGCCGCCGCGGATGACTCGCAGTGGGACACTGCCGTGCTGCCGGGGGTGTGGGACGCGACGCCCGCCGGCGCCTTCGACGGCGTCGTCTGGTACCGCCGGACGTTTGATGTACCGCACGGCTCGGGCGGCGCCAAGGCGACCTTGCGCCTCGGCCCGATCGATGACATGGATACGACGTGGATCAACGGCACGCGCATCGGCGGGATGGAGACGGCCGGCACGTGGTACATCCCGCGCGAGTACGACGTGCCACCGGGAATACTGCGAGACGGAACGAACACCATCGCCGTGCGCGTCATCGACACCGGCGGCGCCGGCGGTTTCGCGGGCGGGCCGGAAAGCATGAGCCTCTCCATCCACCAGCAGGATCCTGCGGCGACCGGCGCCGGCAGCCGCATCTCTCTCGCCGGCTCGTGGCGCACAAAGCGCGGCGCCACCGCGCAGCAACTCGGCGCGTGGCCAGAATCGAGCGAACTGCACGCCAATTCACCGAGCGTGCTCTACAACGGCATGATCGTGCCGATCCGCCGCTTCGCGGTGCGCGGCGCCATCTGGTACCAGGGCGAGTCGAATCGCAGCAATGCCTACGACTATCGCCGCCTCTTTCCCACGATGATCGCCGATTGGCGCCGTGACTGGTCCGCAGCGCCGAAAGACTTTCCGTTCTACTTCGTGCAGATCGCGCCCTTTGGCTACTGGGGTGAAAAGGGTGAGACACCCGTCGTGCGCGAGTCGCAGCAGGTGACGATGAGCAAGGCGCCCCACACGGGCATGGTCGTCACCATGGATGTCGGCAACGTCGCCGACATTCACCCGCGCAACAAGAGGGCTGTCGGCGAGCGTCTGGCGCTGTGGGCGCTGAGCCAGACGTACCGCCAGAACATTGGCGAATACTCCGGACCGCTGTACGACTCGATGCACATCGTGGATGGGCGCATCGAACTGTCCTTTACGCACGCGGACGGCTTGAAATGGCGCGGCGGCGAGCCGGTGGGCTTTCAGATTGCGGGACGTGATCGCCGCTTTGTGCCGGCGCAGGCGCGCACCGAGGGCAGCCGCGTCGTCGTGTGGTCGCCGCAGGTCGCCGAGCCGGTTGCGGTTCGCTATGGCTGGGATGACGATGCGCAGCCGAACCTGTTCAATGCCGCTGACCTGCCCGCCGCGCCGTTCCGCACCGACGACTGGCCGGTGGTTACACAACCATAGAGCGGGCGCCGCGGGACGATGTGGAATGCGTGAGCGGTCGCGGCAGCGCGCCTGCCGCGCCGAACACTCGCTAGAATGCGGCTATGCGAGCCATCGTCACCGGCCAGGTCGGTATGGACAAGAAGGATTACCTCGACGCCGTGGTGCGGAGGTCCAATGAGCAGGGCACGGCCATTGAGTCGTTCCACGTCGGCGACATGATGTACGCCGAAGCGCCCGACGTTCGTCCCGGCCGCATCCTCGATCTGCCGCTCAGCCGCCTCCACGCCCTGCGCCGCAGTGTGTTCAAGGATGTCATGGCCCAGTCCGCCGGCATGCGCCACGTTATCGTCAACACGCATGCGACGTTCCGCTGGCGGCACGGCTTGTTTTCGGCCTTCGACTTCGACCAGATCCAGGCGCTGCAGCCGGACATGTTCATCTGTCTCGTGGACAACATCGAAGTCGTCCACCATCGTCTGCACAAGGAACACGACATCGACGCCACGATGAAGGACTGCATGGTGTGGCGCGAGGAAGAGATCCTCGCGACCGAACTCATGGCCCAGGCCGTCGGCTGCCGCGAGCGCTTCTACATCCTCGCGCGCGGCCGGCACCAGGACACCGTGCGCTCGTGCGTGCAACTCATCACGCGCACCGACATGCGCAAGGTGTACCCGAGTTTTCCGATGAGCCATGTTTTCGACATGCCCGAGGTGCTCGCCGAGATCGACCAGTTTCGAGGCGAGTTGAGCAGGCACTTCATCACCTTCGATCCTGGCGACGTGGATGAGAAACTGCTCCTCGAGCGCGCCATCGAAGGCGCCCGCACCGGCAAGGACTTTCTCGAGGTCGAGCCGCATGCATTCGGCGGGCGCAAGATCAGCGATGAACCGATCCGCGTTCCCGTGCGGCAGGTGCTCGACATCGCCGGAGATGTGGACGGCCAGATCTACATGCGCGACTTCAAACTCATCGACCAGGCCGACATGATCGTCTCGCTCATTCCCGAACTGCCCGGCGGCATGCCGGGCCTGAGCAGCGGCGTCGAGCGCGAACTCCAGCACGCCTTTGAGCACACCAAAGAGGTCTACGTCGTGTGGAAACCGAGGAAGAACCCTTCGCCATTCATCACCGAGACGGCGACGAAGATCTTCCGCGACGTCCCCGAAGCCCTGAAGTGGTTCGAAGACAAGGGCATGTTCGCCCAGCGCGACCTGTTCGGGAATTGACTTGAGTCAGCACCGCACGTCGTTCACTGCTCAAGCAGCATGACGCGAAGGAGACTGACATGACCGAACTCGATCGCGCATTCCATCTTGCCCGGACGCTGCGGATGATCGTGGTGATGCTCTGTCGCGGCGCGGCGCTGGTGTTTGCGTATCGGGGGCTGTCCACGTTGACTCTCGGTTTCTACTGGTACATTCAGCGGCGGCCGCTCTACCGCGCCGGCATGATGCCCGCCAGCGAGGCTTACGAGTGGATCCAACTCGGCCTGGAGCGCCTCGCTCCCGGCGTGCTGCTGGCGCTGCTGAGCACCCTCATCGCCCGCTGGCTGGTGCCCGCGCCGCGCGCCGTCTGCCTCCGCTGCGGCTACTCGACGACCAAACTGACCAAGCCCGTCTGCCCGGAATGCGGCGCGCCGGTGCCGATCGAGTCGACCGGCGATGCCGGCCCGCGCCGAGAGGCGCCTCACTGAGGCCCGCCGTTGCAAAGGCGCTGCGGCGCCACCACTATTCATGTGCAGTCGAACGGGGTGGCATTCCCTATAGCGTCCTGTGCGCGATCGAATTACGCTCCAGTAATCCGCCGCACCGTGCGACGAATGAAATGCTGTCTTCGTACGAATGGAGGTGCGAAAGTGAAACGGCATTGCTTGATGGCCGGTCTGCTCATGGTCGCCAGTACGGCGGGGCAGGCACAGGTCATCTACAAGACGGGCTTCGAAGCGAACGAGTCGCCACCCTATCAGATCGGCGATCTTTCCGGCCAGAACGGCTGGATGGTTGTGCCCGGAACCGCAAGTGGAACGATCCAATCCGACGTCGTCTACTCGGGACTGCAGGCGGTGTCGCTCATCGACGGCGCTTCCTTCGGGCGCGCTCAGGTGAACATCGCCACGTCGGAGATCTTCCCCACGCTCCGCTCGAGGTACTCGCTCATGGCGTCCAGCGAGTGGGGCACGATTCCGCCCGAGGTGCTCGACCGGTTCGAAGGCCAGCGGCGGCTCGAATTCACCGACGCCCAGGGAAGTCCGGTCGGCGTCGAGTTCGGCCTGTTGTGCACGAACATCGAGTACAACGGACTGCCCGCCGGATCGCGCGCCTGGTACATCGAGGTGACGTCCGGCGAAGTGCTCATCGACTCGTCGTATCACATCATTCCGGGTTCGGATCCATTCGGCCGCTGGTACTCGTTCGACCTGCTGATGGACATGGAGGCCGGCCTGGCGTCGCTTCGCGTGGACCACGCGCTGCGCGCCGAAGCCGAGATTCCGACGAGTCTCACGGCGCTGAGTGTGCTGCAACTGCAGAACGAGCGCTGGGGAACCAACCCCAACAACAGCGAGCCACTCTACTTTGATGGGCTCTTCGTCGCGATCCCGACACCTGGGACCGGCCTGCTCATGCTCGGCGGGGCCATTCTGCTCGGCGGCCGTCCGCGCCGCAACCCATAAGGCGGAGTCACGCCCGATGGGACCAGGTTGTCTTCAAAGCCGCCGCGCCATCAACAAACGGCGCGGCGGCTCGATTGACGCACACGTTACGGCAACTGTTCAACCGTGGACGTGCTGCAAGTGTCGAGCGAAATCGCCTGGCTGGAGCCGCGGCAGGCGCCTGCCGGCAGGCGCAGGGCGTAACTTGCGTAGCCGAACTCGTCGGTGTGGAAATTGATGAGCACGCGGATGTTCCGCGGACTCAGTCCAAGCCGCGTGCCGGCGCAGGTGTAGCCGCCCGGGATGCGCAGCGAGCCCGGGGCCGTCGAAAACAGCACGGCGACATTGCTCTCGGGCTCCCAGCCGGAGATGGTGAACGTGACTTCACCGGGACACGTGCCAGAGATCGAAAGATCCTCGGCCGCAGCGCGCGATTCGAATCCGACGAGCGACAGGCACAGGGCCAGCACGGTGGTGAGCATGATTGAACGGGACATGATCGGTTACTCCTGGTCAAGGGGGTGTTGATGCGGGTGGAGTTTCGCCTCCACACTTCACTCGGCCCCGCCCGGACGAGTGGGCAAACGATTTTTGAAAAGTCCACTGGAGTTGGGAAAAGCCCCGCTGCAGCGGGCGGTGAACGCCGCGAGGCGCGTCTATCCTCCGAGCGAAGTGGCTGCTTTGAGACAAATCCTGATCCTGGTTGTGGCGCTGGTGCTTGCGCAGGCGGCGCCCGCTGCGGCACAAACCGAACGAACCTGGCTGGTCGTGCACCCCGCCCCACTCGTCGACGCCGCGCAGCGGTGGGCCGAGTACCGCCGCAGCACCGGCTGGCGGGTGCAGACCCTTGACGCCGGCTCGCTGGCGCCTGCAGGCGCATCGCCCGAGGAACGCGCCAACGCCATCCAGGCTCAACTGCGTCGTCACTTTGCATCGGCGCCGGCTTCCGGCACCGCGCCGCGCGACTTCGCCGTGCTCCTGCTCGGTCCGGTGGCCGCTGGCGATGGGCAACCAGTCATCCCCACCTGGCATCGGCCGCAGACCGACGCCGATCTCATCGGCCGCGACGGACTGGCCGACATCGCCACCGACCTGCCGTATCAACTCGCCGACGATCTCGATGACCTGCCCGACTTCCCGCTCGGCCGCATCCCGGCCCGCAGCGCCGCCGAAGCGCTCGCCGCGCTCGACAAGGTGAAGCGCTATGAAACACAGTCGCCCGGCGGTCCGTGGCGCCGCCGATTGAATTACCTTGCCGGCGAAGGCGGCTTCGGCGCGATCGACGCCTTGCTCGAGCGCCTGTTCATCAACATGGTCGATCAGATCGTGCCTTACGACTTCGACGTCAGCATGACCTACGCCAATCCGCGCTCGCCGTACTGCGCCCCACCAGGCCGGTTCAGCGAGGTGGTGCTCGATCGACTCAGCGAAGGCGCGCTGCTCGTCAACTACATGGGCCACGGCCAGATCGACATGCTCGATCGCTTCACCGTCGGGCTCAACCGCTACGACGTGTGCAACATTGAATCGCTGCACCACCTGCGGGGTAGCGGCAACCGCCTGCCCATCGCTCTGCTTGTCGCCTGCTGGACAGGTCGCGTCGATCTCCCGGCCGGTCGCCGGGGGCTGGGCGAGATGATGCTGTTCAACGGCAACGGGCCGGTCGCCGTGATCGCCGCGACGCGCATCAGCCATCCTTACGCCAACGCGCTCGTGCAGAAGGGATTCACGCAGCAGTTGTGCGAGCGCCGCCGCGCCACGGTGGGCGCAGCGCACCTGGCCGCGATGCGCCAACTGGCTGAGCCGGATGAGATTGATCGTCAACTCGAAGGGCTCGCCGCGCCCATCGCCGTGGCGATGAAGTGGAAGAGCACGCCGGCCCAGTTGCGGCTCATGCACGTGAGCATATACGGCCTGCTGGGCGACCCGGCGACGCGCATCGCCTATCCGCCGGCCGAAGTGGCCCAGTGGAAGTTCGACGCAGCCACCGCCAGCGCCGGAGGCCGCGTTGCAGGAGCCCGCAGCGGCGAAGCGATTATCACCATTGAAACGCGCCGCGAGACGATTCCGCGCCTGAGCGAGATGCGCCTGGCTGCGGGCGTGGGCGGCGAAGTGCTCGACGCCGTGCTCGCGAGCAACTACGAACTTGCCAACGACAAGGTGCTCTGGCGCACCACCGTATCGCTCGACGACGTCGGCCGCTTCACGGCCGAACTGCCGCGCGAAGTGCTGGCGAACCCGGCGGCCCAGTGGGTCAAGGTGTACGTAACTGCGACGGACGGAGACGGTGCGGTGGCGGACGCCTGCGCTTCGGCGCCGGTTTCTGGCCGGTGAGCCGAACCTTGGGAATCACCTCGCGCCCCTGCGCAACGATCCTTTCACACCGCACTGGCCAAGGAAAGGATCGTTTCCTAACGCTGCTGGAGTCGCAACTGCCGACGTCTCGCACCTCCCCCGCTGCGCGGCTACACTGCGCTCATGTCCGAGCCTGCCATGCTTGATCTTCGTTCGCTCATCCGCGACGTGCCGGACTACCCAATCCCGGGAATCCTCTTCAAGGACATCACGCCGCTGCTGCGCGATCCGGGAGGCCTCGCGCTGGCCGTCGAATTGATGGCCAACCCCTTCCGCGGCCAGGGTATCGACGCCGTGGTCGGCACCGAGTCGCGCGGCTTCATCTTCGGCACCGCCATCGCCCAGGCGTTGTCATGCGGCTTCGTACCCATCCGCAAAGCCGGCAAGCTCCCGCGAGCCACGCACCAGGTCGCCTACGGCCTCGAATACGGCAAGGACACTGTCGAAGTCCACGTCGATTCGCTCAAGCCCGGCGAACGCGTCGTGCTCGTGGATGACCTGCTCGCCACCGGCGGCACGCTCAAAGCGTCCTGCGATCTCATCCGCCGGCTCGACGCAGAGATCGTCGCAATCGCCGTACTCATCGAACTCGTCGAACTCAGAGGCCGCAACCTGCTCGACGATCCCGGCCTCGTGCACGCCGTCATGGAGATGTGACGGGCCCCTGCGCCGCGGCGGGTTGGAACAGGTGGATGGCCATGCTGTTGTACTCGTGCGTTTCGGGCCCGAGCAGTTGCGGATGCTCCAGCCGGGCGTCCTGGAACGGCCACGCGGTGCGCACCACCAGGTAGCCCGAGGCGTCCATGTGCGCCGCCAGCCTCGCCATCTGATCGAGCAAACGGGCCTGCTGCGCCGGATCTTCCGTGAGCGCATAAGGCGGATCGAGAAAGATCACGTGCGGGGACTTGCGCAGGCGCGTCGGCAAGGCCGGGCTCAGCGCATCGCCGATGACCACGTCGCACCGATCCTGAACTCCGAGCGACTCGATGTTGCTCGTGAGGGTCTTGGCGCAGACCCGGCTTTGCTCGACAAACAGGCAGTGCGCCGCGCCGCGGCTGATCGCTTCGAGTCCGATACCGCCCGCGCCCGCGAAACAGTCCACCACCGGCACATCCTCGAAGTGGCCGCGCAGCAGGTTGAACATCGCCTCCTTCACGCGATCGGTAATCGGCCGCGTCGGAATGTGCCCGGGCGGCGAGGCGAGGTGGCGGCTGCGAAACTCTCCGGCGATGATGCGCATGTGTTCGACTTCTCCGTGCTCCGGCCGCCAGAGCCGCTTACGCTTCGACGCGCTGAGCCACAATGCTCAGCATCGGCGGCGTGAGGAACGCGCTGGCGGGGTCTGCGGTGCAGTCGGTCCAGTGCTCATTCCACTCATCCGCTTCGGCCCGGGTGATCAGGCCCATCTCGATGAGCACGGGCAGGTAATTGACAAAAAACGTCGTCGGCCACTGCCACAGCGCCGTCTCCGGCCGCGCCGCCCGCACCAGCGGTTCGATGCGCACGATTTCCAACCCCGCCTGCTTGAGCATCTTGGGCAGGCGCTTGCCGATGTCCGGGTCGCCGCCGCGCATGCGCCAACTCTGATCCACGGCTTCGACGACCTTGCGCACGACCGGCTTGCTCGGGCAGATCGCCAGACCGCGGTAGTAGTAGTAATCCTGCAGCACGAACATGCCCCCCGGCTTGAGCGCCTGCGCCACGCCGCGCACGACCTTCTCCGGCTGGCTGACGAAACACAGCACCCAGCGCGCGTACGCCCCGTCGAACGACGCCTCGGGCAGATTCATGGCCTGCACGTCGCCGACCGCCGCCTCAACCTGTGTCATCCCGTTTGCCGCGACGCGTGCTCGCAGATAGCTGATGAAGCGCTCGGACGTATCGATGCCGAGCACGCGGCCCTTGGCGCCGACGAGTTGGGCCAGATCCGTCGTGGCATAGCCCGGGCCGCAACCAACGTCGAGGAGGTGCTGACCCGGGCGGAACTGCGCCGCCTCCCACGCCTCGGCCGCCTGCCGCGACCAGAGGCGATGCTGAAAGCCTAGCCGCAGCAGTTCGGCGTCCTGCGTTCCAAGCACGTACTCGTTTTGTTCGCGCGGCGTGCTCATGTGGACGCGTGTTCAGCAGAGGGCTCGGCCGCCGGCGGCGCGGTCTGCTCCCGGCCGTCTTCGGCGGTCCATTCATCGATAAGCGGCTGACCGTCGAGCAGCCGCCGCAGGTTTTCGCAGACGATGTTCGTCGCACGCTCCCAGTAGCGCGGGCTCACGCTGGCGACGCGCGGGGTAATGATCACATTCGTCATGCGCCAAAGCGGCGAACTCTCGGGCAGCGGCGCCGATTCAAACGAATCGAGCCCCGCGCCCGCCAGCCGATGCCGCGAGAGCATCTCGGCCAGCGCCGCGTCATCGCACACGCGGTTGTGGCTGACATTGACGAGAAACGCGGACTTCTGACAGTTTTCGAGCAGCGCCCGGTTCAGCACCACGTTTCGCACCGCCGTGGGCGGCACCGCGAGCACGATCACGTCGCTTCGGCCGATGAGTTCATCCATCCGCTCGGGCGGCAGCATCTCATCGACCCCGCTCAGCGGATTCTCCAGATCTCCCAGCGTCGCGATGATCTCCACATCGAACGGGCGCAGGCGCTTGGCGATGGCCCGGCCCAGCGTGCCCATGCCGATGATGCCGACCGTCATCCCCTCCAGATCCGCGATCGATCTCGACAACTCGTGACTCGCCCAGGTGTGATCGAGTTGGGCGCTGAACGCGTCGTTGAGCCGCCGCACCAGCGCGAGAATGAGCATCACCGCGTGCTCGGCCCGCTGCGCGGCCTGGATGGAGGACGCCGTGCACAGCCGCACGTTTGAAGCCGTCAGTCGCGGCAGTTCGACGCGAAGTTCGGGCGTGGTGCTGGTGAGCTGGATCCACCGCAGGCTGCGGCCGTGGCGGTAAAAATCCTCGTCGCTCAGCGGAAACCCGACGAGGTAATGCGTCTCGGGCAGCAGCGTGAGCAGCTCGGCCCGGCTGTCAACCGGCCGGACGCGCACGGCCGAGCTGACCCCGGCGATCTGCTCGACGAGCGCCGCAGGCAACTTCCAGCCTGACGACTCGCTGTAGACGGCAATGGTGAGATTGGCGGTGCTGGGCATGGCCGGCGCTGATTCAAAACCCCTGAAGCCGATCTTAGCCCGGGCGGACGGCTCACGCAGAGGCGCGGCGGCCGCGGAGCGAGATCACTTCGCTCGTTTGCGTCGCCAGCCACCCTCGATGATGCCTTGCGAAACGATGATGAACAGGGCGAGCACGCTGAACCACATCGACCACGATTGATTCCTGAAGGCGAAGGCCGACTTTGCAGGATTCCTGGGAAGGTGTAATCCAACCCACGTCAAGTAGCCGTACAGCGGCGTGATCAACACGCAGACCGCTAACCAGAACAAGGCGATGCGGCCGCGAGCGTAATGCGATGAAATCGCGATCATGATCCCAATGATCGATAATCCGATGATGCACGGCGGCGAGTGCAGTCCACTTGTCAGGCTACTGAACATCGTTCATCCAGCGCGCTCCCTCATGCGCGCGACTCGGACCTTCTCTGCGGCGCGCCTCTGCGTGAGCCCTCTCAGGATTTTGCCACCCGCCCGTACGCCTCGTGGATCACCCGCACGCTCTCACTCAGACCTGCCTTCTCGGCATCGTTCATCGGCACTTCGAGCACGACTCGATTCACGCCGTCGCGGCCCACGACGCTCGGCAGGGAAAAGCACGTCGGCCTATCCATCACCACGCCCGGCGGCGCCTGCTCGTGAACGCTGCCCACCGTCAGCACGGCCTTCTCATCGCGCAGAATCGCCCGGCACAATCTCGCCACGGTCAGGCCGATCGCCGAATCGGTCGCGCCTTTGCCCGCGATGATCTCCTGCGCCGCGCCGCGCACCGATTCGAAGATGCTCACGCGATCGCGCACGTTCAGCGGCCGCTTGCCGCGCGGCTCATAGAGGTGCAGCGGGGTGTGGCCGACGGTGGCCGAAGTCCACAGCGGCAGGCTCGAGTCGCCGTGCTCGCCGACGATCGACGCGTGCACGCTGCTCACCGCCACGTCGAGGCGCGCCGCCAGAAGCGAGCGGAAGCGCGAGGAGTCGAGGACCGTGCCCGAAGCGATCAATCTGCCCGGCGCAAATCCGAGCGGCGCGGCGATGGTCTGCGCCACCATCGTCATCACGTCCACGGGGTTGGTCACCATGAGGATGATCGAGTGCGGAGCGGCTTCAACGACGCGCGGAATCATGTCGCGCAGCATCGCCGCGTTGGTCTCCGCCAGATCGAGCCGGCTCTGGCCCGGCTTCTGCTTCACGCCGGCCGTGATGACGACGATGTCGCTGTCCGCCGCCGCATCGAGATCGCCTTCGACGACGTCGCAGGTCGGAACAAAGGTCAGGCCGTGCTTGAGATCAAGCGCCTCGGCGTGTCGTTTGGGCGCATCGACATCGATGAGCACGAGTTGGTCCGCCACGCCCTGGATGAGCATGGCGTATGCGGAGGCGACGCCTACGCGGCCCATGCCGATGACGGCGACACGGCTGGAACCTGATTTCGATTCAACATCCACTATTGACACTCCGGCGAGCGGGTGTGCAATCGTAGGGTCCGTCGTGCGCCTTGCGCACGCAGCGCGGGCGGCCGCAGGGTTGGGCGGCAAGGCTTCGGTTCTGCGTCGCCCTGCCGAACGGGCGAGGGCGACAGTTGGTCACGTGCACTCCGGCATAGCTACGCAAAGCGCGCCACCATGCCGCCGGGCCGGCTGCGTTAGCCCGTACTCTGCATCGCGGCGGCCAGCGCGTTGACGCTGAGCAGAATGACGTTGCGCAAAGCCGGCCTCTCATCCGCCCCGGCCTCGCGCCAGCGGCGGAGCAGCTCGACCTGCAAGGCGTTGATCGCATCCGTGTCGCCGTTGCGCTGGGCGATGGACTGCTGGATGACGGGGTTGTTGTCGAGCAGCGCCGCCTGGCCCGTGATGGCCAGAATGGCGCTGCGCGCGCGATTGAACTCGTCCGCCAGGCTCTGGTGGAAGCGCTCGCCGTCGCCGCCTGCATACCACCGCGCCACGGCCAGGCGGGCCCGGGCCATTTCCTGCTGCGCGTTGTCGATCATTGCGCGGAAGAGGCCGCCGACTCGATATGCGGCGCGGCACTGCTCCAGTCTCGCCGCGTCGTGCAGCACGCACTTCTCGAACGCGCTGCCCATGCCGAACCAGCCGGGCGCGTTGTAGCGCATCTGCGTCCAGGCGAACACCCACGGGATCGCCCGCAGATTGTCGAACTGCACATCGCCGCCGCTCCGCGAAACAGGGCGTGAAGCGATGGGCAGCTCGCCGATGTGGAGTACGGGCGAGTATTCGACGAACCAGGGCCAGAAGCCGGGATCGTCGATCAAGTGCCGGTAGGCCTCGCGCGACGTCGCCGCGAGTTGCTCCATGATTGGCTCGACGCCGTCGCGAGCATCGCCCGCGCTGTCAGGCGCCGCAGCCAGGATCATCGCATTGGTGATCTGTTCGAGGTGCCGGTGCGCGATCGCCGGCATGGCGTAGCGGAATGAGATGACTTCGCCCTGCTCGGTGAATCGGATGCGGCCGTTGCGGCTGGCGGCCGGGCTGGCGAGGATGGCCCGGTGGGCCCGCCCGCCGCCGCGCGCCACCGTGCCGCCCCGGCCGTGAAAGAAGCGGAAAGACACGCTGGCGTCGCAGCACGCGCGGGCAAGTTCGTCCTGCGCGACGTGCAGGCGCCAGTTGGCGACCCAGTAGCCGCCGTCCTTGTTGCTGTCGGAGTAACCGAGCATGATTTCCTGAAAGGCGCCTCGCGCCGACAGATGACTCGCATAGGCGGGTTCGGTAATGAGCGCCCGCATCAGATCAGCCGCCCGCCGGAGGTCATCGACGGTCTCGAAGAGCGGCGCGACGTCGATCGGGCACTGCACGCGGCGCCCGTGGATGGTCCACAGTCCAACCTCGCGCAGCAGAACGAGCACTTCAAGCACATCGCTCACATCATGCGTCATGCTGATGATGTACGAACCGATCGACTCAGGCTCGCGGGCCGCCGCTTCAGCCACGACCTGCAGCGTATCGAGCAGTTCGCGCGCCGGAGGCGACAGATCGCTGCCTCGCGCCAGCAGCGGCCGGGCCGTCTGCAGTTCGCGGCGAAGCAGCGCCAGGCGCGCCGGCTCATCGAGCCCGGTGTAGTCGTCCTCAACGCCGGCGGTGCGAAGCAACTCCGCCACGACGGCTTCGTGCACGCGGCTGTGCTGGCGGATGTCAAGCGCAGCCAGGTGCAGGCCGAAAGTCCTGGCGCGGATGATCGCATCGGCCAGCGGGCCGCGCGCCGCCACTTCGTGAAGACCCGCGTGGCGCAGCGACCGCTGCAGCAGCAGGAGGTCCTCGACCAGCGCCGCCGCCGTGTAGTGCGGCTGGCTCAGGCGCACCAGCACGTGGCGGATCTTGATGCGCAGCGGTTCGTGCTCGAGATGGCGCACCAGGTTGCGCTCCAGCGGCGCTTCCCGCTCATCGCGCGCGATCGATTCGAGCAGTTCGGGCGCGATGGGGACGCGATGATCCGAAACACTCAGCTCCTGGCGCAATTGTTCGAGCGCCTGCGCGTGGCGATCGGCGGCGGCACGGCGCATCTCCTCCAGCGCCCGGCGCGTCACGTCAGCCGTCACGTTCGGATTGCCGTCGCGATCTCCGCCGATCCACGTGCGGTAGCGCAGCAGGACCGGCAACTCGGGCGATTGGCCATAGTACTGCTCGATCGCGTCGGCCAGGTCCCGATAGAGCGCGGGCACCGCCTCCCAGATCGTTCCCGCGAGGTAGTGGACGCCGTTGCGCACTTCGTCGATCACATCGAGCCGGCGCGAACGCACTTCATCGGTCGCCAGAAGCAGCGACAGCGTCTGCCGCACGGCGCTGCGGGCCCGCTGCTGTTCGGTGGGCGTGCTGTCGGGCGCATTTCTGATTGCAAGCAGATCGGCGATGCGCGCCTGCTTGTTCATGATGCTGCGCCGCCGCGACTCGGTGGGGTGGGCCGTGAGCGTCGGCTGAATGTCGAGACCGCGCAGCGTCGCCATAAGTTGATCAAGCGTCACGCCCCGCCGCGCGAGGGTGTGAATCGATTCATCGAGCGATTCGGCTCGCGGCTGCCCGGGCGACGCCTGCTGCTCGCGCCGGCGGTTGATGCGCACGATCTGCACCTGCTCGGCCTTGTTGCGCAGATGAAAGCGGATGGTCAGGTGTTTGAGTGCCGCGTGAATCTCGCGCTCGCCGAACGTCGCCAGCGATGGATCCACCGCGCCCGATTCGAGCATGCCGGCGGCCGCGCGGCGGATGGCGTCGAGGCGAAGATCGGCCGATCCCGCCTCAATTTCATCCAGCCGCGCATTGAGCCACGCGATGTCCTGCGTCAGCGGCGAAGACATAGCAGACGGTAGCGTGCGCCCGGCGTCGCCGCCGCCCGATCGAATGTCGAGTCGGGCGAAGCGCACCACGACGATCGCCGCCTGGCGCTTGCAGCACGGAGTTGGACTATTCCTGCTTCTCGCCGGAGGGCGACTCCACCGGCTGGCCGAAGATGGTGTGTTCCACCGCCCGGTCGGCCCAGAAGCGCGTGACGATGCCATCGGTGATGATGAAGTAGACGACGGCGGTGTTCTTGCTGCCCTCGCCGGACAGCAGTGCGCCCAGGCCCCCGACGGATTGGCCCAGCGAGTAGCGGAACACCTTGGTGTCGGGCAGCCCTTCAACCTTTGCTTCGTCGGTCGGTGCGCCGAGAACCGCCACCAGCCACGCTTCGGTCGTCACACCTGCTTCGAACTGATCGAGCGTCTCATCGCCGACGCGCACGCCCGTCTGCTGCGGCGGCTGCGCGCAGCCGCTCACGAGCGCAAGCATCGCGGCGGCAGTCCATGGAACGGCAAGAAGCGGCGCGCGATTCATTCCCCGCCATCCTCCTCCCGGTGGTCCGCATCCGACTCCGCTTCGGGCATCTGCTCGGCAGGCGGCAGTTCGGTCACGCGGTTATCAGGCGCGGGCGCGCCTGACATGGATTCGCTGGGAGCGTCGGACTCAGACTCTCCACCACCCAGCAGCATGACCCCGCCGATGGTCTGCATGGCCATGAACATGAGGCTGGCGCCGATGATGAACGCCAGGATGCACGAGAGCACGACGCTCATCGTGGACATGCCGTGGAGTTTTTCGCGCTCTTGTCCCATCCCAGCAAAGTATCGCGCGCGGGGATGAAATCGGGGTGAAATCGAGGTGAGCAGCGGGAACGCTGAAACGCAACGAGCAATTGTCTCGCGCGATTCTGACGTGTCGCGCGAGCACCTTCGGCCGGAATCTACTTCCTCCGATTGTCCGGACTCGCTTTGTTCGGTTTGGCCGGTTGCGGCGGGACTACGATCGGTTCTTCGGCGATCCGCTTGAGCAGGTGCTCGATGGCGGCGTCGAGTTGGGCGTCGGCGCCTTTGAACGTCTCGTGCGGCGGATTGTCCACGATGATGTCCGGCTCCACGCCGCGGCCCTCGATAAGCCACTCGCCCTCGGGGCCGTACACGCCGAACTCGGCCGCGGTGGCGATGCCGGTATCCACGAGAACGTTGCTGCTCGAGAGCCAGATCTCGCCGCCCCAGGTGCGTGTGCCGATCACTTTGCCCAGCCCGAGGCGCCTGAAGCCTTCGGCGAACGCCTCACCGTCGGATGCGGTTGACTCATCGCAGAGCACGACCATGTGCCCGCGGAAGGCGTACTGCATGTTCCACGCCGGCTCACCCCGGCGGCCGGACCAGTACATCCACGCGCGGCGCATCAGCTGGCCGAGGATCCACGAATCGATGTTGCCGCCGGTGTTGTGGCGCACGTCGATGATCAGGCCCTTGCGATCGAAGACGGGGAAGAAATCGCGGGTCCACTGGCCGATGTCGCCGCCGCCCATCGAGCGCAGGTGCACGTAGCCGATTTCGCCGTCGCCCTTGTCCTCCACGCGCCGGCGGCGGGTGTACTCCCACTGGTCGTAGCGCAGGCTGCGCTCGGCCTGCGATGGAATGGGCTGGACGATGACATCGCGCTCGGTCGTAGCATCACCCTCCGTGTGAACGATGCGCAGCCGCACCTGCTGGCCGGCCTTGTAGCGCAGCAGCGAGGCGAGATTGGCTCCGGGGTCGGCCAGCGACACGCCGTTGACCATCGTAATGACATCGCCTTCCACCACATCCACGCCTGGCTCATCCAGGGGGCTGCGCGACGATGGTTCATCGGGATCGGCTTCGTAGATGTGCTCCACGCGCCAGCCGCCGGCCTGGTTATCGCGCACGAGGCGCGCGCCGAGCGTGGCGATGCCGATGCTCTCCTCGCCGCGGCGCAGATCGCCGCCGTAGACGAAGATGTGCAGAGCCGACACTTCGCCGACCATCTGCGCCAGCAGGTCGCTCAGTTCCGCGCGCGTGGTGACGCGATCGACCAGCGGCAGGTATTTCTCGCGCATGGCCTGCCAGTCCACACCGTGCATCGCCGAGTCGTAGAAGTAGTCGCGCTCGAGGCGCCAGGCCTCGGTGAACATCTGCCGCCACTCGATGCGCGGGTCGAAGTTGAGCGCCCAGCCGCTGAGGTTGACTTCGTTTTCGCTTTTGAGAGCCGCGCTGGCGCCGGCATCGACGACGTACAGCGTCGAACCCTTGCGCAGCAGGATCTTCTTGCCGTCTTTGGACAATTCGCCGATCGACACGCCGCTGGCGAAGGTCTCAGGCTTGGGGCTCTTGTTGGTGATGCTCATCGTCTTCAGCTCGGGCTGCTGGCCGGGGCCGGGCGCTCGCTCGAACCAGTACAGCCGCTCGCCGGCGATGAAGAGCCCGAACATATTCGCGGCGGCCACCGGCGCTTCATAGAGCCGCTCGGCCAGCCCGTCCCACACGATTGAGAACGGCTCCTCCTCTTCCTTCTCCTGAGCCTTCCTCTCTTCTGCCGGATCTTGCGGACCTTCAGCCGGCGGCTGGGCCGCTCCATCCTGCGGAGCCGGCTGCTCGACGTTCTCATCGGGCTCCGGCGTTGGCGACGGTTGCTCCGCCGGCTCCTCTTTCTTCTTCTCTTTCTCCTGCTTCTCCTTCTCCTTCTTCGCCGCCTCCTCCTGCTTCTTCTTCTCCGTGATCAGTTCGTTGTCAGGCGCGAAGGGCGACCGCTGATCGAGCCCCAGCGCGAGGTAATAGATCTTGGTCGTCTCGGGAAAGTACGGCTGCGGCGCGCGCGGGCCCCAGGGCGAGCCCGTCCACGAGCGGAAGGTGCGGTCCGAGAGGAAGTAGAGCCACTTGCCGTCCTTGCTCCATGCCGGGCTGTAACTGTCGTAGCGCACGCTTGTCGCGTCGTGCACGGCGCCGCCTGCCACGTCGTAGATCTTCACCTGCTGAAACGTATTGGGCGCCAGCGCGGCATACGCGAGATACCGGCTGTCAGGCGACCACGTCAAACCAGTGAATGCATCCCAGAAACTGTCGGTGATCTCATCAATGACCTGGTCCTGCCCGGTCTCGAAGTCGTGGAGCCAGAGACGCTGCTTCTTGTCGTGGTGGGCGAGGTATTTGCCATCGGGCGAGGGCACACCCTCCCAGCGCAAAATCTCAGCGCCGTTCGTGAGCTGTTTGCTCTCGCCAAGGCCGTTCGCGGGATACGTCCAGAACTCCACCTCGCCGGACTCATCGCTGAGTGTGAGCACGCGTTCGCCGTCGGGCAGGAAGCGCGCGTCGCGGTGCCGGGCGCTCTTGTCGCGGGTGATCGTCATGAGCCGTCCCGGCCCGACGGGGGCCACGAATACCTCGCCGCGCGCCGTCAGCGCGACGCGATCTCCATCGGGCGAGATGTGCGCCGCCGTCAGATAGTCCATCGGCGAAGTCACCCAGCGCTCGCGCTGCTGGTCGAAGTCGGAAGTCAGCCCGATGGCGATGACCCGGTCGGCATCGGAAGCGAGATCCAGCGCATGAATATCGGCGCCGAGCTGGTAGACGACGTGCGAGCCGTCGCACGAGGGTTCTTTCACATCCCAGCCGACGTGGCGCGTGTGCTGCTGCAGATCGCCGCCGTCGGGCTTCATGGACCAGATGTTCATCGTGCCGTCGCGGTCGCTGGCAAAGTAGACCCGGCCGCGGGCCCACATGGCGTCGCGGCTCGTGCCGTCGTAGTCGGCGGTCAGCGGAAAGGCCTCCTCTTCACCCATGGTGTAACGCCAGAGGTCCTGGGCCGTGCCGCCCGCGTAGCGCTTCGTGTGACTTCCCTGGAACGCGAAGCGCGTGAAGAAGAGCGTCCGGCCCGCCTCGTCGAAGACGCCCTGCGAAGCCTGGGCCAGCGGCAGCAGCGTGACTTCGAGCGATGCGGGATCGACCGTCGCCAGCTGGTAGCCGGGCAGCGTCGAGTACGCCGAGGTGCGGTACATGACCTTGCCTTCGGGCGTCCATCCCACCACGTAATCGCGCATGCCGTCGAAGGTCAGTCGCGTGGGCAGGCCGCCGGTCGCGGGCATCACGTAGACCTCCGTCGGCCCTTCATACTGGGCCGTGAATGCGATCCACCGGCCGTCGAAGGAGATGGCGGGATTGGTCTCGTCGCCGTGGTGGGTCGTGAGTCGCCGGGCCCGACCGCCCTGCAGCGGCACCGACCACAGATCGCCCTCGGCGCAGAAAACGAGCAAATCACCCCGCACCGCCGGGTACTGGTAGTAGCCCACGGGCGCCTGCTCGACCCTCTGCGGCGCCGAAGTGACCTGCGCGGTCGTCGCCGCGGCGTCCTGCACGCCGGCGCGTCCGCGCTGGGCGCAGGCGACGTTGAGCAGTATCAGAAGGCTGCACAGAAGGCTCCTCAGGCCGGCTGATTCGTTCAGATTCATCGAAAGGTGCTCCACTGACGGCATTTCCATGACGATGCGATGGGTCCTCGCTTCCCGCCACGTTAGCCGCGCCAACGAGCGGAAGACTAGAATCATCAACGATATGGCTGCGACTGAAGATGCTTTGAACGCGCGGGTGACCCTGCGGACGATCCGCAAAATGATGGTCGAGGGACGCCGCTTCGCCTGCCTGACCTGCTATGACGCCACCACCGCCCGGTGGATGGAGCGGGCGGGCCTGCCCATGCTGCTGGTGGGCGACACGCTGGCGGAGATGGTGCTCGGCCACGACCAGACCTACTACGCCGGTATGGACATCATGGTCGCGCTCACTGCAGCCGTGCGGCGCGGCGCGCCCAACGTCATGCTCATGGCCGACATGCCGTTCATGAGTTACCAGGCCGACGACGCAGAAGCCCTGCGCAACGCGGCCCGATTCATGACGCAGGCCGGGGCCGATCTCGTGAAGGTCGAGGTCGATCGCTCGTTCGCGCCGCTGGTCGAGAAGATGGCCCGCGCGGGCATCCCCGTCGTCGCGCACATCGGCTCGCGTCCTCAGCAGACCAAGCTCGCCGGAGGCTACCGCTCGGTCGGCCGCACGCCCGAGGAGGCGATGCGCCTCATCGCCGACGCCCGAGCGCTCGAAGCGGCAGGGGCGGTGATGCTGCTTGTGGAAGCCACGCCGGCGGAAGTGGCGCACGAGATCGTTCAGGGGTCCACGATACCGGTCATCGGCTGCGGCGCCGGGCCGGCGTGTCACGGCCAGGTCATTGTGCTGCACGACCTGCTGGGCCTGACGGACTGGCAGCCGAAATTCGCTCAGCCGGTCGCTGACTTCGGCCACGAACTCGTCAAGGCCGTCAAGACCTGGATGGATAAGGTCGATCGCAACGATCTGGGAGAACATCCCTACCAGATGGTGAAGCCCGACGGGCATGACGCCGCTCCGCACCGGCCGGCCGCACCGGCAGCGCGCTGAGGCTGCACGCAGGAGTTTGCCTTTGAACACGCGGGGACTGCATCGATACGCACCGAGCGTGGTGGTGATGATCGCCGCCGCCGTGGTGCTCCTCGCGGGCCCGATGCTCGTCGATCGCCTGCAGTATTCGCAGGAGTCGCTCACCACGCGTGTGGCCCGGCAGGACCTGCGCTCCTCCTCGCTGCTGGCGCAGATGAACAACACCTTCGAGAGCATCGCCCGGGCCGTGGAGCCCAGCGTCGTGCACATCACCGTCGAGCGCAGCGGGCGCGGCATGCTCGCTTCGCTTCCTTCGCAGGGCAGCGGCTGGGTCTATGACGACCAGGGCCACATCGTCACGAACTACCACGTCATCGCGGACGCCTCGCGCATCGAGGTGCGCTTCGTGGATGGGCTGCCGCATACGGCCAAGGTCGTCGGCGGCGATGAGAGCACCGACATCGCCGTGCTCCGCATCGAGAGCCGCCGCGTGGTGCCCATCCTCCGCGCCACCGATACGCGCGTGCGCCAGGGCGATCTCGTCTTCGCTTTCGGCTCGCCGTTCGGCTTTGAGGGGTCGATGTCGTTCGGCATCGTGTCCGGGCAGGGCCGCCAGGCGCACCTCAACACCGAGGGCGGATACGAGAACTACATCCAAACTGACGCGGCCATCAACCCCGGCAACTCGGGCGGACCGCTCACCAACATCTACGGCGAACTGGTCGGCATGAACATGGCCATCGCGGTCGATCCCAAGGACCCGATCCGCAGCGGCCGCTTCACCGGCGTGGGCCTGGCCATTCCTCTGGACATCATCGAGTTCGCCGTCGAGCAGATCATCGCTGGTGTGCCCATCCAGCGCGGCGGGCTTGGCGTCGAACTGCGCGACATGCCGAGCGATGAAACGCT
This sequence comes from Planctomycetota bacterium, assembly GCA_963205185.1. Classification (GTDB taxonomy): domain Bacteria; phylum Planctomycetota; class Phycisphaerae; order Phycisphaerales; family UBA5793; genus UBA5793. The sequence continues at coordinate 45,984 of CAUJHZ010000035.1, read as the reverse complement.
CATCGCCGATCTCGGCCTGCCCGAATCGGGCGTGCTCATTGAATCGGTGTCGCAGGGATCGCCCGCCGAGGCCGCAGGACTGCAGCCCGGCGACGTGATTCTCGAAGCCTTCGGCCAGTCCGCGCTCCGTGTGGACACCTTCCGCACCATGATCCACAACCTGCGACCCGGCTCAGTCGTGCGGCTGCAGATCTGGCGCGACAAGCAGCTCATCCCCATCGATGTGGTGCTGGGCGACTGGACGCTCATCGACCTGCGAAACCGGCTGGAAGACCTCGGCCTGGCCGCCAGCGCGCTCACCGCCGAACAGGCGCGAGCCGCGGGCCTGCCCGCCGCCACGGGCGTGCGCCTCGAACGCGTCGAGCCTGGCCTGACAGCCGATCAGCACGGGTTGACGGCTTCCATGATCGTACTCGAAATCAGCGGCAAACCCGTCGCTTCGCTTACCGATCTTGTCAAAGGGCTCGATCCGCTCAGCCGGGGCGAAGCGGTTGATATGGTCTACCTGGGCAGCGACGGCCAGCGCCGCACGCGCACCCTCCACGTCGGGCCGGGCCGGTAGTCGCAGGAAATCGACGCACCGGCAGCAGATGATCCGCCATGCGGTTTCTCATCGCGCCTGACGGGTTCAAGGAGTCGATGTCGCCGGCCCAGGCGGCGGCTGCAATCGCCAGAGGCGCCGCAGCCGCGGCGCCTGAAGCCGAACTCGATCTCTGCCCGATCGCCGACGGCGGCGAAGGCACCGTTGAAGCGCTCGTCAGCGCGACGGGTGGCGCCATGCGCACCGCCACCGTGCGCGGCCCCTTGCCGGGCATGCGCATCGACGCCCAGTGGGGTGTGCTGCCCGATGGCGAGACGGCCATCATCGAACTTCCCAGCGCTGCGGGGCTCGCGCTCGTGCCCAGGCAGCGCCGAAATCCGCTGCACACGACCACGTTTGGCGTGGGTGAACTGGCTGCCGCCGCGATCGATGCCGGATGCACGACGATCTTCATCGGCCTGGGCGGCTCTTCGACGTGCGACGGCGGGTGCGGCCTGGCGCAGGCGCTGGGCGTGCGGTTCACTCTCGACGACGGTCGCTCGCTCGATCAGTCGAGCGACGAATGCATGACCGGCGCGCATCTCGAAGCGATCAGCTCGATTGACCGATCGGCGGCCGCGGCGCTGGGGCAGCGCGGCGTGCGCTTCATCGCGGCCAACGATGTGACGAATCCGCTTTACGGCCCGCGCGGCTCGGCGCTCGTCTTCGCGCCGCAGAAAGGCGCTTCACCATCGGATGTGCAGCGGCTCGACCGCGGCCTGCGCCACCTCGCGTCGCTGCTGCCCGATGCCGACGCCGATGCGCCGGGGATGGGCGCCGCCGGGGGTTGCACGTTTGGCATCGCCGCCCTGCTCGGCGGATCACTGCGGCGAGGGATCGAACTCGTGCTCAACGCCGTCGGCTTCGACCAGCGCGTGCAACGGGCCGACCTGGTGCTCACGGGTGAGGGCCGGCTCGACGAGCAGTCGATCGGAGGCAAGGCGGTCAGCGGCGTAGTGGCGGCCGCGGCGGCGCGCGGTGTGCCGGTGATCGCGCTCGTCGGCGACGCCTCTTCTGCGGCCCGCCAGTGGACGCTTCCCGATGCGCCGCTGCGCGTGCAGGCCGTTTACGCCATCAGTGATCTGGGTCACGATCTCGATGAGTCCATCCGCAATGGTCCGCAGTACCTCGCGCAGATCGCCCAGGCCGCTGTGCGAAAGTGGCTCGATTGATTTTTCGCCCGCCGGGCTCTGCGCGATCCTTATGATCCTGCAATGGCATTTCCCATTCGTCATTTCGCACCGGTGATTGTGCTGACCCTGGCGTCGCTGTGCAGCGCGTGCGGGCGCGAAAACCCGGCCCCGCGTTCGGACGCCTCGAGTGACGAATCGACTCAGGCGCCGACTCAGCCGCCGGTGAAGACTGGCGAGGCCCAGTCGCCGACGAAGGCGCCGCCGGAGCAGAGTGAACAGGCGCAGGAGCCCGGGCGAACGATCGAAGATTACCCCTGGCCCGTGCGGCCGGGCCTGCGCGTGGCGATGGTGCGCTCGAAGGTGCCGACGATCGATCGCGTGGTGCTCGTGCCTGATGAGGCCACCTACCTGGAAGCGATTTCGGAGTGGAGTCTGCTCGGCCGCTGGCCTGTGCTCTTTGAAGATGATCAGTATGCGCCGATGTTCATTCGGCGCTTCAAGCCGGCCGAGGTGGTCCGCAAGCAGCCCACGCGACACCCCCTTCCTCCGCCCGAAGCGCTGCAGGAGCAGATGCGCCGCATGGTTTCGCGCGCCTGGAGCACCGGCGCAGAGGCGGACGAGCCGACGGCCGACAACATGAAGGATCGGTTCGCCGCCGTGCAGTGGACGCCGCCAGGCGTCGTCATCACTTCGGTCAAGGACGAGGCGTGGCCGGCGGCGCTGGCGCTGGCGGCCGATCGCGGCCAGCCGATCACGTTTCTCGATGAGCGATTCGGGCATGCCAACCAGGTGGTCTCCGCGGAAGACTGGCCCCGGCTCAGCGCTGCGGTCGAGTCCTGCGTGGCTTCGACCGGTTATCCATACGACGCGCTCGGTGATGCGATCGACACGATCACCCTCGCGCGCCAACTTGGCAATCGATACGCCGATGCGAGCGACGCGTCGGGCCGCTCGCACAACGCCGTCACCGACGGGCTGGCGCGCACGGGGTTGAAGCGCTGGGCGATTGCGGGCTGGATCTTCGGGCCGACGACGCGGACGACGTACATGGCGATGTCTTCGATCTTTCTCGAGCACGACAGGGCGCTGCTCTTTGATGCCTACGGCGGAGGTTCGCCCTGGTCGCGCTATGCGATGGACCAGCCGGCCGCGCGCCTGCGCGAAGCGGGGCTCGATGTGCGGCAGATCTCGAGTCCGGCGAGCACCGCCGCCGCGTGGGAGCGACTCGCGCCCAGCGGCCTGCATGCCGACCTCATTCTCGTCAACACCAGCGGCAATCAGAACTGGTTCGAAGCGGCCGACGAGACGCGCGTGTTCATGCACGACATGCCGATCCTCAACACGCCCGCGGCGGTGCACTTTGTGCATTCATGGTCGGCGCTGGCGCCTGAGAATCGCAACACCCTCGCCGGTCGCTGGCTCGAGCGCGGGGCGTACGCGTACGTCGGCAGCGTGCAGGAACCGACGCTGAGCGCCTTCGTGCCGCCGGAACTGCTCGTGGACCGGCTGCGTTCAGCAGTTCCATTCCTTGTCGCGGCGCGGGTGTGGGAGCAGGCGCCATGGCGCGTGACGACCATTGGCGATCCGCTCATGATCCTGCTGCCCGAACTTCCGCGCCTGGCGCCCGACGCGCGGCCGATCGAAGGCCTGAATCTGCGCGAAGTGCTGCGGGAAGCAACGGACGGAGCCACGACTGGCGGCGACTGGACGCCGGTGCTGCGCACGCTCAACCTGCTCGGTCTCGACGACGTGGCGCTGAGCCTCTACGAGCAGCGACTCAAGGACAAGGCTTCTGCGGACGCCATTGCACTGGCGCTGGGAGTCATCTTCCGCAAAGGCGACGGGCCCGCGCTCATGCACGCTTTCGAGCAGATCCCGCTCTCGCAGGTCACCGCCGAACAGCAGGATCTGCTCTGGCTCAAGTGGATCCCCTCGCTGCAAACGATTGACAAACCGGCTGACCTGATGCTGCTGCGCGAGCACATCCGCACGCCCAAGGGCTACGTCGATGCGGTACGACTGGCGCCGGTCATGGAAGCTCTGGGCCGGCGCGATCAGATCAACGCGATGCTCGATGAATTCGAAGCCGAGGCCAAAGAGCCGTATGCGCGCGACCTCGTCCGCCGCGCTCGACCCTGAGTGTGCGCCTGGCGCCCCGCGGTCGCTACCATCGCACACGATGCTGCGCGAGCAGGACATTGCCGACGCGACGCGGGCCGCGGAACTCGTCGTCGAAACGCACCAGTTCCTCGCGCCTCGGCTTCGCGCGGGGATGACGCTGGGGGAGATCGATCGACTCGTCGGCGAGACGCTGGCGCGGCTCGGGTCGCGCAGTGCTTTTCTCGGCTATCGCACCGGCAGGTACCCCGCGTTTCCGTCGCACGCCTGCCTGAGCGTCAACGATGTCGTCGTCCACGGCACCGCGGGCATGTCGCTCGAGCCGCTCAAGCGCGGCGACGTGATTTCCATCGACATCGGCGTGGTCTACCACGGCTGGATCGGCGACGCCGCCTGGACCTACATCATCGAACAGGGCAGCGACGAAGCCATCCGCCTGTGCGAGTGCGGGATCGAGGCCCTGCGGCGGGGCGTCGAGCAGTTGCAGCCCGGCTACCCACTTACCCGCTGGGCCCGCACGGTGCAGCAGTGCGTCGAGAGTGAGTACGGCTTTCATTGCGTCACCGGCCTGGGCGGGCATGGCTACGGCCGCAGCCTGCATACCGAGCCGCACGTGGCCAATGCGATACCCGCCTATCCCGGCGATTGGCCCGATGCGCAGTACCGCATCAAGCCCCCGCTGCTGCTCGCCGTCGAGCCGATCATCGCCGCGGGCACGAGCCGCATGCAGCAAAAGCCGCGGCAGTGGCCCATCCGCACCGCCGACGGCTCACTGAGCGTGCACTACGAGCACGACGTGCTGGTTACCGAGCAGGGCCCGCGCGTGCTCACGGCGGGCCTCGAAGAACTGCCGATGATCGTCGGCTGAGGCCGGCGGCGGCGACGCGCCGATATCATTGCTTCTCAGGCCCTGCGCGTGTGGCGCGCGCGGGCGGATTTTCGACGCGCTCACTGAAAACCGCAAGAGGAGAAGCACGTGAAGGTTTCCATCAAGTACTGCGGTATGTGAAACTACCGCCCCCGAGCCGCCGGTCTGGCGGACGAAATCAGGAATCGATTCGGTGCCAAGGCCGAGTTGATCGAAGGTTCAGGCGGCGTCTTTGACGTTACCGTGAACGGCAAACTCATTTACAGCAAGCACGAGACGGGCGAGTTTCCCGACCACGCGAAACTGCTCGACGCGTTGGGTTCCTACGCGTAGCGCTGCGCGCAAGACACAGGAGAAAGCCCCCGCCGAATCGCTTCGGCGGGGGCTTTTCATTGCGCCAGGATTGGCGTGCGGCGTCTATTCGATGAACAGATCGACCACGTTGCTCTTGCGCTGGAATTCGGCGGCCTGCATCCAGACGTGCACGCCCTGCGTGTTGGGCGGCACGCGCTTGCGGAGCAGCGCGTAGCCGTCCTGGTCCGCCGTGCGAACGCCCGCGAGCGCCGGCGAAGACAGGTCCAGCGTCACATCCAGCTGCGGCACGTAGGTGCTGCCCGTGCCGCGGATGCTGTAGATGAAAGCGACGGTCGCGCCCGGCGTGGCGCGGAAGACTTCCGCGTCTGCGTTTACGCCCGCGACGAATCGCGAAGTGACCAGCCGCATCGGCGGATCTCCGGTCATCGCCGCGATCACGGCTTCGTAGGCGTTGACGCGGCCGGAGCCGAAGCGGTTGTCCTTGCCCGGGTCGCCCAGATCGAGCGCCGTGGCTTCGAGCAGATCCTTGATGGCGAAGTGGTCAAGGCTGGGATTCGCTTCGAGCATCAGCGCGATCGTCCCCGCCACGTGCGGCGTGGCCATAGACGTTCCGCTGTAGATCTCGTAGCCCGAGCAGTTCGAAGAGGTGGACTTGGTATTCACGCCCGGCGCCGAGACGGTCGGCTTGATCTTTCCGGGAGGATACGGCCAGTCGTTCCAGGGCTGGATGCCCGTCCATGAAATGGGGCCCTGGCTTGAAAAACTCGCGAGGTTGTCGTTGCAGTCCGTCGCGCCGATGGTGATCATGTCCGGCACGTCGCCGGGCGTGCGCACCGAATCAACCGGCGGGCAGCAGTTGCCCTCGTTGCCGGCCGCAAACACCACGGCCACACCTGCCGCCATGGCGTTTTCGCACACGGTGCGCCACGTCGGGCGGTCCGGACTGGTCGAATGCGGCCAACCGAGGCTGGCGGTGAGTACGTGTGCGCCGTTGTCCACGCCGTACTGAATGCTGTCCCACACCGACTGCTCACCGGAGAAGGAGTTCCAGAACTTGAGGGTCATAAATGAGGCGTCGGGGGCCATGCCGGTCTGCGTGCCGTTCGCGCCGTCGCCGCACACCGTTCCCGTCACATGGGTCCCGTGGCCGAACGTATCGCCGACGTTGCTGTTGTTGCTCTCGAAGTTCCAGCCGTTGATGTCATCGATGTACCCGTTGCCGTCGTCATCGATTCCGTTGTTGGCTACTTCGCCGGGATTCGTCCAGACCTGGTTGCGCAGGTCGGGGTGCGTCAGGCACGCCCCGGTGTCGATCACGCCGACAACCACGCCGCGTCCGGTGAAGCCGAGTTCATTCCACACGAGCGGCGCGCCCATGAGGTCGACGCCGCACTCGATCTCGCTGATCGTGTTGCCCGTGCCGGGTTCGAAGGGCAGAACCTCCACACCCAAGGGGCGGTCGTAATGGACGTAGGCCACGTCAGGCCGCAGAGCGATCTGCGCGATCACCTCGGGGGTGGCGCGCAAACCGATCACATTGTGGATCCACAACGGGCGGACCCGGTCGACGGCGCCGGTGGCCTCTGCACGTCGCAGATCGGCCAGCAGGTCCGCCTGCGAGGCCTCGGCGAGCGGCTTGAGCAGGTCGCGCATGGCCTGCCGCCGGAAGTCTTTATCCCCCAAATGGGCGATGCGATCGACCTCTTGGCGGGATGCCTGGTCGCGCATGATGATCGCGACCGGGACCATGGCGTCAGGCTGAGACTGGCGAAGCACCTCGGCGAGGTTGTCGCGCAGTTTGACTGAGCCCGCGTCCTGCGCCCAGGCCGTGCTGGCGGCGCTCAGGCCCAGCGCGCCCAGCGCCAGAACCGCAGCAGCCATGTGGTGATGTCTCTTATGCATGCTCGACTCCTCCTGTAGGTGGTTTTCTGCCCCCGCGATAGACCCTTGTTAACAACTCGCCGGCCCAGTCCGTTATGCCCTTCCGGGAGATCCGGCGCTGGCGCCGCCCCACATCCTACCCGATCTCGGGCTGGTTCTGCGCCGGCCATCGCGCTTTTCAGCCGCCGGGCGGCGCGGCGGCCGAGTCCAGGTGCACATCCATCTGTGGGTAGGGAATCTCGATGCCGGCCGCGTCGAGCGATTTGCGAATTGCCCGGATCGTCGCCTGCCGCACGTCGAGAAACGTCGTCCGGTCGGCCCAGACGCGAACCTGCCAGTTCACGGACGAGTCGCCGTAGTCCATCACGACGGCGGCGGGGTCCTTCTCCTTGCAGCGGATGTCCACGCTCAGCGCCGCCTCCATGAGCGCCGCCCGCGTCGCATCCTGATCGGCGTCGTACGACACACCCACGGGCACATCGACGCGCCGGATGGGGTGATATGTGATGTTCTCAATCGTGTTGCCGAACACCTGGCTGTTGGGGATGAAGATCCGCCGGTTGTCGAAGGTGTCGATGGTGGTGACGAACAAGTCGATGGCGAAGACGATTCCCGTCTCGCCGCCGATCTTCACAACGTCGCCGACTCGAAACAGGCGGAACACGAGCAGCATCACCCCGCTGGCGAGATTCGACAGACTGCCCTGCATCGCCAGGCCGATGGCGATGCCCGCCGCGCCCAGCACGGCTGCGATGCTGGTCATGTCAAAGCCGAAAAGTGTCAGGCAGGTCACGATGCCCAGGATCATGATGGCCCAGCGCACCATCGTCCCGAAGAATCGGGCAAGCGTCACTTCCAGCCGCGCCCGAACGAGCGCTGCCTCCATCGCCCGCCGCGCCCAGGCCGAGATCACCAGCGCCGCGATGAGCACCGCAATCGCGCCGACCACCGGCAGCGCGTATTCGCGGATGAGCAGTTGCGCCTGCATGAACCATTCCGGGAGCTGATTGGACGTCTCCTCAGCCGCCTGGGCATCCGCGGGCTGGTCTGCAGTCTGAGCAAGCGTCAGGATTGTCAGGCTGATCATGGGTCACGCTCTCGCATCTGAGTCGAGGATCACAAGTCGAGCCATTCTACCTCGGCCTCGCGCCGGGCAACTGGATGCCCGGACCTCGCGGCAGTATGCTCGGACATGATCGCGCGGCGGACAGGTCGGCTGCGTCGCGGGCTGCTTCGTGCAGCGTCGATCGTTCTCACGCTGCTGGCCGCGATCGGCCGGCCCGTAACGACGCAGGGGCAAACAACCGACGTCGTCGAACTCTCGCCGTCTGCCGCGGCGCACTTCCCCGAGTCGCGCTGGCTCAGCGATGCGCAGTGGCTCGACGATGAGACGCTGCTTGTCTCCTCGCGCGTCGACGCGATCAACCTGTGGTCCGTGGCTCTCGAGAACTGGGTCGAACCGGCTTTCGGACTCCTCGCCATCGCGCTGCTCTGGATGATGCTGCGCCTGGTGCGGCGCTCGTGGGGCCAGTGGCGGCTCGCGCCCGGCCAGCCGCACTGCCGCGACTGTTTCTATCAACTCACCGGACTTGCCGAGCCGAGCCGATGCCCTGAGTGCGGCACTGAACTGGATGAATCTCAGATCGTCATCGGGCATCGCGCGCCGTATCGGGCCCTGCTGACCGTCTCGCTGCTGCTCGCTCTGCTCGCGGGGCTTTACTTCGGCTGCAGCGACCTTCTCCCGCGCCACGGCTGGATGTCGCGACTCGTCCGCTGGCCCTCGGCACGCAGTATGAACTGGGCTGTCGCCGCTGGCGACTCCGGCTTCATCGATCGGCATCGGATCGCCATGGTGCGGCTCGAAGAGATCGACGCCCGCACCGGCGCCGTCAAACGCCGCATCGTCAGCCGCCCGATGTTCAACCGATCCGGCCGGGAGATCGACGAACCCTTTTTTGCCATTCTGAGACAGCGCAGCGCGATCCTGCTGATGGGACGGCGCGAACTGTTTGAATTCGACCTGCACACCGGCTCGCTCAAGAGGCGCATCAAGGTCTTCGGCCCAACAGAGCCGGCCGTCATGCTTCGCGCTCTGGCGCTCGACCCCAGCGAGCGCTTCGTGTGCGCCATCCGTTCGGACCGGCAGTCGGCGACCATCGATCTGCCCAGCGGCAAGCGCCGTGCGCTCGTGCCGCTCGACCGCGTGCCGGGCTGGCCGAACGTGCCCGTCGCGACGGTGCGCGAGCCGGCGACGATTGTGTCGGTGCGCGGCGCCTCGCGCGAGCCGGATCTACCGTCGCTGGAACTGTTCGACCTGAGTGATGGCAAGTCGCTGGCGCCGCTGTCCGGCGCCGTCTCCACCGAATGCTGTCTCGCCGGCGGGCCCGGCGGCGTAATCGCGTTCTACCGGAGCCGCGCTCGCTCGACCTGGTCTGCCGAAGGAACCCCCGCGGTCGCCGGCGTGTGGTCGCCCGGACAGGCGCAGGTGCAGGCAATGCCGCAGCCCCCGGTGGATCTGCCGAGGGCGGCTGATACGGCCTTGAATGGATGGACAACGGCCACGACGCCGCGCCAGTCGGACGAGCGGATGGGTCTCGGTGCGGGCGGGTCTCCGGCGTACCTCACCACCGGCTCTTTCGCGATCATTGATGCTGCCACGGGCAGAGTCCTCGCCACGCTGGGGGGCTCGCCCGGCGATGAAGAGCCTCACGTGGCGTTTTCGCCCGACGGCGGCACGCTGGCCGTGTGGGCAACCGGCGGCTACGGCAAGACCGGCCGGCGCATGATGCCGTGCAGCGTCGTGTTCTACGACACCTCGCCTCAGTCGCTCGGGCCGCTGGCCGCCGGCGAGGGTCAGAAGTGATCGGCGATCCACGGCGAGCCGCCGCCGAAGATCGCACTCAGCGGCGCGATCGCTTCATCGCGGCCCTCGAGCCGCCCCGCTGCTCTTGCCTGCCACGGCGTGAGCAGTCCTGAATAGAGCGACGCCAGGCCGCGGACGCTGACGCGCACGTCCCCGCGACCCGCCTCGCGCTGCGCCGTTGCCCTGCCGCCTTCGACGCGGAGCAGCCAGCGGCCCTGGTTGATCTCGGGCAGCACGGCGTCGTCGTGCACGTCGAGGTGAACTTCGGCACTCACGCCCGGCTCGTAGCCGCGCGCTTCGAGCGCGGCGCCGACGTCGAGCAGGCGCAGCATCCACTGGTCTTTCACTTCGTCTCGGACGTGCTGCTCGCGCAGGTTCTGGTGCAGCGCATCGCCGGGATGACCATGCCAGATGACGTCGCCCACCATCGAGCGATGATCGGCAAAGAAGCGCAGCAGCCGCAGAGCCGCGCGCGGCGTCAGCGCAACGAGATCGGTGCAGTAGAGGTTGTACGACCGCGTCGGCGAGTCCTGGTGCGCGTAACAGACATATCCCTCGACGCCGCCGTTGCCCTCCACGAGAAAGCCGCGCGCCGGCTCGTTGCGGTGATGCCGGGCCCGGGTCCAGACGTAGTGGCCGCGATCGAGGTGCCCGTTCACGTGCCGCGCCCGCTGCTCATAGCACTGCTCGACGGCGGCAAGATCCCCCTGGGTGATTCCCCGCAGGTGCAGATCGCGATCGCGCGAATCGATGGCGGCGGTGGGCAGAACGCAGCGGTAGAACGTTCCCGCCTGCTCGTATCCGGCGCGCTGGTAGAGCGGCTGCGTGGCCGGGTAAAGCGAGGTGATGGGGTATCCCATGCCGTGCATCTCGCGCACCGCCGCGCTCATCAGCGCGCTGGCGGCGCCCTGGCCGCGCATGTGCGGGTCGATTCCCACCGCGGCGATGCCGGCCATCTTCACCGACCGGCCGCCGAAGAACTGCCCCATGTGAACGATCACCAGACCGCCGACCACCGATCCGCCGTGGCGCAGCACTCGCAGATTCTCGTGGCCCGACAGTTCAAAAAACTGCGGCACGCGCTCGCGCTGGAAGTTGAAGGTCTGTCGCAGAATCTCGCCCAGCGCTGCCCGTTCGCCATCGCTCTCGGGTACGCCATATTCGAAGTCCCGGCTCATCGCCCACCTCTCCGATCAAAAGACGCCACCTCGAGCCCCGCCGGTCGATATCATTCGTGCCGAACATCGTAGGATCCGCTTCGCGACGACCGGAGAACAGGCGTGCCCCACACTGACGACACCGACAAGGCGGCGGGAGAACACGACCGCGAGGATCTGTCGGTCATCGACACGCTCCAGTCGCTGCTCATCGCGTTTATCCTCGCGTTCACCTTTCGCGGCTTTGTCGTCGAGGCGTTCGTCATCCCGACCGGCTCGATGGCGCCGACGCTGCTGGGCGCCCACGCCGCCGTCCGCGCCCCCGACAGCGGGTACAACTACACCGTCGGCCCGAACGGCTCCGATTCCAACGCCGGCAACAACCAGGCCGGGCCGGTGCTCGGCGGCCAATCGCCGTATGTGCTCACCGACCCGATGCTCATGAGCAACCGGGCCGATGAGATCGTGATCTCCAATCGCCGTACGCGGATGGGCGACCGCATCCTCGTGCTCAAGTATCTCTATTCGTTCTTTGATCCCACTCGATTTGACGTCGTGGTCTTCAAGAACCCCACGGATCCAACACAAAATTACATCAAACGACTCATCGGTCTGCCCAGCGAGGCGATCTGGCTCGCCGACGGCGACGTGTTCTCCGTGACCGATGCGATCGAGAAACTGCGCAGCGCCGGGCTCGCCGCCGACGCCACTCGCGAGCAGGCCGCCGAATTCCTGCACGAACTGATTCGCGAAGACGGGGCGCTGGCCTCCGAGTGGTTCGAGGTGCGGCGAAAGCCTGAGCACGTGCAGCGCCACGTCTGGCAGCCCGTGTACCACAGCGAGTTCATTCCCATCGATCCCGATCGTCTGCGCGGCGGCTGGCTGCCGCCCTGGTCCGGCGAGGGCTGGGACGTGGCAAACCGGCGCTCCTATCGGGCCGATTCGCCATCGCCCGCCCCACTCGCGTTCGCTCCGAGCCGGGCCGTCACCGACCGCGTGGCGTACAACGAGCCGGTCGAGGATGATCGTGTGAGTCAGCCGCTCAATGTCTCGGATATCCGCCTCGCCGGGATGATCGCGCCCGACGCCGACGGACTGGAATCGACGATTCACCTCGAGTGTCGCGGACACGAATTTGAAGCCGTGATCACGCCGACAAATGTGCAGTTGCGCATGCGGCCGCAGGACGGCGCCGCTTCGTGGGTGGTGCTCGCCGACGAGCAGATCGACGGTTTCGCGCCCGCCGGCCGGCCGACCAGCGTCGAGTTCTGGCACGTCGATCAGGCCCTGTGGCTGTGGATCGACGGGCAGCGCATCGCCCAGGCGACGTATGACTGGCATCCGTCGGAGCGCCTGCTGTTTGCCACGGGCTTGTCGGGGGCACAGGCCGCGCAGGATGGCAGCAGCAACCAGTACGTGTCCGCCGAGCACCAGCCCAGGCCGCTTCGGCTGGAGTGGCGCTTTGCCGGATCACCCGTCACGCTGCACCGCGTCCAACTCGATCGAGACCTCTACTACCGGCCTTCCAACGAACACGGTGGCTCTCAGCCTGCCCTGGCCACGCATCCAACTGCGCTGCTGCTTCTCGACGAAGATCAATACTTCTGCTGCGGTGACAACAGCCCGGCCAGCCTCGACGGCCGGCTGTGGGGCAACCCCGCTCCGTGGATCGCCCAGGAAATCGACGATGCGCCGGGCGTGGTCAATCGCAAACTGCTGCTCGGCAAAGCGTTCTTCGTCTACTTCCCCTCGCCCGAAGGCGTGCGCGAAGGCGCGGTTCGATTCGTACCCAATTTCGGCGCCATGCGGTTCATTCACTGATCACCCGCCATGGCACGACCCGTCATCGGCATCACGGCGGACGCGGATGATCGGTTCTACAAATCCGCGCGCGCCTATTCGCTGATGATCGCTCAGGCAGGCGGCACGCCGATCGTGCTCCCTCACCACCTGGACTGTCTCGACGAGTATCTTGCGCTGTGCGCCGGCTTTGTCTTCTCCGGGGGCGACGATCCGCGCATGGAACCCTTCGGCCGCGCCACGCACCCGCTCGCCACGCCGCTTGATTCCGATCGCCAGGCGTTTGAAGTGGCGCTGCTCGAGCGGCTGCCGCGTCAGCAACCGGCGCTGGGCGTGTGCCTGGGCATGCAACTGATGGCCCTCGTTGCCGGCGGCGATCTGCACCAGCGCCTGCCTGAGACGCTGCCCACGCACGAAAAGCACTGGGGCCACAGGATGCACGCGGTCAGCGGCGCCATCGGCTCGGGACAGGTGCAGAGCCATCACCGCCAGGCCGTGTCTGACTCGGGCAGCCTCGAAGTCGCCGCACTGTCTGACGATGGCGTGATCGAAGCGCTGGTCGATCCCGCCTGCCGCTTTCGCGTCGGCGTGCAGTGGCATCCGGAGCGCACAGCCGATGCCGCTCTGGGTCTGGGCCTGTTCGAGCGCCTGGTGGCGGCGTGCCGGCCGCAGGAATGAGTCGCGCATCGCGCTGGCAACGGCAGGCTCCGCAGCGTCATAAGCAGAGGTGAGCGCCGCGCGCACGCGCACATTTGACGCTCTCGCGGAAATGGAATTCGCCTTTCACACGCGGGTGTGCGACGGGGGGAAGTGCTTAATGTGTCTCCCTCGGGGCGGCGTTCCCGGAATCGTCAGAAACCGCCGCCAACCACGCACGCTTCCTGCAGTTGGGTGTATTCTTGAACAGGCGATGTCAGGCTGCGCCGCATTGCGGAACCGACGAGCCGATCGCGGTCATCTCGATTGGAGGAAGTAAGATGAACAACACGAGATGCAAGTTACTCCTTGCAGGCGCCGCCGCCGTCGCCTGCAGCATGTTCGGCGCGACCCGCGCCGACGTGATCACCAACGCCGGCTTCGAGAACATGATCTCCACCACAGGACCGCTGCCGACGGACTACGGCTACTGGCGCGGAGACATGACCAACATCGTCCACGGAGAGAATGACATCATTCCGTTCGAAGGCGTCTGCATGCTGCGCTTCGATCACACGACAGCGCACGGCTCATCACCGTCGATTGGCTCAGAACTCTGGCAGATCATCGACGTTTCGTCGTACATGCCGCTGATCCGATCCGGCGGAGCGATCGCCGATGCGGGCGCCTGGTTCAATCGCGTGGGCGTGCCTGTCGAGACGCCGGTTGACACGATGTTCTCGCTGGGGGTGTATGCGTACGCGGGCGAAGTCGGCTCGTTCCCCGGCCAGTGGGGCCATCGCGAACTTGGCTCCGCCATGCTCGCGTTCGAATCGGATGGCTACGCCGAAACCTGGGAGCAGATCGCGCTGCGGTGGAATCTGCCCGACGCGACCGATTTCATCGCGATTCGAGTCAGCGCATCCGAAAACGTCTACAACGACGTCACCGGCAACGAATTCGCCGGGCACTATGTGGACGGCGTGGGATTCACCATCATTCCCACCCCGGCCTCGATTGCCTGCCTCCTGCCCGCCAGCCTGCTGCTGCTGGGCCGCCGGCAACGACGGCCGTAAGCGCCCCGGGGGGGGCCGAAGAGCGCCTTCGAGAGGGGCTCGGCCGTAGCGGGCCGAGCCCTTTCCTTCCACCGATTCCCTAACTTAAACCAAATTCTCCGCCGCATTCGGGCGGCCTTCCCGACTGGGACCGTGCCGCGCTGAGCAAAAACCTCGACAGTTTTCGCAAATCTTCCGTGACTCTCTTGCATTATCGCCGGAGTTGTGGTATTCTAACGCGTCCGAATAGGCTGCGCGCTCGCGCGAACCTGCTTTCGGTGGGATCTGTTTTACGGGGAGAGTGAGATGAAATCTGTTCTTCGCAGCGTCGTGTCCCTTGGTGCAGTCGCGGCCGTCTTTGGCGCCGCCGGCGCGGTTCAAGCTGACATGATTTCCAACGCGGGCTTCGAGACGATGGTGTCGACCACCGGTACCCTGCCCAACGGCTACGGGTACTGGCGCGGCGATATGAGCACGATCGTCGGCACGGAGAACGACATCCTGCCCTTCGAAGGCATCTGCATGCTTCGCTTCGACAACACGACGCGAAACGGCGCCTCGGGCGCGGTCGGCGCGGAGATATGGCAGATCATCGACGTTTCCTCGTACGAATCAATGATCCGCTCGGGCAATGGCCAGATCGACGCCGGCGCGTATTTCAACCGCGTCAATCAGTCGTTCGGCTCAGCTGTTGACACCATGTTCTCCATCGGCGTGTATGCCTACGCCGGTTCGGCGGATACCTTCCCGAGCCAGTGGACTCACAACGAACTCGGCTCGAGCCAGTCCGCCTTCGCCAGCGATGGCGATCTTCAGTCCTGGCAGCAGGCGTCGCTGTCCTTCCTCCTCCCGCAAGCGACTGATTTCGTGGTGCTTCGCCTCAGCGCGACCGAAAACATCTTCAATGACGTCAGCGGCGCCGAGTTTGCCGGCCACTACGTGGACGGCGTCGGCTTCACGATCATCCCGACCCCGGCTTCGCTGCTGTGCCTGGCGCCCGCCGGCCTGCTCGCCCTCGGCCGCCGTCGCCGCCACGCGTGATTCAAAGATCCAGTTGAACGTCTCATGCGACCCGGCCCGTGCGGCCGGGTCGTTCGTTTTCTGATCATCCGGCGGCGGTGGCGGACTGAATCGAAGACGCCGCGCCGTCACGGTTCGCAAATGTGCGCATGTCCGGATGCCCAGATGGCCGCGGCGCGCGTGCGGAGCGCTCGTCCGACGCCCGTTTTGCAAGGTATTTGCTTATGGGTATCGATATCGCGCCAAAAACGCGGATTTTGAAAAATTCAGTCGCAGCGTTTTTCGGCGAAATCGGCCCAAATCGGTAGCCGGTTGGACCATCGCGATTAACCTATCGTGTGGATGATCGATGGACCACGGCTCGTGCGTGGTTCATGAAACTGATTGCTCACCTCATAGGGAGAAGAGAGAGATGAAACCATCGAAGTACACAGCGCTTCTCATCGGTGCGGCCGCAGCCATGGGCACGGCCGGAGCCGCGGAGGCGGATGTGCTGGTCGCCAACGGGGGGTTCGAGACCATGACCGAGACGACCGGCGCCCTGCCGAATGGCTACGGCTACTGGCGCGGGGACATGTCGTCCATCGTCGAGCAGGAGAATGAGGTTCGCCCATTCGAGGGCGTCAACATGCTCCGGTTCAACGCCACCACCGTCAACGGGCCCGCCCCGTCGATGGGCTCCGAACTCTGGCAACTCGTTGACATGTCCGACTACCGGTCCATGATCAACTCAGGGAACGGCCGAATCGACGGCAGCGCGTTCTTCAACCGCGTCGCGGACGACTACTCGATCGACGTGGACACGATGTTCTCCGTCAGCGTGTACGCCTACTCGGGCGACGCGAGTTCGTTCCCCGCGCAGTGGGGTCGCAGTGAACTCGGCGCCACCCAGTCGAGCATTCACAGCGATGGCGACGTCGGCTCCTGGGAGGAAGCGCGCCTGAGCTTCATTCTCCCCGAGGAGACCGATTTCATCGCCATTCGCATCGCCGTTTCCGAAGACGTCTACAACGACGTGGCTGGTTCGGAATTCGCGGGCCACTACATCGACGGCGTGGGATTCACCATCATCCCGGCTCCGGCGTCGATGCTTTGCCTTCTGCCCGCGGCAGGGTTCCTCGGTATCGGACGTCGCCGCCGCACGGCCTGAGACGCTCCGACCATTCCATCCTGGTACGATCAACGACCCGGCCCTCTTGGGCCGGGTCGTTTGCGTTGTGTTTGCCCTTGCGGCGGGAAAGATGCAATGAACGCCGCCGGGGTCCTACATTCGTGCTGTGGAAAAACGCATGGCCGGCTCTGAATCCCAACGCGACCAGGAGCGCGCGGACGCGCCGGCCGCCGTGCGGCCCCGAGCGTCTCACGGCGAAGGGGGGGCCGCGCCGCAACCCCGCGCCGGGCAGATCTCGCCTGGCGAGTTTGCGGCGCTGTTCGAGCAGTCTTTTCGGGTCCTGTGGTACATCGCGCTCGGCCTGATTCACGATCGCAACCTCGCCGAAGACGTTGTGCAGGAAGCCGCGATCATCGCCCTGGGAAAGCTGGATCATTTCCAGCGGGGCACGAATTTTGTCGCCTGGATGGGTCAAACGGTGCGCTACGCCGCTCTCAACCTCGCCCGACGCAATCGACGCCACACCAGCGCTTCGACCGATCCCGCGCTCATCGACGCCGACTCCGGTCAGCCTCCGCGCGGCGAGCGCGGCAAGGCTGATCCACTCCGCCTCGCCGCCAACCTCTCACTGCCCGGCGGACAGGCGGCGTTCGACGACCGGCTCGTCCGCGCCCTCGATGGGATCAGCGACACCGCCCGCGCCTGCCTGCTGCTCCGCACGATCGAAGGCATGGAATACCGCGAGATCGCCCGCACGCTCGACATCGCCGAAGGCACCGCCATGAGCCATGTCCACCGGGCCCGCACCGCGCTGCGCGACCGGCTTGCGGATTCGACCGGCGCCTCAACCGGCTCCGGCGGGAGGGAGGGCGCATGAACACGACCTCCTCCGGGCATGACCGCGGCGACGCCCTCGATCGCTACCTCGACGGCCTCATGTCGGTTGAAGAGCGCAGCGCTTTCGAGGCCCGCCTCGCCGAGGATGCAGCGCTCGCCGACGAGATCGAACGCCAACGGCGCATCGACGAGTCGCTCAACCGCTACTCCCAGCCGCCCGCGCCCGATCGCGTGCTTGCCGCCATCCGCAAGCACATCGAAACGGCTGGCGACGACGAGGCACGCGCTGTGCAGAGTCCGCCGCAGATGAAACTGCGTCTGCCCGCGGCATGGCGCCGCTTTGCCGTGGCGGCTGCACTGCTGCTGGGCATTGTCGGCCTGTGGCAGATCGCGACGATCATGACGGGCTCGCCCGAGGGCGCCTACGACTCCGGGCCGCACCGATCTCTCATGCAGGCGTACCGCCACACCGTGGATTCAGGCTTCAAGGAGGAGTGGGTCTGCAGCGACGATGCGGTCTTCGCCATGGTGTTCAAGGATGCGTTCGGCCAGATGCTTTCCATGAACCTGCCGCTGCCGGCGGGCGTGGATGCCAAGGGGCTGAACTTCTTCAACATCTACAGCAAGCAGACCATCGGCGTACTGGCGCTGGTGGAAGGCGAGCCGGTGATGGTCTTCGTCGATCGGCTGGAGAATGAAGACAACGAGCCGCCGCCGCAGCCTGATGCGGGCCTGCACGTGTTCCGCCGCGAACTGGGTTCGCTGGTCTTGTTCGAGGTGACGCCACTGGACGAGCCGGCCCTGGTCGAACATCTCACGGCGCCCGACCGGCTGCCCGAGCCCGGCCAGCCCCTGCCGGATCCCGAGCCGCCGCAGCAGTGAGTGACAGATTTTTTCGACTTCGTGCAATTGGCCGCGCTGCCGCAGACATCTTCCGCTGCCGCACCGCGATGCGCGGCGGCCCTGAGCCACGAGCCAAAAGTTCACAGTCACCAGTCGAATCCAACAGCCCCCGGGTGGCTGGTGACTGGTTCTTCCAAATCGTCCCGCGACCACGTCGGTCGCGGGACGATTCTTTTGGCGTGAGTATGGCGTCCATGGCGTCTCGGCGGACCTTACCTGCAATCACCTTTTCCAAGCCTCTCCATGCCGCACGAGCAAAACCAGTTTCCGATAAATATAGGGATTTCGCTTGACATCTCCCCTGATCTAGGGCATGCTGTGGGTGTGGAATTCAGGGTGCCCCGTAACCGCTTTTGGGAGGATGGCCAAATGATGGGAACGAACCTTCGCCGCTCGCTGTTCAACCCGGCTTCGCTCGCGCTCTCCGCTTCGCTCATCGCGGGGGGGGGGTAGCCTCTGCATGGCCCAGACGACGGTGACCACGCCAGATGTGCTCGGCCCGAACCTCGGCTCCGGATACGGCCCCCAGTTCGGCCACGCACTCGCGGCCGGTGACTTCGATGGCGACACAAAGCGCGAAGTCGCCGTCTCGACCTGGGAGATGATGCACGAGGACTTTCCAAGCAACGACGGCGTTGGGCATGTTTACGTCTACGAGTACGACTCCTCCTGGAGCGGCGCGACCGAGGTTCCCAACCCCGACGCTCAGCCGCTTGATTGCGTCTTCTTCGGCTACGCGATGACCGCCGGAGACGTCGACGGTGACGGCGATGATGAATTGGTCATCTCCGCGCCCGGCGGGGAGGGGGCCGGCGCGCTGGAGAACGGTGCGGTCTACATCTACGACTGGAACAGCCAGACCAGCGCCTTTGTCCTTGCGTACAAGTTTCGTAGCGACCCGAGTTACGGCGGGCAACAGGGAGACAACTTCGGCTGGTCGATGGCGCTTGGAGATTTCAACGGCGATAGCGATCTCGATCTGCTCGTGGGCGCCCGCTACTGGAGCGAATGCGAGGATTGCATCTTCGACTCCAACGGCTTTGCCCTCGAGGACTGGACGGGCGCGGCCTACGTCTTCGATAATGACAACTGGGTGGCTGCGGGCACGGATTGGAACGACGTCGAAGACGCCGATCTGGTCATTCGAGGCGAAGCGGGTTGGAGTCCTGATCTTAATCCAAACGGCGAGCAGACGCGAGGGTATTTCGGCGCCCGCGTAGCCTGTGTCGGTGACGTGAACGACGACGGCAATGACGACTTCATCATCGCTGCCACGGGTCGTACGCCAGAGGACTTTGCCACCTGCACCACGCAATTTGACTACTACGATGAATACCAGCAGTATGAGGGACACGCTGAACTTACCAACGACTGCCGCGTGGGTACGGTCTATCTCTTCGCCGGCGGGACGCCTTGGTCCTCGGTGGATCAGGATGCGGGTTCGCTCGCCAAGGTGATCTTCGAGGGTGAGGACGCCGAGGACAAATTCGGCCAAGGGCTGGCGTCGCAGGGCGATCTCAACGGCGACGGCGTGAACGACATCGTGATCTCCAGCAATCTCCATACGGAAACGGCTCAGAACGCCGTCGGTCGCGTCTACGTGTTCCTCCTGCCGGATTACTCGAGCGGCTGGCCGGGCGTCAACGACAAGGTGTGGTCCGCCGAGGACGCCAACATCATCATTGATGGCCCGACAAACGACAACATCGTCCAGTTCGGTTTCGCCATGGCGTGTGATGGGAATACGGATAAGCAGACGAGTTCACGCGCTGATCTGATTGTCGGCGCGCCTCGCGGCAAGTCGCCGTGCGGCTACTCGCCGTCGACCCTCGATGAAAACCGAGGATTCGCCTATCTCTATCGGTACACCGGCAGTATGTCGGTCGGCAAAAACGGCGGGCATATCACTTGGGCGGCCATCGCTGATAGCAGTGCGTACTATCGAATCGACTGCGGTGCGACGTACAATAAATCCGCGCCCGAGCTCGGCCGGTCCATCGCATTCATCGGTGATGCTGATGGTGCCACAAACAGTAACGATGAGTTCATCATCGGCTCCCCCGGATGGGACTACGCCACGTACCCCACGAAGGATGATCGAGGCGGCATCTACATGATCGCGCACTAACTTCCGCGAATATCGATAGGCCATGAACTCCATGATGATCAGCGCACGTTGCCGGAACATTGCTTCATGCGTGGTAGCGCTCGCTTGGGCAGGCGCGGCTCTTTCGCAAACACTTCCGTGCCCGCCCCAGCAACTGGAGCGGATTATGCCGCCATGTGAGCCAGGCACCTTCGGGCAAGCGATCGATCTTGCGCAGGGACGAATGGCCGTAGGCGAATTCGACCCGCTCGGCGGGCTCGTAACGACATTCATGCTTGACGAACAGTCCAGCAATTGGCAGCAAGAGGCCGAACTTCGGCCCATCGACCTCACGCCGCACGACGCCTTTGGCTATTCGGTGGCGCTCCAGCACGATCCGGAGCATGATCGCTGGCTGCTCGCCGTCGGCAGTCCGCAAAAAAGTGACGTTGCGCCCGACGCTGGAATGGTAGACATTTTTGTCCTCGAATCTAGCGGGAACTGGTCACAGGAATCTTCTGTTGTGCCGGTCCAGCCTCTACCATACGAGTGGTTTGGAAGGTATCTCACTTGGGCGACTTTCGGTGCTCGCACCTTTCTCGTCGTGGGTGCGCCGGGCTCGATCGGCCACGAACTCGGTGGCGCGGTATACATCTTCGAGCAGGATCAGCAGGGCACATGGCAGCAGCAGCAGCGTCTGCAGGCGCCGCAACCTCATCCCGAAGACGGTTACGGCAGTTCGCTGTCCGCCGCAGAGGTCGGTGGAACCGCAATCGTCGCAGTCGGCGCGCCCTTTTACGGCATTGCGCGCGAGGAATTCCCGGGTGCCGCATATGCGTACCGGTTCGAAACGGCGATGAATGATTGGCAGCTCGAAACCACATTTGCAGCGCACGAGCCAGCTATTCATGATCAGTTTGGATACGACGTCGATATTTGGATGACTGACTTGCAGAACCATGACTTTCGTCTCGCCATCGGGAGCCAGAGCGAGAATGGCGGCGGCGCGTATGAGGGCCCGGGCGGCGTCTACCTCTTCGCGCGCGATGCCGCAGGCAAGTGGTCTGAGGAAGCGCGCATTCCGCCGCCTGTGGCCAACGCGGACGATTTGCTCTTTGGACACCGTGTCTACCTTGACCGCCAGAATCACGATCGAGTGGTCATCAGCGCTGTCAACAGCCACGAGTTCGGACGCGAGTCCGGCGCCGCATATGTCTACCGGCGGAACCCGGCAAGCGGAGCATGGGTCGCCGTCCAGTTGCTGATTGGACATGCGCAGGATGATTATGACGCCTTTGCCGTCGATCTGGCACTCGGCTATGGCCCGTCGGCCGAAATAGCGGTCGTCGGCGCGCTGGCCACCCAATGCCCCGGCGGTACGCAGTTCGACGCCGTCGGCGCTGTCTACTCCTTCGACCTCAACCCCGGGCAGCCCGGCAACTGTCCGCCGCCGGTGCTGACCTTGCAGAAAGTGCCCGACTGTTTCAGCGGACCCGGCGGCGAGATCGAAGTGCGCTGGTTCCAGGCCACGCCGGACCAGCGGGCCCGCATCGCCATCCTCTACGCCAAGCGCACCGGCAACTTCGTCATCCCCAACGGCAACCCATGTTCAGGCACCGCCCTGGAACTGGGCCAACTCGGCCTGCAGGTCGCCCACACCGGCTCGGCGGGCCAGTTCGGCGCCGGCCGCATCAAGCGCACCGTCCCCCGCAGCGTCTGCGGCGGCTACCTCCAACTCGTCGATATCACCCGCTGCGCGACGAGCAACGTCGTGCGCATCGAATAGCCGCGCCAGGCCCGAACTGATCGTGAATCGCACATCGCTGGAAGGCTGCGACAAGTACGGCCACTTCATCAATGCGACATCTACCGCTCGTCGCTTGCTGGATCGCGCAGGCGGTTGAAGACGTAATCGCCCGGCGACGTGGCGTACGACAGCGCCGTGCCCGGTCGGTCGCCCGCAGGCTCAATTCCGCCGTTGTCCACGCCGTCGGCCCCGAACGAGTAGAGCAGGTACGGCCGCGGATCGTCCGCCGTCGGCTGGCGCCGCACGTAGCCGAAGGGCTGACCGCTGAGGGGGTCCTGTGGAAATGAATCGAGGAAATCGGGCGCGAGTTGGTCGAGCGTTTCGGGCCAGTCGCCGTGCCGTGCGTGCCACATCTCCAGCGCCAGCGTGACTCGGGTCGCCTCAACATTGACCACGCCGGATTCGTGCGAGTTCATCAGCCGGCCGATGGCAGGCAGCATGAGGCGAAGGAAGACCTGAAATCGCGGCAGTTGCGCGACGAACGCATCAAGATCAACGCCGTCGGCATCGCGCCTGGGGCGCGGCATCTTCGCCTGTTCAACAGCGAGATCGAAGAACTCATCGAGCGTGCGCTTCGTCTCGGCCCGCCGGGGCAGGATGATGCCGGCGACGTTCACAATCGGATGCTGCGGCCCGCTGAGGCCGCCGCCCGCGTAATTGGTCAGCTCCTGCAGTCTGTTCATGAGCAACATGCCATCGCCATGCCCATCATCGGAGAACGTGTGTTGGATGATGTCGTACTGGGCGAGGCGCTCGCGCTCGAGCACGGCAGTGACCGGCGCCAGCACCGGCCGCTCATCGATGATCGCCAGCAGCCGCCGGCACGTCGCTTCGTCGATTTCATGTTCGGTGAGGATGCGGTTGAGTTCCTGGGTGCCCAAGGCCAGAATGGCGACGCCCACGAGATCGCTGATGACGGTCGGGTCGTATGACATGGCGCGCGTGAGGGCGATGGTGTGCGACCACGCGCGGACGAGTTCATCCATGTCGCCGCGCTGAGCGGCCTCGCGCATCGCCGCGACACGGGCCCGCGCGGCGCTGCGCGCGAGGCTCAATTCGGGCAGCAGCACAGCCAGCATGCCGGCGTCGTCAGCGCCTTCGAACGCCGGGCGCACGGCCCGCGGGCAGGCGGCGAACTCATCGAGGCGCTCGAGCACGCCCGAGGCGCGGATGTGTTCGAGGTACGCGAGTTCAAACTTGAGCCGCTCGGCATCGAACGGGCCTTCGAGCACGCGATGCAGCAAGCGGGCATCTTCGACGACCTGCCGATCGTCCGGCCAGTCATCGCGCTCGGGCAGGCCGATGGACTGGAGCTGGTTCAGCGCCTCGGTCATGATGGTCCACCCGTTGGCGCCG
This sequence comes from Planctomycetota bacterium, assembly GCA_963205185.1. Taxonomy (GTDB): domain Bacteria; phylum Planctomycetota; class Phycisphaerae; order Phycisphaerales; family UBA5793; genus UBA5793. The sequence goes on along the minus strand of CAUJHZ010000035.1, from coordinate 22,458 downwards.
GGCGGCTGGAGGCTGGCGCTCATTTCGAGCATCTGGCCGGCGTAATCGACCAGCGGGCCCGGCCGCGCTGTCACGGCCCGGTAGATGGTCCAGCCGAGCCAGCCCAGCAGCAGCATTGCGACGATGAGGATGATGTAGCGCTTGCGCACCCGGCCGCGGCGCGGCGGGGCGAAATGCGCGCGTGATGAGGTTTCAGAGGAGGCAGAAAGTCTCATGTGAGATGAGAGGAGCCGCGCGGCGATCCGGCAAGTCTCGCCGACGCGGTTTTGCGACGCCCGGCGCTCGCCGCCTCCTCAACGCTCCTCCACCGGCTCGCGCAGGCGGTTGAAGACGTAGTCGTAGCCTGCTCCATCAACTTCATCGATCAGTGCTGCGGTTGGGTCGTCTTCGAATTCGACCGCTCCGTTGTCCTGCAGATCGACGCCGAGTGAGTAGAGCAGATACGTCCGCGGGTCTTCGACGGTTGGCTCACGCTGCACGTATCCAAACGGCAAACCGCTGACGGCGTCGATCGGCAGCGTCTCGATGCACTCGGGCGCGAGTGCATCGAGAGACTCGGGAAGGCGGCCGTGAATCGCTTCGTACATCTCAATAGCGATGGCGATGCGCACTGCGGCAAGGCGAGACTGCCAGGCGGGCTGGGAACTGAGAACCCGGTCGAGGAGCGGCAGGAAGAACCTTCCAAACACCTGACGTTCGGGCAACTGGTCGTGGAATTGTTGCAGATCGAACGGATCGGCATCCCGCTCGAATCGCGATAGACGGGCTTGCCGAACGACGGCGTCCATGTAAGTATCAACCACTTGACGCGTCTCAGCGCGCCTCGGATAGACGATGCCGATGACGTTTGCGATAGGGTGGTCGACGGACCCGAAGCGAGCGGTCCACGGGTTATGGCCCGACAACCGCTCGATCTGGCTTGGAATGAGCAGGCCATCGCCGTTGCCATCATCGGTGTGCGTGCGCTGAATCAGGTCGTGCATCATCAGGCGTTCCCCTTCCAAAGCCACTGACAATGGCAAACCGATCTCTCCGCGGGGAAGCATGTTCAGCAGTGCATGACAGGTCGCCCCATCGAATTCGTGCTCAATGAGCAGGCAGTTCAGCTCCTCGCAGGCAATCTGAACAATGCTCCCGGCCACCAGCTGAGACAGGCCGCACGGATCGCCGGTGCTGGCCGCTGCAAGGCGGTTCAGATCGCGGAAAGCAGACAGCAGTTCACCAGTGTCGCCTCGCTCCGCTGCGAGGCGCATCGAGCCGCGGCGTACTTTCGCAACCGCCCGCGCCGGCCGGAGTTCCGGCAGCGCCGTGCCGATCAGGCCATAGTCGTCCATTTCGAAAGCCGTTCGCACGAAGCGCGGCGCTTCCAGCGCCGCCTGGATTTCGCGCAGCACATCGGAGCCTTCCACGAATTCGACGTAGGCGATTTCGAGTTCAACGCGCGCCGGTTCATATCGACCCTTCACCAGAGCCTTCAAGCCCTTCACTTCGCTCGATTGATCAGGATCCGTCGGCCAACCTTCGATCGCCGGATCGCCCAGTGCGTCAAAGCGCGCCAGCGCCGCCGAAAGTGCTGGCCATCCGTTCTCACCCTCCGGTTGTGCCGACTCAGACAAGGCTCTGAACTGAACGGTGTAGTCCACCAGCGGATTCGCCTTCGCCGACACGATCCGCAAGAGCTTCCATCCGGCCCACCCCAGCAGCAGCAGCGTGACGACGAGGATGATGTAGCGCTTGCGCACCCGGCCGCGGCGCGGCGGGGCGAAATGCGCGCGTGATGAGGTTTCAGAGGCGGCAGAATGTCTCATGTGAGATGAGAGCAGCAGCGCGGGGGTCTGGCAAGTCTCGCGGACGCGGTTTTGCGACGTCCGGCGCTCGCCACTCAACGCTCCTCCACCGGCTCGCGGAGGCGGTTGAAGACGTAGTCGTAGCCGACTGAGCCTGTGTCATTCGTGAGCGCATCGGGGCGTCTTCCGTAATCGTTCGGGGGCGGCTCGATTCCGCCGTTGTCTTCGCCGTCCACGCCCACGGAATAGAGCAGGAACGGGCGGGAATCGTCGGCAGTGGGTTCGCGCAGCACGTAACCGAACGGGCCACACGCGACCGGATCGGAAACATCGCCTACGCGCCAATCATCAATCGCTTGCGCGAGCGATTCGGGCGCGCGGCCGTGCCGGCCCTGGTACACCTCGATGGCCAGCAGCAGCCTCGTGGCGTTTACGACGCTGCCGCGCCTGTCTGCGGCCCTGATGGCCCGCTCGCCGATTGGCAAGCTGGTTCCGAGCATTGCGTACTTGTGGGGAGCAAGCGTCCCGCCGAAGTGATCGAAGTCGAAAGGGTGATTCGCACGATCGACGCGCGACATGGCGGCCTGTTCAATCAGCGCATCGAAGTACTCGTCTGCCAGTTGTTTCGTCTCGGCGCGGCTGGCCTGAATGATCCCCTTGAGGTTTTCGATGCGTGCCGGTGACGGGCCGGGTGGGGCATCCACATTGCCCAGGCGCGACATGATGACCTGGCCGCCGGCGGTGTGCGTGCGCTGGATGCGGTCATAGACAATCAGCCGTTCGCACTCCAAGACCTGGGAGACTGGCGCCAGGCGGACTCGCTCATCCAAGAGAGTCAGGAGCGTGCCGCACACGGATTCAGGCACTTGACGCTCACCAAGAGTGAGCGCGAGTTCGTTGCAGGCGTTTGTGACGAATGAACTCGCTACAAGATACCCCAGGATGCTCGGCTCCTGGCTCGCAGCGCGCGCGAGAATCAGGAGATCGTTGAATGCAAGAGCGAATTCCGTCCAGTCGCCCGCTTCGGCGGCAACGCGCATTGAGGCGCGGCGCACTTTGCCGAGGCGACGCGCCCGCGTCAGTTCTTCGGACGTGAGCGAACCGATCAGCGATCGACCGGCCTCGACGCCCAGCTCAGAGCGAGTGAACCGCTGGTAGGGCGACAGGTCGCCCAACGCCTTGAACACGGCGGCCTCACGAAGGTCAACCAGATACGCGAGTTCCTCTTCGAGCCGGCCGGCGTCAAAGTCGCCGCTCACGACGGCGTCAAGGTCGGTCGGGCCGGATCCCCCGAATACGCCCCCGGGCTCTTGTGGCGCCGGCACCGCATCAAACGCAGCAAGCGCCGCCACGTACGCCGCCCAGCCGTTCTCTTCGTCGGCATGCGGCGACTCCAGCAGGTCAATGATCTGCGCTTCATAATCGACATACGGCCCCGGCTTGGCGAACAGCAGTCGCACCACCGTCCAGCCCGCCCAGCCGAGCAGCAAGAGCATGACCAGCAGAAGTATGTATCGCTTCTTCACGCGACCGGGCCGGGCGCCGCGGCGAATATGTTCCGATGCCGTTGATGTATGCTTTCCAGCCATGGCCTATCAGAGGCACCTCATCAGGCGGCGGCAAGCATGCATCGGGAATTTGATTGTCTGTCATCGAGCCTGCATCATCTGCCGCCGCGCTTGGGCGCCTTGATGATCTTCCACTCGAGCATCTGGTCGCTGGGCACCGACACGGGCACGGGCTGCCAGCCCCAGAGCATCGGCTTGCCATCGCGCCCTTCGGCACGCACGCTGGCCGGGGGATGGAAGTGATAGGAGATCGGCACCATCAGGTTCAGTTCGTCATTGGTACCGACGCCGGGCCACTCGCGGTTGAGGTCGTGCATGCGGCCGGGCGCTTTGAACAGCGGGCGGAAATCGACCGCAATCCAGCCCGCGGTCGGCACGTAGAACTCCGCCCAGGAGATGATGCGCTTGTCGTCGTCCTCGAAGTCGCGGCCGCGGTCGTCATCGAGCATCTGGATGCCGATGACCGGGCGCGCGGGCAGGCCGGCGGCGCGGCAGACGGCGACGAAGAGGCACACGCAGTCGTGCGAGGTGCCGCGCATCTGTTCGACCGACTTGAGCGCGCCCTGCACTTCGAGGCCGGCGAACCGATTGAGTTCGTCATTGAACCAGTTCTTGCCGTTGATCTGAAAGTTCTGCACGGTCAGGCGCGTCAGTTCTTTGCCGAGCACATAAGGCGGGGCGGATTTCGCCTTGCCGTTGGTCCACTTCTCGAGCAGTTGCACAATCTGCTCGTTGGTGGATTCGATATAGCGCTGCTGCTGCAGCTCGCTCGACACCTCGGCGGGCCACTTCTCGGGCCAGCCGATGGCGCGAAGCCGGGCTTCATCCACCTTCGCGTTGTAGCAGGTGACGAACTCTTCGAGCGAGTACTCCACCTGCTTGCCCTTGAACTTGGGAATGTTGAACCGGGCCAGCCGCCCATCGGCCTGCGCCGTGGGCAGAATCTCAAACTTGGACTCCGCCTGCCGGTCGTCGAGTTCGAGGGTGGTCTTGAGGCGCTCCATGTCGATGGTGTGGTACGCGCCGCTGGGGATGATGGGGAACACGAGCGGCGTGTTCTCCAGATTGAGTTCGTACTGGTCTTCCGCGTTGAAGCGGCTCTGGTAGGCGGTCACGTAGCCGGTGATCGTCAACTGATACTCGACCGGTTCGTACCGCTTGATGGCATCGCTCAACGGAGGCGAGGCGAATGCGGAAGAGGCGACGGCAAGCGCAGCGGCGGCAAAAAGGGCGGTGGGCTTCATGGTGGAATCTCGTTTGAGGCGGAGGCGGCGGTTATTGGCGCTGCGTTCGATCCGCCGGTCAGGGTTCGGGGTTGGGCGCGAACGCCGCGCGGTCGATGTCGATGTCCATGAGTTGAATGATATCAAAGGTGTCCGGGCAGGCGGTCCAAGACCACAGCAGCGGCCGCTCAACGGGCTTGCTGCCGGCGAAATTGACGGGCGGGTGGTAGGTATAGGCCAAGGGCAGGCGCTGATTGAGCGTATCGTCGTCTCCAAGCCCGTCCCAGGACTGGTTGATCTGACGCATCGGCCCCGACTGGCTGTTGAGCTGCTCGAAATCCACCGTCACCCATCCCGCGCCGGGCACGTAGAACTCAGCCCAGGAAATGATTTCCCTGATCCTGGAGTTGACGTTGACGCCGATGACCGGCCTGGCGGGCAGACCCGCAGCGCGGCAGACCGCCACGAACAGGCACACCTCGTCGTGAATCGAACCCCGCCGCGCTTCGAGCGCGGCAACGGCGCCGGTGATGCGGATGCCGTTATGAATGCCCTCGTCAACCGACCATACGCCGAGCCCGCTCACCTGAAACCGCGTCGTCACGTGGCGCGCCAGCTCCTTGCCGAGCATGAATGGCGTCACTCGCTTCGGTTCGCCGCCGGTCCACGCGTTCATCTGATCCACGATGCGGCTGTCGCTGTGCTCGATGTACATCTGCGGCTGCAACGCCGCCAGCGCATCGGTGGGCCACACATCCGGCCATGGCAGCGCAGCAAGAGCCTTCTCATCCACTTCGGCGTTGTAGCACGTCTCGAACTGCTGCACGATGAACTTGATCCGCTCGTTGATCGCCATTGGGAGTTCAATTCGCGCTGCGGATGACTCGAGCGAGTCCATCGGGATGAACTCGAAGTTCTTTGGAACTTCCTTCTTCTGCCGGTAGAGGACGATCAGGTACTGGCCCGGCTCGGGCGGATCGATGAAGTGGTACGCGCCGTCCTTGGCGAATGGAACGATCAGCGGCGTAGCGACCATGCATGCCGGGTCCGGATTCTCCTCCACCACGCGTCGCACTCTGATGTCGCCGAAAATCTGCAGGCGATAGCGCTTCGGATCAGTGCGCTGAATGGCATCACTCAGCGGCGGCGACTGACTCGCGTGCACCGCGACCAACTGGCTCGCGATGAGCAGGGCCACCAGGTTCATGCGCTCCTCCCTTCCTGCGGCACTCTCGCCGGCGTCTCATCTCTGCGGGGCGCGGCGAGGCGCGTGATCAATCTCGATCTTCAGCGTCGCCTTGGATAAGTTGCTCCGGCGATCCTGCGGCATCGTCTCCCACGCCCAGAGCAGCGGATCGGGAGCCGGGTCGGGCCACTTGTGAATCGGCGGCGCGTAGAAGTAGCACGACAGCGGAATGCGTTCGTTGAGGTCATCGTCGTTGGCCACGCCGGGCCACGGGCGGGTGAGATCGTCCATCGAGCCCGGGCTGCGGACGAGGCGCTGAAAATCCACCGTCACCCAGCCGGCGTCGGGCACGTAGAACTCGGCCCAGGACAGCAGCGACTCCTCCTGCTCGTCGGCGTCGATGCCGATGATGGGGCGGGCGGGCAGGCCGGCAGCGCGACACACGGCAACATAGAGGCAGACAAGATCGTTCACCGATCCTCGCTGGTTCTCGATTGCCGCCAGCGCGCCCTGCACGCGGATCGCCGTCATGACGCGCTGTTGGTGCGAGTCGAGCGTCACCTCGACCTCATCGCCACTCACGCGAACGAACCCGACTGACCGGCGGGCCAGTTCCTTGCCGAGGTAGAAAGGTTCGAGCGAGCGCGGGCGGCCCGCGGTCCAGGTGTTCATCAGATCGACCACGCGCTGGTTGAAGCACTCGATGAACATCTGCGGCCGCAGCGCCCAGTCCACTTCGATCGGCCAGGCGTTGGGCCAGTCGATCGCCGCGAGCGCGGGTTCGTCGGCCTGCGCTGAGTACGCCGTGACGTACTCGGTGATCCGCAACTCGTTGTCGTATAACCCGGGCGAGCCGCACTCGATGGTGGCGTAGCTGCCCATCGACGGGATGTCGACCGGCCTGGCGCTCCAGTTTGGCTTGTTGCGCTCGAAGGGCGCGGCGGCGACGAACTCGTCGAATCGGGTCATGTCAATACTGTGGTACTGGCCTTCCTTGAACAGCGGCATCCAGAGCGTGCGGCGACCCAGGTGGGGAACCGAAACATCCATCTGCACCCTGTACTCGATGGGATCGACACGCTGAATTGGACCGGCCGCAAGCGCTGCGGCCGCCGGCGGCTGAACCAGCACCAGCGCCGCCGTGGCGATGTGCAGGGTCATGGTTCGCTCCTTCGCGCGGGCGCCACGTGATCCGGCCGCGCGCGCAGCGCGATCGGGCACACCCTCACGGCTTGTACATGTACTGCTCGAGGTACTGGATCGTCTGGATGTGGATCTCGTCCTGGACGATGTTCAGATCGCCGATCGAGATCATCCCCTTCAGGCGGCCATCCTCGACGACCGGCATGTGGCGGATGCGCCGCGAACGCATCATCGTGCGCACCTCGTCGAGCGTGGTCTGCCGCGAGCAGACGGCGACGGAAGTCGTCATGACTTCGCGCACAGGGGTGTCGGCCGGGTTGCGGCACTCGGCCACGACGCGGCCCATGACATCGCGCTCGGTGAAGATGCCGGCGACCTCTCCGTCCGCCTTCACGACCATGACCGCGCCGATGTGGTGGTCGCTCATCACCTTCGCCGCCTGCTTGACGGTCGTATCCGGCGACGTGGTGATGACCTTCGATCCCTTGCGGTCGAGCAGTTGCCCCACGTTGTGCATCGACGTTCTCCTTTCGGTCCCTCGGAGTGTCGTCGCTGGTAGTATGCGTCATTTTACGCTCGACTGCAAGGCGCGGGGTTGCGAATGTGCACAACTTGACCGCCCGGGCACCTGTTCCGGATGCAGTTTCACACTGGATTCGTCGGATTTGTGCCGATTTGACGCCCATTCGCAGCGTTTATTCCCGGCTGATCCGCCGAAAGCGGCGGCTATTCGATGCGGTGGGCCGGCGGCGGCGTCTCTTCGTTAATCTTTTCACGATCCAGTTCATCCCCGCCGCGGCAGGTGAGCAGCGTCATCTCTTCGTTGATGCGCAACTGCAGGTGCACCGGCCGCTTCCACATCACCTGCAGCGCGCCCAGCACCTCTGCCGCCCGGCCCGCATCCACCTCCAGCCCGTTCCACTGGTGCGCGAGGTACAACTCGCCGCGATTGCGGTAGTTCGCATCCACCACGTAGATGAACGGCTGGCCCATGTTGCTGATGCGATAAAGCATCGTCTGCCGCACCACGCGCGGGTCGCGGCTGACGATGACGTTCTCGCCCGTGTGCGGGTCGCGGCGGTACTGGTAGAGATTGAGCCGGTCGATCAGCTCATCCGTCAGGAATTCATCGATGAAGTTGACGTCGTTGTAGATGCGGCGGACTTCGAAGATCTTCTCGCGGCCCTGGTTCGACTTGTCGTCATAGCGCTGCTTCTCGCCGATGCCTTCGAGGGCCTCCCACCGCTGGCCGTGGCGGCCGGTGTTCCAGCGCTCTTCGATGTCCTTGTAGATCTCCACGCCGATCTTGTAGGGGTTGAAGCCGCCGGGGCCCATGTACACCACTCCGCTGTGCTGCTCGGCGTAGTCGATGATCTCGGTCGTGTCGAGCAGGTGCGAAGTCATGATCTTGCTGTGCCAGTAGGTGGCCCAGCCTTCGTTCATGATCTTGGTCATCGCCTGCGGAGCGAAGTAGTACGCCTCGTCGCGGATGATGCCGAGGATGTCGCGCTGCCACTCTTCGAGCGGGGCGTTGCGCAGCAGGAACAGCAGCACATCGCGCGCGGGTTCGAGGGGGAATTTGCGCTTCGCCGTCGCTTCGATCTCCTTGCGCCGGGCCTGCTCCTGCGCGATCTTGTCGGGCGGGTTGATGAAGCGGTCCATGTAGTCCTTGGCCGGGAGTTTCACGCCGTCAAAGAGCGTCGGCCCCTGCTCCTCCGGGTGCATCTGGCCCGCGGCGCGCCGGTCGCTCTCGCGCGTGACCCACATCGACAGCGGGTCGATGAGGTGCTCGATGCTCAGGCACGAGTCGATGTAGCGCTCGACCTCATCCACGCCGTGTCGCTCGACGAGGCGCTGCACGCGCGTGGCGTGGTTGGCCATTTCATCCATCATGTTGCGATGCGTCTTGCCGAACCACGCATTGCACTTGAAGAAGTCGCAGTGGGCGTAGACGTGGGCCATGACCAGCTTCTGGTCGGTGACGGAGTTGCTCTCCTGCAGGTAGGCGTAGCACGGGTCATTGTTGATGACCATCTCGTAGATGCGGCCCATGCCGTAGGTGTCGCGCTTGCGGAGCTTTTCGTATTCCATGCCCCAGTGCCAGTGCGGATAGCGGATAGGAAACCCGCCGTAGGTGGCGAGCTGGTTCATGGTGTCGAAGTCAACGACTTCGAAGATGGTCTCGAAGAAATCCAGGCCGTATTCGGCGGCGCGGGCGCGAGCCTCGGCCTGCCAGGCGCGGAGTTCGGGCGGAAGATCGGTGGACGTTCGAATCGGCACGCTTAAGGGTATCGGACGAAACGCGGCCGAGTTCGAACAAATCTTGCACTGGACCGGGGAGTGAGGCCCGGTTTAGCCGCGACCCGAAGGCTCGGAGCGCGGCTCATTCTTCTGGTTCATCGCACTTGGGCGGCTCCGCTACCGCCGGAGCGAGCTGTGCAACGAGCTTCGGCACTTCGACGGTTGCGACGTGCCACAGTCGATCGCGTTCGAGAAAGAAGTAGCCGTGCGCGATGACGTTGCGCTGCTGAACGATCGCCCGCCACGGGATTCCGTCGTACTGATTCTTGAATTCGTCGGACAGTGAACGCGCGGCCTCGCCGATGACCTCGATGCATCGCTCGACGGCGATCTGCCTCACCTCGTCGGCGCTGTACTGTGGCCAGGATGTGTCTTTGAGCAGCCGGGCAAGACGCTCGCCCCATTGGACGATGTCCCAGACACGCGCCATGTCGCTGTCTTCAGGCCGCATGCCGATGAATGACCTGGCGATTGGACAGGATGTGCTTTCGCCGGTATGGGTTTCGCACGGACCGCTTCTCAACAAGGTCGACGGAGCGACCGAAGATGGCACTGAGTTGGTCACTCATGGCCCCCCAGTCCCAATACGTCCAGGGAGCACCATCCTCGAAGACCACGAGCACATCGACATCGCTGTCGGGGCGGAAATCATCCCGCAATACCGAGCCGAAGAGTGACAGTTCGACCACTCTCCAGCGCCGGCAGAACTCGGCAATCGCCCGCTCGTCAAACTGGAGGTTGTCGTGAATCCGGCGCATCAGTTCCCATAAGTTCCTTGGCAGAATGATATCTCAATGCACGCTCGCGGGTCCGAGTTCGTAGTTTGGGGCAAATGGCGTCGCCGTCCGCGGTTGATCGTGTCCCCCGCAGCCGCCGACGCGCAGCGGATCAATCTCCGGCCCGAAATGGGCTCAACCAAACCGCCCTGCAATGCGGGCATCGAACCATTTCGGGTACCCGGTCTTGCACCTCCCAGGCATCATCGCAGCCAGGACACTGCACCCACGCTTCCTGCAAGTGATCAGCGGCTAGCCGCGCAGGATCGTCAGCGAACTCAAGATCCATCAGTTCGCGGTATTGCTTGAAAACGGCAACGGCATCAGGCTCACCGTCAAGCAAGGCCTCAAGAAAGCGGAGATCAGCAGCCCAGGGTGGAATGACACTTGCTCGAAAGCCCGGCTCCGCCGGACTCGTCCAATCACTCAGTTGCCAGTGCTTTGATGGTCGGGGATCGACCGTCAGAAAGAAGACCGCGGGATACCACATCGGATACCAGCTGCAATTCGCGTCGGCAATGTAGTAGCCGTCAAGCCCGCCCCACTGGTCAAAGCCGTAAACGACGTGATGCAGTCCGCGTTCAAGTCCGGATGCCGTTCCCAGTTGCGCAATGTATTCGATGGTCTCGCCATCCAAGCAAGCCCGAAGCTCGTCCGTCAAGCCAGGATGAATGCACTGCACTCGCATGCAACTCTCCCCAAATCTGCAGAAAAATGCGCAGCATCACCGATCACTTCTTCGGCAGCACAAAGATCCCGTTCACCGTGTCCTTGGTGAAGCCGATGATGTTCGCCCGCCGCGAATTCGGCAGCACCTGCACATCGAACAGCTCTTCGCAGCCCGCTTCGAACTGGATGAACGCGACGACCTTGCCCGCGTCGAGATCGACGACCTGGATGCCGCATTGCAGTTCGGTCTTGTGCTCTTCGATGGGCAGGCCGCCGAACATGCGCTTCTCGCGCGCCTTGGACAGACCGACGAACGCAAAGCGGTCGTAAAACGCCAGGCCGCGCGCGTAGCCGGGCAGGCGCACCACCGTCTGCCGTCGCATCGTCTCCGGATCGACGTACTGCAATTCGGCCCGGCCCGATTCGAGCACCCACAGCCGGTCGCGATAGATGCGCGGCGAGTGCGGCATCGCCATGTCGCGGGCGACGACCTCGTTGTTGCGCACATCGATGATGCACCCGCCGTCAGTCTTGTGATCGCGCCAGCCCTGCGCGGTGTCGCTGCGCGCGAGCATGGTGACGTAGCGCGGCCGGCCGCCCTCCATCGCCATGCCGTTGAGGTGGCAGCGATCTTCCGGCGCGAGTTTGGTGATGAACTCCGGCCGCCAGCGCGGCACGAACGAAAAGCCCTGATCGAGCGTGGCCAGGCACGAGAAGCGCGTGTTCACCACCCAGAGCGAGTGAAAAAGGTCATCGCCGCCATCGGCGCTGGTGGAGGCGCCGCGGTCGCCGGCTTCCGGATTCACGCCCCATGCCGCCTCGTGGCCGGCAATGTCGCCGGTGACGTGCATGCGCCGCGGCACGTAGAACGCATCATACTGCGGCCGCTTGCCCTCCTGGTCGATGAGATCGGTCTGGTTGACGAGGTGCAGCACCTGGTTGTTGCACACCAGTGCCATGCGGTCTTGGTTGACCGCCATCCCCATCGGGTGCTGAAACGCGCGCAGCAGCAGCGAGCAGCGCCCGCCGCCGCCCGAGAACGACAGCACGCGCCCGGCCTGAAACGTGGTGGCCATGACGGTGATGTTGAGATGTTCCAGCAGGTCCGGCAGGCTGGCGCTGTGGATGTATTTGAACGCCTCCGGCTTGGCGGCGCCTTGACCGGGCTCCACTTCATCCGCGTCGGCGCTCGCGCCGCTCGGTGATGCGCCTGGCCCTCCCGTTGCGGCCGGCGAGGGCGCCGGCGCCCCCGTCACCGGATGCGGCACATATTTTGGGCCTTCGTTCATATCTTCTGCGTCAGCCATGGCAGCAGGAGTCTACCAGCCCCGCCCCGGGCCGGTCATGGGAACCATAACCCCAAAGCGCCGACATTCGCTCAGTCCGTAATCCGCGCCGTTCGAAACGGCGTCTTGACGGAATCGACCCCGCCCGGCCCGCGGCGGATGACGGCCTGGAGGACCACTTCAGCCAGCGGCGCGTTGGGGGGCACGGTGAAGTAAAACTCGGCAACTCCATTGCCGTCAGCCACAGCGCTGCCGAGCATCTGAATTGGTTCGTTCAGATCGAGCGTGATCCCGCCGAGTGGCTGGATGCCGCGCGAGTAACCGCTTCCGCTAAGCGAGCCCAGGAAGCCGACCATCTCGCCCGGATCCGCCCGCCGCACGGTGAGCGTCACCTCCGCGCCGCGAACGAGCGGGCCGTTCTCGAGGCGCACATTACCGATCGGCGAAGTGTTTCGCATGACGAGAACGGAATTACCGCCGGCAATAAGAAGGTCCCAGCGCCCATCTGCGGGCATATCTGCGACTCGCATTGCACGACCGTCGAACGGCAGCGCATGGAACGCTGGGGAGCCGAAGCGGCCGTCGCCGACATTGGGCAGAACCCAGAAGCCCGGTTGTTCACTCCAGTGGTTGGCACCCATCGTCACCAGATCGAGTTGACCATCCACATTCAGGTCCCGCAGAATCAGGGCCGTGACACTGCTGACGCCTCCAAACCGGCTCATGGTGCCCGGAATCAGCTCGCCCTCGACATTAATCAGCGGCAGTGCCTGAAATTCGTCATACACGTTTTCATTTGCCGCGACCACAACCGCGTCAAGATCGCCGTTTCCATCGATGTCGCCAATCGCAACGCGCTGAGGAATCCAGTCGGAATCTCGCCACGGGAGCGGATGGCGGGAGGCGAGCGAGAAGCCCCCTTCACCATCATTCGCAAGCAGTTGCAGTTCCGCTTCTCCGGAATAGGCGTAGTAGTTGAAGTACCAGACTTGGCCATAGATGGCGATGAGATCGTTATCGCCGTCGCCATCAAAGTCGCCCGCAACCACGTCGAGCAGGCGCCAACTTTCCGGGTGGGAATAAAGAACTGACGCCTCAAACTCGCCTCGCGATCGACTCATGAGAGTGCGGACCTGCGGCTTTCGGCTCCAGTACTTCCAATTGAGAACGATGTCTGCCAAGCCATCGCCGTCGAGATCGGAAACGCACCAAGGCTGAAGGTACCCCGACTCCAGGGGAACATGAGACACTTCGGGTGATGCGCCTCGGCCGGCGTTGTACAGCGCGGTGATGACGACCCTGCCATCAACCTGTTCTCGATGAACGAAATCCGAATGACCATCACCATCCAGGTCGGCGGCAAAAAGCGGGCCACGACCGCCTGTCAACGGCCGTGATAGAACCAGCGCCGAACCGGGTCCGTCGTCGATGGCGACATGGAAGCGGTCTTCCCCGAGTATCCCCAGATCGCTGAGGCCATCCTGGTTCAGATCAACACCGACAACGGCTTGCGCATGAAAGATGCCGCGATAGTTCAGGCTCTCAAAATGTATGTCCTGTGCGTGGGTCGCCCCCGCAATTACGGTCGTACCGATGCCAAAGGCCACGAGGGTGATGGGCCGTTCCGGTCGGTGCGTCGGGCTGCATAATCTGTTCATCGCGGCTCCAATCTCACTTTGTTACGATCCGAGCGCTCCAAACCAGTCTGTTGACCGAATCCGCCCGGACCGGGCCGAGGCGGATGACGGCTGCAGGATGACTTCCGAGAGTGGTGACTTAGGCGCCGCCGACACGGCTGTGGTACCGAGACCGAGGGCAGCCACGCGCCCTGCGGCTGCTCCACGGTGTTCGCCGGACGCTGCTTGAGACTGTCGCATCGATTCTCTCCTCCGATACCGCGCATGGTACCGAATCGCGGGACGCGATGCAACGGGAATCCACCCCCTTTTTGGGGATCGCACTCAACCCTTACCCCACCCGCCGCACCATCACCTCCCGCCGGTGCATCGCCGGGCCGGCCTTTCTGGCCAGGTGGTGGGTGCCCTGGTGGCGGTCGCCGGCGAGGAAGCGGATGCGATCAAACCCCTGACGCTGCGCCGCCGACGCCGCGTGATCATGGGGCTATTACAGCGGTTCGAAACGGCGTCTTGACGGAATCGATCCCGCCCGACCCGCGGCGGATGACGGCTTGGGTGGCGATCGGCCCCGGTTCGGCGTTGAGGGGGATGGTGCGCCGAAGCACAGCCCGTCCATTCTGCTGAACCGTCGCAACGCCGAATATCTCAAACCGCTCCATGAGGTCGATCGTCATGCCGCCCAGCACGCTGTAGCCCAGTGAGTTGCCGACGCCGACGCGGCTGTACAGGAACCAGGCCTCTTCACCAGGCTCGGCATTGGCAACGACGAATGTCGCCTCCTGGCCGCGCACCAGCGCGCTGTGATTGTATCGAGGGCCGATCAAGGGCGTCTCATTTGCGAGCACCGCCAAGCCTGATTCCGCGACCACTGCAAGATCGTGCCTTCCATCCATGGTGAGGTCCGCGGGGGAAACGGACCGACCGTGGCTCAGCGCGGAGTCGAAAATTAGAACATCACCGAAGGCAAACCTGCCGAGGTTCTCAAGAACGCGGATGTCCGCGTTCGCCAGGCCTACGCAGACAATGTCGAGCCGGCCATTGAGGTCAATGTCGGTCAGCTCGACTCCTCCACCTGCAACCATTCCCGCCGGCCTGGAAGGCATCAGGTTGAAGCGTTCACCACGGTCATTCTCTGCGTTGACCACCATCATGGGCCGCGAAGATGTAAACGTGTTGTTGACACCCAGCGTGAGGTCCAGGTCGCCATCACCGTCAAGGTCACCGCAGGCCATGGAATTGGCGGTCAGTTGCTGGCTATCCCACTCGGGCAGGTACAGTACAGCGCCGAGCGTCATTGTGCCTGCTCCATCGTTGAACAGTAATTGCAGATTCGAGTTCTTAACTTCAGCGTAGAAGATTGTCTGGAAGGCCGCGGCGACATCAAGATCACTGTCGCCGTCGAAGTCTCCCACCGTCAAAGAAGTCAGTTCGCCGCCTTCTTGATTATTATAGATCGTGCGGACCTCAAACCCCTGCGCGCCCCGATTGATCATGGCCGTGAGATTGTTGATCGGATAGCCCAGAAGGATATCTTTCCGTCCATCGCCGGTCAGATCGAGAAGTTCCAATCCGCCCTTCGTCCCGTGATCGATGACTGTCGTCTGCACTTCGCCGTTGCGCCCGGAGCCGTCGTTGAGCCAGACGCGCATGCTGTACTTGAGGTAATAATAGTAGTAACTGCGATCCGTGAACTCATTCCAGACAAGATCCACATCCCCATCGCCATCAAGATCGCCCGCGGCGATCTTTCCGCCGGTCATCATGGGCTGCATGGGAATGCTCGCCTCGCGCAGCATCGTTCCATCGCCCTGGTTAAAATGAAGAAAGGCGCTGTGTGAACCGAGGACGATGAGGTCGGCGTCGCCGTCAGCATCAAGATCTGCCGTCACATGGCCCGAGCACTCGCCCATTCCTGAGTACGTCACAGGGTCATCGAACTGGATCTGTCCAACCGCGGTCGACGGGGCGGTGGAGCCCAAGCCAAACACCACGAGATGCCCGACGGTGAGAGAGACGCTGGGTCCGCTGTCGCTCTTGCTGAAAGCCACGTTCAACCTCCGATCACTAGGACGAGTCATCCAAGAACGGCCGAAGGTCTGCGGAATCCGCTGCAGAGCCTTGCCGGCGCCATTGTACCGGAGCCCCATGAGCGTCCGTCGCGGCAGGCGAAAATTTTCCATATTCTTGTACGCTTTCTTGGGTAGGGAGGTGCGCCCGCCGTTACGGCCCCACCCGCCGCACCATCACTTCCCGCCGATGCATCGCCGGGCCGGCCTTTCTGGCCAGGCGGTGGGTGTCCTGGTGGCGGTCGCCGGCGAGGAAGCGGATGCGATCAAACCCCTGACGCAGCGCCGCCGAGGCCGCTTCCTGCATGATTGCGACGTTCACCCACGAACGGCGGTGTCCGGGGGCGACGACTCTGCTCTCCACCATGAGCCGCCGATAGCGGTCCACCTGCGCCAGAAGAAAGCCGTACACGCGGCCATCCATCATGGCGACGCGGCTCAGCTGCGGATCAAACGGGTAATACCCGCGGCCGCGCAGGCGCGTCTCGAGCCGGCCCGCGTCGCCGCCGATGTGTTCGATCTGCAGTTGAATCACTTCGCCGATCGGCGACTGGGCGAGGGGAATGATTCGCGCCTCGATCGGCACATGGCCGCGCACCGTCAGCGCATCATACATCGGAGTGAGCAGGTCGAGGTACGCGGCCAGCACGACTTCGTAATGCGCGATTTTGGGATTCGACTCAAATCCCAGGCGCCGCCAGAGGCGCGATTGCTCGCTGCGCTCGGGCACGCTGTCGCCGGCATAGAGCGCCTGGAGACCGAGGTTCGCCGCGCCCCGTTCGGCTTCGCGCAGCAGAGCGAGGCGAATGGCATCCGCCTGCGGTCCATCATCGACAAACAGCCGCACGGCCCGGCCCGTGATGCGAAACGGCACGGGGTATGGATCGACCGCCATCGCGCCGCTCAGCGCGCCGCTGCGCCGGTGGCGGACCACGAAAACTTCCTGCGGCTCGGGCAAGTCCGCCAGGCCGGGCCAGCGCTGCGCGGCATCGCTTCGATCCGCACTCGCTGCAGGTTCAATGGAAACATCCGCGCTGTGAAGCGCATCGCCCGCATCCATGGTTGATTATCGTACGCGGCCGACTCGCCGGGCCGCTGCGCCGCCTCACGGCTCGACGATGCCTTCGCGAATCGCGTAGCGCGTCAGTTCGACGCGGTCGTCGATGTCGAGTTTGCGCATCAGGCTTGTGCGATGTGCATCGATCGTCTTGGGGCTGCGATGCAGCACGCCGGCGATCTCCTTGGTGCTCAGGCCCTTGGCGATGAGGCGCATGACTTCGAGTTCGCGCGGCGTGAGGGTGCTGATGGGCGTCGTTGACTCGGTCGTGCGCCGCCGAATGTTGCCGCCGCTGAATTCGAATCGTTCGAGCACCTCGACAGGGAATGCGAGATCGCCCTGGAGCACTTTGCGCACGCCCTTGAGGATCACGTCAAACGGGTCGTTCTTCGAAAGGTAGCCCCACGCGCCCGCCTGCACCGCCGCATCCATATAACCATCGCGCATGTAGGCCGAGAGCATGACGATGCGGATCTCGGGAAACAGCCGGCGCAGATCGGCGATCATCGTGAATGGGTCGGCGCCGGGCATATCGATGTCCATGAGGACCAGTTGCGGGTGGTGCTTCTCGCAGACCTGGATGAGATCGTCAGCCGAGGGCAGTTCGGCCAGCACGGTGAGGTCGGGCTCGACCTCGATGCGGGACCGGATTCCCTCGCGGGCAATTTCGTGATCATCAACAACAACGATGCCGATCTTGTGCGCTGCGCTCATTCGTCCTGACCTCTGCACTCACTCTGCCGGGCCGTCACCGACTCGACGATTGTGTGAAACGTCGAGGCATCCACCGGGCCCGCAAGCCACAGTATAGCCTGCGGCCAGCCGGCCCGATCATCGGCCGGCCCGAGCGCGGCGACGACGAGATCGGGCCGCGCGCGCATGGCCTGCGCGACCTCCGCGGGGCCGACGATGGAAGGATCGATGATCCACGCGACCTCGTCCAGCTCCGGCTCGCCGCGCGACTCGACGCGCGCCGCCATGCCCGCATGGGCCAGGCCAGTGCGGATGAACGCCGCCACGCGCGGATCGCTCAGGCCGACGAGCACCTTGCCGGGCTGCGGCGCGCGCTCGGGCGCGGGCCGAACCCCGATCGAGCCGGCGCGATCGGGTTCCTCTCGTGCGGGCACATCAACGATAATCGAGGTTCCTTGCCCCAGCCGGCTGCGGATCTGCACCTGTCCGCCAGCCGATCGAACAATGCTGCCCACCAGCGCCAGGCCCAGGCCGGTCGACTTGCCGCGCGCCTTGGTCGAGAAGAACGGATCAAACGCCCGCTGCAGGACCGACTCATCCATCCCGCAGCCTTCATCGGTCACGGTAAAGCGCACGCCCGGCAGGCTGGCGCGATCGGCGCCTTCGTATTCTCCCGGACTCGACGCGGCGCTGAGCGGCTCGACGGCCACGGCCCAGCCCGGCGGGCTGCGATCGACCTTGAGGGTGATCGTGCCGCCGCCGGTCATCGCATCGCGCGCGTTGAGAAACAGATTCAGGATCGCCTGCTTGAGCAGGTCGCCGTCAATCTTGGCGCAGCGGGGCGGATCGCGCATCTCGAGGCGCACGATGATGGGTGGGTCGCCCTCGCGCGCGGCGATCGCATCCTGGTAGAACGGCAGCGCCGACTCGACCCACGCGCGCACGTCCGTTGCGGTCGTGGACAGGGCCGACACCTGCGAGTTCTCATGCCGCGTCCACATGAGCAGCTTCTTGGTGAGTTCGGCGATGTGATCGGTCGCCCGCCGAATCGACGCCACGCGCGCTTCGACCTTGTCCGGATCCGGATCGCGCTCGAGCACATCCAGGCCCGCGCGAATGGGAAGGAGCAGGTTGTTCAGATCATGCGCCAGACCGCCCGCGAACGTGCCGAGGATGGCCAGGCGCTCGCGCTCGCGCAGGCGCTGCTGCATGTCGCGGATGGCGGTGATGTCGCGCGCCACGCCGTGGAACCCCACGACCTCGCCGTCCACGACGACGGGATACTCCATGATCTCGCACAACACCGGCTCGCCGGACTTGCGGCGGAGCACGACCTCATACTGCGGCTGGCGGCGCTTGGTCTCGATGGCCGCCGCCACGCTCTCGCGCGCGCGGGCCAGGTCGGCCGCGACGTGATCCGGATGAAACTCGCCGAAGCGGTGGCCCAGCAGTTCGCGGCTCTTGTACCCGAGCATGCGCTCGACGGAAGGACTGACGTACGTCAGGCGGCGATCGGCGTCGTGCTCATAAAAGATGAAATCGGAAACGCCTTCGACGAGTTCGCGAAAGCGGCGCTCGCTCTGGCGCAGTTCTTCTTCGGCCGTCTTCTGGCGCGTGATGTCGATCACCACGCCCGCCAGTTGCGGCTCCATCCCGGCGACCGCCGGCAGCGGGCCGGCCGTGTCGCGCACCCACCGCACCGTGCCGTCGGGCTTGATGTAGCGGTAGTCGATGTCGTAGCGGTACTGCCCCGTGATCGCCTGCGAGATCGTCCGCCGCACCAGGGCCCGGTCATCCGGGTGCACATGACGCTCCCAGTCGCGGCTGGGGCCGATGAACGACTCGGCTTCCTGGCCGGAGACGTTGCGGATGCTGCGGCTGACCTGCGTCGTCATGCCCGTCGAGCAGTTGATGATGTACAGTGCCACAGGCGCGTGCAGCACGAGCGACGCGAGGCGCTCGCGCTCGGCCTGGAGTTGGTCGAGAATGCGCCGCTCGCTGGTGACGTCGCGGAAGGTGTACAGCCGCTCGCCGCCGCGCGCCGCCTGGGTGCGGCCGATGATGAACCGGCCGCTGAGCAGTTCGAGTTCCATCTCGCGCCCGCCCGGCGCTTCGTGGCGCTTGAGAACGCGGTTGATGTGCTCACCCCGGTCGGGGTTGCGATTGCGCTGCCGCTCGTAGATGGCCTGGGCGACCGCCTGCACAGTCGGCTCGGAGTTCACCCACGCCTGCTCGAAACCGAAGATTTCGACGAAACGCTGGTTGAAGGCAATGACGCGCGAATCCCGCGCCGAAAACAGGCAAAATCCCTCGTCCGCCGTATCGAGGATCAGGCGTTCGAGTTCGGCGCTGACCGCCTCTGGCCGCAGGGCGGGGTCGTGATGGGTCACGTCATTCATGAGCGGGCAATGATAGGTGCCGCACCGGCGCTGCACGGAATTGCGGCCGGGGCGTACACTTTCGCGATGCTCCGAATCGGGCCGTTTCAGACTGATTGCCGCGTGCTGCTGGCGCCCATCGCGGGTTACACCGACCTCGCGTTCCGGCTCACCTGCCGCGCCGCCGGCCACAGCGGCCTCACCTACACCGAACTGCTGCACAGCCGCGGCATCCTCGAGCAGAACCGCGACAGCCTCGAGATCGCCCGCGTCAGCGCCGACGACGAGCCCTACGGCGTGCAGTTGTACGGCAACGACGCCGACTGGTTCTGCCAGGCGGCGCAGTGGGCCCAGTCGCAGGGCGCGACGCTCATCGACATCAACATGGGCTGCCCCGTGGACAAGGTGACCAAGACCAACGGCGGCTCGATGCTGCTGTGCGATCCGGATCGCACCACGCGCATGGCCGAGCGCATCGTCAGGTCGGTTTCCATTCCGGTTACGGCCAAGCTGCGCCTGGGCTGGAGCGCGTGCGAGATCACCGCGCCGCGCCTGGCGCGCCAACTGGAAGAGATCGGCATTCAACTCATCACCATCCACGGCCGCACCACGGCGCAGCGATTCAAGGGCACGGCGAGCCTCGACGGGATCGCTGAAGTCGTCGCCGCGGTGCGGCAGATTCCCGTGATCGGCAATGGCGACGTGGACAGCTCTGCCGCCGCTGCGCGGATGATCGAGCACACGAAGTGCGCCGGCGTGATGGTCGCGCGGGCGGCGATCAAGCGGCCGTGGGTGCTGCGCGAGATTCACGAACTGCTCACGACCGGCCAGGCGCCCGCCGAACCGACCGTGCTGGAGAAAGCCCGGCTCATCCGGCTGCACTTTGAACTCATGCGGCGCTACCGGGGCGACCGGCTGGCGATGATCGTCATGCGCGGCCGAATTGCGGCGTACGGGACCAGCCTCGGCCACGTCAAGCCGTTCAAGGAGCGAATCCGGCTCATGAATGGCGCAAATGACTTCCACGCAGCGATGGATGAATTGGAGAGGCGCGTGGACCCTGCGTGGACAATGGTGCCGCACTGGGCGTTTGTCGAGCATCTCGGCGCGAGGCAGCCCGATGAGGTGGCGGACCCCGAGGCGGTCATGACAACCTGATTCAGATGCGCCGGTCGATTGTGCGCCTCGGCAATCGAATAATCGCCCGGTGGCCAAACTGCAGTTCAGGTCGTCGCTGGTTCTCAAGATGCGTCTCAAGGCGCTCTGGCTGCGCACGATCGAGTCCGGCCGCGACCCGGGCGTGGCGATCAAGCCGTTCATTCTCACCGGGCCGCCGCGCAGCGGCACCAGCCTGCTCAGCGCCCTGCTTACGCGCAAGCGCAACGTCGTCGTCGTCAACGAGCCGGTCGTGGTGGGCGACCCGCTGCTGGCGCGGGGCCAGCCTGCGAAACTCCTGCGCGGCTACATGAACTCGATTGCCCGGCAGATCGCGACGCGCGGCACCGTGCCCACCAAGGTCGATCAGAAAGACCCGTCGCGCCCCACCACCGACACCGCGCACCGCGGTTCGGTGCGGCGAAACGTCCACATCGATTTCGATCGCGCCCTGCCGCTGTGCGTCGGCGTCAAGCATCCCATCTCGTTCATGGAGTTCCTCGGCGAACTCGTCGAAGGATGGCCCGAACTCAAGGTCATCGTCCTGAGCCGCGATCCCGTGCACACCATCCGCTCGTGGCGCGAGACGAGTTACGGCTGGCAGCCGGGGCTTGATAACCCGCGCGAGGGGCTCTGGCGCCGCATCTACGGGCAGGTCCCCGCCGACGCGAATCCACTCGCCAGGCGGGCCCACCTGTGGAAAATCCTCGTCGAGCGCGGCGAGAAGTACGTGTCGAGCCATCCGTCCCAGGTGCTGATGCAGCGCTACGAAGAACTCCTGGCCGATCCGGCGGGGATCATGGCCCGGCTCTTTGCCCACATCGGCGCCGCCCACCCCGATGAGCCGATCGACGTTTCCGACGTGCGGCCGCAGGAGCGTGCGACGTACAAGGGCTTCACCGATGAAGAAGTGCAGATGATCCAGTCGATCTGCGGCCAGGCCGACCGCCGCACGCGCCGCGAGGCTTGAGCAGCGCTACTCGAACGTCCAAGTCACCGTGTGGCATTCGCATTCGAAGGGCGCGATGGCTTTTACGCCGGAGATGTGATCGTCAGTAGCCGGCGGTGAAGCGAGTCTTCGAGCGCCACCCCCGGGAAAGCGGCGCGCATTCCTCTGAACTCCGAAGGAGTTCTCGTGGGGTGCGTGCGCACCCGGCGCGATTCGTGCCGCACGACACGAGCACGCCCTTCGGGGTGCGATGCATTTGGGCCCGGCGATCCGGGGGTCGCGCTCGCTGCGCTCCCTGGGCCCCCGTCTACTCACGATGAGGCCTTCGGCCTCGAAGACGGGACGTTGCGAACGCGTGACGCGCGCGCAATTCAATCGAAGCGCGAATCGCCGGGCCTGCGCAAAGCCTTGTCCCGACCTGCGGGCGCGCTGCCGCATGCGAATCGCCGGGCCTGCGCCGAGCCTTGTCCCGACCTTGTATCTTTCCTCTGTGGTCTGATTCGAGTATGACTGTGCCAGTGACAACGACGCCCCGCCGCGCGGCGGGGCGTCGTTGGCCGGTCGGCAGATCGTCCCGACCTCGG
>CAUJHZ010000034.1 GCA_963205185.1 Planctomycetota bacterium | reverse complement strand
CCTGCATTCTCACGACGCTCTCCATGATCCACATCATAAGGTACACATATCGCAAGCACAACGGCAGATGTGTATGGTGCGGCTATGTCAAGAAGCACTTAGTGATGGCGGTGTGCCCGGAGTGCGGCAGCAAATAGGCCGTGGTTCGCAGGACGGCGGGAAAGAAACGGGACAGGCAAGCTCTGCAGAAAACATCCAATTCGATGGTATTGAGACGATGCGGGGGCCTTCAATCGAGCATGTGCACCACGACGAAATCGCCAAGGACGGCGATGGTGCTGGCGTGTCGCATGGCGCAGGAGGCGCTCCCCGCGTATGCTCATCGGTTCAGCCCGCGCACCTGCACGTTGTCCCAACTCTTCGCCTGTCTCGTTCTCAAGTCGATGCGGCACCTCGATTTCCGCGGGGTAGTGTCCGTCAAGTTGCGCACATTGGGGAAGGGGCCTTCCGAGGGAAGGTGTTCGTTCCCCGGTGCTGGGGCGGAGTGGCGCAGCCGCGGAGCCGCAGCTCCGGGGCGCGTCGCTCAGGCCGCCGCGGCCCGTTGTGTCTCCATTCGATCCATCTTCATCTCTCCCAGCCTGCTCATGTCCAGGTACCGTCGCGCGCCCCACTTCGTACCCGCGACGTGCAGCAGCCGCGCCGCCACCAGCATCAACGCCGACTGCCCGCCCGAAGGCGCCGACCAAGCACGTCCGTCTGCGCACCTCCCGATTCAACCGCTCCATCGGGATGTTCGTCCGCATGCACCGCCAGTGCTCGCACGGGGAATCTCATGTACGCCAGCGTCTCCGCCACGTCTTCGCGCACGATCTCTGCAGCACGTCCCGGTCTCTCCACATCAAGTTCATGACCGCCGCGCCGCCTTTCTACATTGCGCTGCTCTGAGCCGCGTCAGCATGGATCGCGCGCCCGGCCGGTGTCCCACCTTCGATTCGAGTCAGCCCACAACCGAAGCGGCCCCGCCTTCGCGGCATCCGTGTCCAATTGCGGGGGCAGACCCTCCCGCGGCTCTCGACCTCTCAGATGCGCGAGTCGCTATGAAAACCGTTCGGATCGGGGAGTTCACGACGCCGCCGCGAGTTTTCGGCGGCGTTCTTGTTGACAAACCGGGGTCTCGCGCTGGCCGTTCGCCGCGTCGCGCAAAGTGACGTGATTCCAAAGGTTTACACCGCCTCCACCTGAACACCTGCGCTCTCTTTTACCAAACGCTGCATCCGGGAGGCCGTTGGCGTTGCCGGTCATGGTGCGCATGCTGGAGGCAAAAGCAGCGGCCGGGACGGTAGCCGTTGAAGTAGAACCCGACTCGTTGCGGCTGGTGCCGCGCCTGGCAGATTGCATTGTTCGCAGGGGCTGGCGGTCGAAAGTTGCTCACGTGCAGCCTCATCCTTGCTGTCGAGGCGGCCCCAGTCCGTGGAGCCGCCAGAGCATGAAGTAAACTACACGCGCCGCGCTCGTGAAGCGACTGCCAGTGTGGGCCAGATGAAGCACGTCTCGTCAGGCGTTGCCGCGTGGGCCGCGCACCAGTCGCGCGAGCATGCCGATCAGGCCGCAGAATGTCAGTGCCCATGCGCCCAGCGCGATGTAGATGAATGCGCGCGGCAGCGGAGCAAGAAACTCGAGGGGCAGCACCTGTATGAGTCGGTCTGTGCAGACCGTGTACATCCCCAAGGGAAAGACGGCGCCCCAGTAGAGCGGGTCGTAGCGCAGCGGGAATCGACGGTAGCCATGCCGCCACACGCCGAGGATGATGAGCATGGGAATCCACCACGTGGCCGTCGCCCAAAAGAGCAGCGTCACGCCGCTTAGGAAGGGTGCAAGGCTTTCAAGCAGCGGCGACGCCGGGGACTGGTCGATGAGCACCGTGCCGGCGAGCGTCGAGATCGCCATGGCGCCCATATTGATCCAATACGGCGGAGCGAGGTCAGACGGCTCAAGCGCGAAGAAGGTGTAGCGGTAGAAGATAAGCGAGATGATCCAGACATAGAGCATTCCGCCGCCGAGCCAGAATATGAGCGAGACGAAGAGCACGCCCTGCTGCGACGGTTCGAGATAGTGCGACACCTGGCCGCCAAGCAACGAGACCGCCTGGGTGCCGACGACCGCGACGAGCCAACCGCCGTTGATGCCGCGCGCCAGTTCCGGCTTGGAATGCTTGATGGTCAGGTTCGTGAACACGGTGTAGGTGAGAAGCACCCAGAGCAGGAGGCCGATGACCCACAAGCCGGCCGCGATCTCCGGCCGCGCAAGGATGATCTGGCACTGGCTGCCGAGCACGCACGTGCCGGCGATCATGGTGAAGAAGCCCACGCCGCGATTGTGGTCGCGCAGGTCGGCGACGAAACTCGAAGTGAAACACCTCAGCCGAATCGAGGTCATGATCCAGAGGCTGAGGTAAAAGACGACGTTGAGCCACAGCAGGGCGAGGGCGATGAGGCGGAACCCGAGCAGGTGGCAGGCGTTGGAGATGATGCCGGTGGCCATCACCAGCGCGAAGTAGGCGGGATGCAGCTCGCGCGCGCCGGCCAGCACGCGCGCCGCCAGGGTTGAGGGGGCCTCGACCACCGGCGCGGCTGATTCCGCTGCAGGCGATTCGCTGGGCGATGCTGGGCTCATCCCTCCATCCTGTAGAGGTAGCGGAGCAGGCCGAGGTTGAGTCCGAAGCAGAGGATGCTCACGATCGCCGCCGGCCAGATGACGCCGTAGTCGCCGCCGAGCCACGCGTTCATCGTCGCGGTGAGCAACCACAACTGCAGCACGGCGAGAATGAGGACAAAGCACAGGATGCCGTGCACCACGGCGAGGCGCTGTTCACGGGAGAAAGGCGGACTCTTGCGGCCCCGACGCTGCTTCATGTCGTGCGAACCTCCACGCCAGTTGCATACACGCTCCCGTTGCGCACGTCGAGGAGGATCCTGGGCAGCGGGCGGCGCGGCGGACCGGCGGTGGGCCGGCCGGTCGTGAGATCGAAGTAGCCGTGATGGCACGGGCAGCGCAGGCGGCTTTCGCTCAGTTCGGGCACGACGGCGCACGCGAGGTGCGTGCATTCCTGCCCGTACGCCAGCCAGGTGCGCTCGCCGGTGCGGGCGAGGAGGCACGAGTCGTGCGGGCCGGGGTAGCCGAAGGTGATGACGGCCCCGACGGGCACATCCGCCACGCGCGCGATCTCGACGATGGCGGGCTCGCCGCGCCGGCGGCGGCGCCAGTTCTCAACGCCGATCCACACCTGCCCGACGGCGAACGCGAGGCTGGTGAGCACCATGAACTTGGTAAAGTCGCGGCGCGCGACGTATTCGTCCTGCGGCAGGTCGATGGGAAAGTCGCGCCGCCACCTGGGCTGCTGGCTCTCCGGCCGGCCGTCGGGCGTTCTCGCGGCGCTGTCCACTTCGGGTCTGGCCATCTTGCATTCACCTCCGTGCCGGCGCAGTCGCACTGCCCGGCTTACGCCATGAGGACGTTGAGCATGATATCGCCGCCTCGCGCATCCTCCTGCATCGCTGCGGCAACGTCGATGTATTCGGGTCTGGCGGCGCGCGGCGCCATCATGTTGACCTTGGTCGTGACGACTTGATCGCCAAATCGGAAACGGTTGATCGGCGCTGAGCGCGTGCGCAGCTGTTCAATCTCTTCGCGGGTGCCGAAGAAAAGCGCCTGGCTCGGGCAGACGGTGGCGCACATCGGCTTGCGGCCCGTGGATGTGCGGTCGTAACACATGTCGCACTTCATCATCAGATCGAATTCGGACTTCATCTTCGGCACGCCGAAGGGGCACGCGAGCACGCAGTTGTTGCAGGCAATGCAGCGCGGCTTGCGGGCGCTCTGCACGACGCCATCGCCGGTGCGCTTGATCGCGTCGGCCGGACACACTTCCGCGCACGTCGGGGAATGACAGTGCATGCAGACAACCGGTGTGGTCTGCGTCGAGGCCGACCGCTCGACGTACTCGAGATGGATCATCGAATGTCCGCGATGCGTGTCGCACTCGCTGCACGCCTGGACGCACGCCTGGCAGCCGATGCAGCGATTCGGGTCGATGAAGAACTCGAGATGGTCGGGAACGGGCATGATCTCTCCACGGTCTGTCCTGCGCGGCTCGGCGCGGGGCTCACTGTTGCGGCTCGAATTGAGACTCCCAATCCGGAGGCTCATCCGCCTTGCGGATGCGCACGGCACAGGCCTTGTATTCGGGGATTTTCGAGATCGGGTCCTGCGCGGAAATGGTGAGTTGGTTCGCGCTGCGCCGGCCGGCCCAGTGGTATGGGATGAAGACCGTATCCGGCCGGATGGTCGTCACGACCAGTGCGCGAAGCGTGCTGTCGCCGCGCCGTGATTCGACGGTAACCCAGTCGCCCGTGGCGATGCCGTGTTGATCCGCGAGCCGCGGGTGCAGTTCGATGCGCGGCTCGGGGTACTGCTCGACCAACGGGCCGATGCGCCGCGTCTGCGTGCCTGACAAAAACTGGCTCACCACGCGGCCGGTGGTAAGCATGAGCGGATAATGCTCGTCCGTATCCTCGACGGGTGGGCGGTACTCGGCGACGTTGAATCGCGCCTTGCCATCGGGGAAGTAGAACGGCCCCGCGCCCCTGGCCACGGGGTTCCACGAGCCGGGCTCGAACAGGCGCGGCGTGCCTGGGTGGTCCTCCGAGGGGCACGGCCAGAAGACGCCGAACTGCCGCTCGATTTTCTCGTAGGTGATGCCCGAATAGTCGGCCACGCCGCCTTTGCTTGCCACGCGGAGTTCATCGAAGATCTCGCGCGGCGAGGAGAAGGTGAAGCCGCGGTCGCGACCGATCGCCGCGGCGATGTCCTGGATGATCAGCCAGTCCTGTCGCGCCTCGCCCGGACATGCGACAGCCTTGTTGATCTTGATGACGCGTCCCTCGATCTGCGTAACCGTGCCTTCGTCCTCCTCGTGCAGCGAGCCGGGAAGGACGATGTCCGCGTGTTGCGACGTCTCATTCAGGAAGAAGTCGATCGCGACGTAGAAGTCGAGTTTTTCGAGTGCGCGCGTGACGAAATTGTTGTCCGGCAGCGAGACTTTTGGGTTGAAGCAGATGCTCAACAGGCCGCGGATCTCGCCCCGATCGATCTTGCGAACGATCTCGTAAGCATCCACGCCGGCCTGCGGGAGATCGCGCTCCTCAATGCCCCAGATCTTGCAGATGTGCGCGCGGTGCTCGGGATTGACGATGTCCCGCGCGCCGGGCAACTGGTCGCACTTCTGCCCGTGCTCTCGACCGCCCTGGCCGTTGCCCTGGCCGGTGATGGTGGCGTAGCCGCAGTTGTCGCGGCCGATGCGACCGGAGGCGAGCACGATGTTGATCGCGCCGAGCACGTTCTGCACGCCGTGCGCGTGGTGCTCGATGCCGCGGGCGTGGAGGAGGAAGCTCGTCTGCGCCGTCCCCCACCACTCCGCGGCGCGCCTGAGCGAAGATTCGGTGATGCCGGTCACCTCGGCCGTCCGCGCCGGCGTCCACTCGTTGACGCTCTGCGCCACGGCATCGAAGCCCACCGTGTGTTTCTCGATAAAGTCGTGATCGAGCCAGTCGTGTTCGATCATGAGATGAAGGACGCCCGCGAACAGAGCCGCATCACGGCCGGGCTTGACGGGCAGGAACAGGTCGCACGTGCGCGCAATCGGCGTGATGCGCGGATCGACCACGATGATGCGCGCGCCGTTCTCGCGCGCCTGCCACACGTAGTCGGTCGTGATCGGTGCGCATTCGGCGACGTTGGCGCCGCTGATCCAGACGAGTTCGGCTCTGGGAATGTCGCTCCACGGGTTGGCGGCGCGGTCGATGCCGAACGCCTTCTTGTTGCCGGCGGCGGCGCTGACCATGCACAGCCGTCCGTTGTAATCGATGTTGGCCGTGCGCAGCGCCACGCGGGCGAACTTGCCCATGAGATAGGCCTTCTCAGTGGTGAGGCTCGCGCCGGTGAGCACGGCGAACGCATCCGGGCCATGTTCGCTCTGGATGCGCCTGATGGCGTCTGCCACGCGCGTGATCGCCGCATCGTACTCCATGGCACGAAAGCCGCCGGGCGCGGACGGATCGCGCTGCATGGCGTGAAGCAGGCGGTCGGGATGCGACGCCTGGAGGTAGCGCTTCACACCCTTGGGGCAGAGCATGCCGCGATTGAACGGAAACTCGAGCCACGGTTCGAAACCGATGACCTGATCGTCTTTCACCTTGAGCTGGATGCCGCACTGCTGGCCGCAGAAGCAGCAGTGTGTTTTCACGAGGCGATCAGGCTCCACGCCTGGATCGAGGCGGATGCCTGACATCTCGGCCCGATGCGGGCCGAACTGCTCGACGATGCTCCTCCTGTCAACGGGAAGTGTGGCCATTGCTCTCCAATCGAGTCGCCCACCCGGGCACTCTGCTGTTTCAACCGGCCTTCGTCAGTCGCCGGCTCCCCCGCCACAGGAAGCCCAGAGCGAGCCTTGCGCCACCGCCAGCGCCGACCGGCGGCAGCGGGGGCAGATCCATTGATAGTGCTGCACCTGTGAATCAGAAAGTTCGTATCGATAGCCGAGTTCGCGCTCGACGACGATCAGATCCTCCACCTGCATGCGCGAGGCAAATGCAACCCCGCAGCGCCTGCACAGGGCCTGATCGCCCGCAGCCCCGGCGTCCTTGTAGAACGCGACACCCAGTTGCGCCGGCCGCTGGAAGATGTGAAAGAACTTGCCGAAAGGGAGATACAGCAGCGTGAAAATCACCGTGATCGCATGCAGGATGGCGAGGAAGTCAAAGGCGTAACCCTTCATCCAGGTGTAACTGGCCGTCAGCATCAGTCCCGTGACGCTGATGGCAAAGAGCAGGATGAGCGGCAGGATGTCCTCGCCGAACTCCTGCACGGCCGCGGCGCCGTGCTCGCGCATCCGCCGGCGCATGGCCAGCATGACGCCGGCGATCACGAGGAACGCCGCCCACACCAGGCCGTGGAAGATGAAAAAGCCGATCGCCGAGTCGATCGGGAAGGCGAATGTGGGCCAGCCGAAGAGGTAGGCGCGATACCACTCGAAGTTGCCCGGCAGCGTCTCGAAGTGAATCCAGCCGAAAACGAGCGGAAACGTGATCGCTGCGGCGACGATGCAGCCCCACATGATCAGCCAGTGCGCCGCCCATCTCGAGCGGCCGCGGCGCCAGATGAAGAGGTTAAGGGCAAAGCCCTGCACGATGCGCCGCAGCCAGAGGGCGAGATTGCTTCCCAGCGCACCCCGTCGGAAGAACACCCGCCAGCCGCGGCGCCAGTACATGGCCGTCGGCGGCCGCTGGAGCCACATGGAGTAGCGATAGGTCAGGCCGAAGACGGCGAACAGGCTCGCGAACATGTAGCCGATGAGCGCGGCGTCGAGGTGCTTGAGGTTCCTTGAGCCAAGGACGATGAGAATACCCAGCAGCGCCGTCGCGAGCACGGCCCACGTGAACGCCTTGACTATGGCCTGCATTTGGTCTCTTGCCGCGTCCTGCGCCATCACCCTGGGCACCTGTCAGACATTCGCGCGGATCGACGCCCCCCGGCCGATTCAATGAGCGCCGCCGCTCACGGAAGGCGTCGATTCATGAATTGGTCGATTCTACACCGGCGAGGAGACAGGCTCCGCATCACTGCGTATCGCTCTCGGTCGGGTCACTCTCCGCAGGTCGGCAGCCGACGCGCGCAACACCCGGCGCACTCCCGGCTGGTCCCGAAGGTCTTGCCGCTTCGATTCTCGTCGAAGACGATCTTCACGATCATCCTCACGATCGTCGACTCGAACTCCCAGGTCCGGGACAAGAATGGCGACCTCGCGAGCCGGTGAAGTCTCGGCTCGCACGCGCCGGGTCGGGCCAGCCGCGGCGCCCGGAGCGGATCAGACCCGGCCAGCAAGCCGGCTCCCGCATCGATTCCGGGCGTTGTTTGACGCCGGGCAAGGGCTATCATACAAGCTTCCCGACCCCGCGATTGAGGTCGCTGGGTGCGGGAATTGACCAACGGCACAACCGGCCGCGGAATTGCGGCCCGATGAGACCAGCAGGCGAAGGCAGACCGGCCATGAAAGACGAAATCCATCCCAAGTGGTATCCCGATTGCAAAGTCATCTTCGACGGCAAGGTCGTCATGACCCTCGGGGCCACGGTTCCCGAACTCCGCGTGGACGTCTGGTCGGGCTCGCACCCGTTCTACACCGGCAAGAGTTCGTTCGTCGACATCACCGGCCGCGTGGATAAGTTCCAGAAGCGATTCGGCTCGGGCGCCGACTACTTCAAGAACAAGAAAAAGACCAAGTGATTCCAAGCCGCGGCTGAGCGGCTAAGTCATGTACCTACAAGGGCCCCGGAGGCATTCCGGGGCCTTTTCGCGTTGCGCTCCGGGCTCCGACGCCCGGCCGTACCCGGTTTGACGCAAGGTGAGCGGCCAGTCCACACATGCGCCTGGAACGAATCATCTGGCGACCGGCCCGCAACGCGGGACCGGCCGCCGCTACCCGGGCGCGGGGCATGGCTCCGGCCGGTTCGGGCATTTTGGATTCTGTTCTGGCAGAAAGGAGCATGAGATGGCGCGGAATCTCCATTATGCGAGCGCGGGTGTCCTCTGTACGGGCGCCGTGCTGGTCAGCTCAATGGCGGCAAGTGCGGGACCGCCGCCGGTGCGCTACGCCGTGACGGATCTCGGTCTGGCAGTCGGGGCTTTCGGCATCAACTCGCGCGGCGAGGTCGTGGGCATCTTCCATGGCGCCGAGGGGCAGTACCACGGCTTTCACTCGTCGGGAGGCGTCTTCACCGACATCGGCTCGCTCGGCGGCCACCCCACCTTTGCGCGGGCCATCAACGACGCCGGCGAGATCGTGGGCAGTTCCATCACGCCGCGAGGCGAAGAGCACGCGTTCGTCAGGCGCGGCGAAGTCATGATCGACCTGGGCACGTTTGGCGGCACCTACAGCCACGCCAATGACATCAGCAGCACGGGAATGATCGTCGGCGACGCGCAGACCCGCGGCCACGGCGGTGGCCACGGCGATGAACACGCCTGCGTCTGGCTTGACGGACGCACGATCGACCTCGGCACACTGGGCGGCGCCTACAGCACGGCGCTGGGCGTGAACGATCTTGGCCAGGTTGTCGGCTGGGCCTGGAACCCCGAATGGCGCAGCCGGCCGTTCATCTGGACCGAAATCACCGGCATGATCGACCTGGGCACGCTGGGCGGCATTTCCGGCAGCGCTCGAGATGTGAACTCATTCGGAGAGGTCGTGGGCTCGTCCCGCCTGCCCGAGGGCCTGCTTCATGCAACGCTTTGGCGCGACGGGCAGATCATTGACCTCGGCGTGTTGCCCGAAGCCGGCAAGCAAGGGCCGTACGGTCCGGAACTGATTGAGACCTACGCCACCGCGATCAACGATGCTGGAGTCATCGTCGGCAATTCGAGTCCGGCGTTCATTCACAGCGGCGCCTTCCTGTGGCGAGACGGCGAAATCGTGAGCGTGAGCAGTCTGATCGATCCCGAGTCGGGATGGCGGATTTCCACCGTAAGTAATATCAACAATCACGGTCAGATCACCGCAACGGCGCGCGGAGCCGACGGCTTCTATCACGCGGTGCGTCTGACGCCGGTGCGGGCAGCCGGCGTGGCCGGACGATAACACCGCCATTACTCCACCTCCGAAAAAAACGACCCCGGAAGATGCTTCCGGGGTCGTTCCGTTTTTCGCGTGGCCCTGGAGCGAGGAAGGGGTGCACTCAAGGTCAGGCGAATGGGTTTGGAGGCTCAGGTTACGGAATCTGTTCGACGTTGCTCGTGCGGCAGGTGTCGAGGTCGAGCAGCTGAAGGAAGCCGCCGCATGCGCCGCCGCTCGTGTTGCCGTTGATGGAGTTGATGCCATTGGCGCCGGTGCTGATGGTCTGGACGAGCTGAATATTCTGCGGTCCCAGACCCAGCGGCGTACCCGAGCACGGGTTGCCGTTGGGAATGACCAGGCTCCCGCGGCTCGAAGCAAAGATGATCGCGAGCATGCGCGATGCCGTCGCGCCCGACCACGTGAGGTTGACGCCGCCAGGGCAGTGGCCGACGACTTCGAAACTGAACTCAGTTCCGTCGCCCACGGCGAAGCGGTCGCCTGCGACGTTGAAGAACACGGCCGGCCCGGGCGTGAGCAGGTAGTCCACGTTGTTGCTCGTGCTGCGATCGCTGGACAAGCCCTGGAAGTGGAGCGCCTGCGTGCTGGTGGAGGGCAGTGGGCCGCTGAAGGGCGGGCCGAACTCGCCGTCGAGGTCGTTGTCGAGCGAACCCGTCGTCGGTCCGGTGTAGCCGGATCCGCCGTAGGCCAGCGACCAGAGAATTTCACCGAAATCATCTTCAAAAGTGATTCGCCCCGCAGCCAGGTAGGACGGGGGAATCGGGTTGGTCATCATGAAGTCGGGCTGCGCGTTGGGCGTGGTCTTGGTGACGAACGAACTCGTGGCGACGAGGATGCGCACGCCGGCGCCGGAGTTGTTGATGTTCGTCGGAAACTCGATGAGCGTGACGGGGTTCTGGCCCGCGGCGTCGTACGCCTTGATCCGCTTGCCCGCGACGAAGTGCTGGAACGCGGAGCGCGTGCGGAGTTCGACGGCCTGAGCCGTCGTGTCGCCGTCGATACCGCCGATGACCGCTTCGATCTGCATGAGATGGAAACTGAGCATCGACTCGCTGGTGGTGGCGGCCGTGGCGCTGCCGGCGGCCACGCCGAGGCAGGCAAGCGCGGTGGCGGTGCGGCTCCAGCGCGACGGGCAAAGGGCGGGGCGCCGGAAGATGTCCGATATCATGCGGGCAAACATTCGCTGTGGTCCTCTCAATTCGGTTGATGGAAATCTGGGGTGACGCTCGCGGCAATTGCAGCGTCAAACAGCCCCCGTGCTCATGTCGCGGGGAAGAGCTTGTCTTGCACTTGGAACCAACCGCTCTGCAATCCGGGGATGACGCAGCGGGCCACACACCCGTTTCGGGTGGCGTCGCGACACTCGCGTCCCAACCGAAGGCCGCCGTCAGGAGGAAGAGATCACTCCTCGGTGGCGCGGCTGCGGATGCTGTCGAGCACGTTCATGAAGTTGATGTACGAGTCATACGGGCTTTCGTACGGATTGAAATACTTGTGCACGTCGCCGTCGGCGAAGTACTTGGTGCACATGTAGTAGAAGTGGTCGCTCGTGGTGAGTTTGCGCCAGTCCGAGAGCAGCCCATCGTCTCCCTTCGCCTTCACCGCATCCTCGATTTTGTAGATCTCGAGCAACGCGTTGGACTGCATGGCGTTGCCCAGCCAGGCGGAAAGGTCGCGCTCGGTGTCGGCCCAGGAGATCATGTGCGGCACGTCGTAGTCGCCCTCGGGCTGGTACTTGAGGCCGCACTGGCAAGGCGTGAGGAAGTCGTTGTGTCCGGGATTGACGTCGAAAATCTTTTCGGGCAGCGCATCGAGAAACGCGAAGATGCCCGTCTCCTCCCACTGATGCTCGCCAAACGTCTCGTAGTCCATGAAGAGGTTGCACACGTACCCGTTGCCGTTGATCTGATTCACCCAGCCGGCAAACTTCTCGGCCGTCAGCGGCCAGTCCGCCCAGCCGCGGTTCGAGAAGCGAAAGGCGATGTCATCGCTGAGCCGGTAGTTCTTGAGCAGCAGCGTGATGTCCGGCGCCGTGGGCGGGCGATAGAGGAACGTCGGCGAGCGGTAGCCCAGCAGGCCATCCACGCCTTCGCAGAGAATGGTGCGATACTCGCCCAGCCCTGAGATAAACCGGGCCAGGTCGTTGTTGTAGATGAGTTCGGTGTTGCGAAACGTGGTCGGCTCGGCGTCGAACAGGTCCTTCATCAGCGCACGGTGCTTGAGGATCTGCTCGCGGAACTCCTCGCGACTGTAGAGAAAGCTCAGCGAGTGGTAGTACGTTTCGGAGACGAACTCACAGCAGCCAGTCTGGGCGAGTTGGACAAACAGATCGAGCACGTCGGGCGCCCACTGCTTCAACTGGTCGATGAGCACGCCCGTCAACGCGTAACTGACGCGGAACCGCCCCTCATGCCGGCGGACGAGGTCGAGGATGAGCCGCGTGGTCGGCCGGTAGCACTTGTCGGCGACTTTGCGGCAAATCTCGCTGTTCTTTGCGTCATCGAAGTAGTCAAAGCCGGTGTCGAAGACGCTGTAGCGCCGCAGGCGAAAGGGCTGATGCACCTGGAAGTAGAAGCAGACGGAGGCCATGCGATTCTCCAGTAGTCCGGGCTTGCGGCCAAGCGGCGGGAGTAGATGGTATGGAAGCCGCGGGCGGCGTCGCGTCGAGAATTCTCCAATCGCGCCAGTGCAGGCTCGCTCCCGGCCGCCGCACGGGACTATTCTTGCGGCATGGATCGCAATGCACTGGCCAGGCGGATCGCCGAAGTCGCGCTGCTCCGCGGCGAATTCACGTTGCGAAGCGGGCGCAAGAGCCGCTACTACCTCGACAAGTACCTCTTCTCCACGCAGCCCGACGTGCTGCGCGAACTGGGTGAACTCTTTGCCCAGCGCATCGCTCCCCGTCGCGTCGATCGCCTCGCCGGCGCCGAACTCGGCGGCATTCCGCTCGTGACCGCCGCCTCGCTCGCCACCGGCCTGCCCTGTATTTTCGTGCGCAACGCCAGGAAGGACTACGGCACGGCCAAGCAAATCGAAGGCGCGCTCAGCGCAGGCGAGAAGATCATCATCGTCGAAGACATCGCCACAACCGGCGGGCAGGTGCTCGAGGCGGCCAAGGTTCTCGTCGACCTGGGCGCCGTGGTGGACACGATCATTGCCACCATCGACCGGGAGGAAGGTGCTCGCACCAATATCGAGGCCGCGGGTTACCGCTTCGAGAGCCTCTTCACCAAAACGGATCTCGGGATAGACGAATAGCCGTATGGCGGCGGCCGGAGAAGCGCTTCACAGGCGGTCGAGCGCCGCTAGGATCTTTGGCCGGGCGCGGTCCATCGTGTCTTCAATCTTTGCGCCCGAGGCCCGGGCATGTCCCCCGCCGCCGAACTGCCGCGCCACCTGATTCACGTCAACAGCGCGGGGACCGGGCTTGGAGCGCAGGCTCAGTTTGACGCTCCCGCCGTTGGTCTCGGCGATCACACAGGCGACTTCGATTGACTCCACGCTCAGCGGCAGATCTGAAAAGCCGTGGCTGTCGTCGGGAGTGGCCCCGGCGGCCTCGTAGTCTGCCTTGCGCAACGTCAGCAATGCCACGCGCCCGCCCGCCAGGATCTCCAGCGACGTCAGCGCTCGCGCCAACAAGCGCAGCCGGCTCGGCGGGTCGGTCTGCTCGATGGCGCGGAACAGGGCCGCGTGATCAACGCCCGCCTGCACGAGGCGCGCGGCGTGGCGAAAGGTCGCCGCCGTGGTGTTGGAAAACCTGAACCACCCCGTATCTGTTGCGATGCCGAGATAAAGTGGCTCGGCAATCGAGCGGTCCATCGCCACGCCCAGTTCGTCCACGAGATCGATCACAATCTCGCTGGCGGCGCATGCGTCGGTGCGGACGAGCCGGCAGTCCGAAAGATCGGCGTCGCCCTGGATGTGATGATCGATGATGCAGATCTTCTCGCGATGGCGCTCAAGCCAGCCGCCGAGATCTCTCAGTTGCGAGCGAGCGCCGGTGTCGGTCACGAGGATGAGATCAATCTTGTCGCCCGGTTGGACCGACTCGGCCACGACGCTGGCCTTCGTAGGCGCGATGAGTGGCTTGAACACGTCCATCACGGGGCCGCTGTACCACACGTGGGCTTCCTTGCCCAGTCGCTCCACCGCCCGCGCCAGGGCAATCGTCGAACCGATCGCGTCGCCATCCGGCTTGACGTGCGTCGTGATGACGATGCGTCCCGCCCCGCGGATGCGGTCGGCGATGGTGCTGAGATCGACGTTGGAATCGTACTTCGAGGTCATGACGCCAGCGCGTGCCTCGCCAGGAGGTCCCGGCTGCGGTCGATGTCGCGGCCGATCTGGCGGCGCACCGCCTCGACGCCGTCGAATCGCATCTCGTTGCGCAAGAACCCTTCAAACCGGACCGCACACATCCAGCCGTAGGTGTCCAGCGGCCAGTGGCCGTCGATCAGGTGAGCCTCGCAGCGGCGCTTGCCGCCGGCAAACGTCGGCGCAGCGCCGACATTGATCGCCGCAGGCAGCCACTGTCCCTGCGGGTCGCTCGCATGGCCGAAATACACACCGTCGGCGGGAAGGATCGTCTCCGGGAAGAGGTTCACCGTCGGCACTCCCAGCAGCCGGCCGCGCTGATCGCCGCGCCGCACTTCGCCCTGCACTTCATACGGCCGGCCCAGCAGCCGCAGCGCATCGGCCACGCGGCCGTGCTCAAGCATCCACCGCACGAGCGAACTGGACACCGTCACGATGGAGTGATCGCTCAGCACGGCTTGTGCAGGCGGCACGATGGTCGCCTCGAAGCCCAGCCGCCGCCCGAGTTCCTCCAAAAGGCGCACATCTCCGGCCCGGTCTCTGCCGAAGCGAAAGTCCGGCCCCTCGACTATCGCGGCCGGCCGCAGACGCTCGCTGACGCGCGTGATGAACGATTCAGGGCAAGTCCCGAGCAGTTCGGGCGTGGGCGCCAGCGGGACGACTTCATCGACGCCGAGGTCGGTCAGCAGCCGCGTCCGCTGCGAAAGGCTCGTCAATCGAGCCGGCACGGCGTCTGGCCGCAGCACCGTCGCCGGATGCGGGTCGAAGACCATCGCGACGACTCGCCCGGCGTCGCCGGCAGCCTGGCGGGCGGCGCGAATGAGCGCCTGATGCCCGAGATGGGCGCCGTCGAAATTACCGATTGTGACCACGGTCCGACCGGGCATAGCGGCAACACTAGGCCCGCCCCGGCAAATCTGCCATTGCAATGTGGCGTTCCATGCCACGCCCGCCAAGGATTGTCGCATGGCAGACGTTCAGATCGATCGTGAAGAGGTCATCCGGCAACTGGGCGACGGCTTGAGCCAGGCGGCGGAAGAATTCGTCCCCTGGTTTTTCCAGCAGATGCCCGAAACCTATTTCCGCAACGTGGATGAGGCGACGCGCATGGAGCACATGCGAGCCGTACTCGCGCTGAGGGCCTCGGGACAGGAGCCGCGCGTCCGGATTCGCAGCAACGACGGCCGGCGCGTCACCTACGTCCTGCCGCGCGACTATCCGGGGCTGCTCGTCGATCTGCTGATGTACGACTTTGGCGATGATCTCATTCGCTCCGCCAAACTCTACTGCTCGCATGACGCCGAACTGGTCATCGATATCTTTGAAATCGGCCAGAGCCAACCCTGTGACCTGAACCAGGAGGCCGTGCGCAAGACTTTTGAAAAAACCCTCGCGCTGGCCAAGCAGCGCGGCGAACCCTGGACCGAGCAGTCGCTCCGCGAGCATTTCAAACTGCTCTCTGAAGACAGCGTGCTCAATTGCCCGCCGGCGCGCATTCTCGGCCACGCGCGACTCTACCAGGAAGTCAGCCACTCAAAGGGCAGCGCCGTCGTCATCGACAACAGCCTCTACCCCGCCCACTCGCGCATCATCCTCGCCGTCGCCAACGTGCCCGCCAAGCGCATGCTCATCCGCGTGGCCAACCGGTTCAAGACGCTGAGCATCAACGTGGATCGGGCCTACGTGGACGCCATCCAGGCCGGCGAGGAAGAGTCCGTTGTGATCATCTCCGCCGTGGTGCAGGGACCCGACGGCGGCCAGATCGATCCCGATTCCCTGCTCTGGCAGCGCCTGCACCGCGACCTGCTCCGCCTCAAATGGCTCGATCGCGAGACGCTCGCGCTGGGCTACGAACACGCCGAACTGGGTCTGGGCGGGGCCGACATCCTGCACACGTATTGCGATCTGGCCCACCAGTTGCTCGTCAAGACCAACCGCTACTACTACAGCCGGGCCCGGATCCGCGAGATCACCGAAAAGAACATCGAACTGAGCCTGATGCTCGTCAACCTGTTCCGCGAGCGATTCGATCCCGACGAGGAACTCGACGACGCCGACTACGAACTGCGCGAGCACAAGGTGCGCGAGCACATCGGCGCGGCGATCGAAGACGAAGTGACGCGCGAGATCTTCACGACCATCCTCGACGCCATCACCGCCACGCTCAAGACCAACTACTACGTCGTCGGCCGCTACGGCCTGGCGCTGCGGCTGTCGCCGGAACTCATGATGCGCGTCGCCCCGCGCAACGAAAAGCCCTTTGGCATCTTCTTCGTCCACGGTCGCGACTTCAACGCGTTCCACGTCCGCTTCCGGCAGACGGCCCGCGGCGGCGTGCGCGTCGTCCGCCCCGGCAGCGACGAGCAGTTCATCCGCGAGACCGAGCGCCACTTCGATGAAGTGTTCGAACTCGGCTATGCGCAGCAGCTCAAAAACAAGGACATCCCCGAAGGCGGCGCCAAGGCCGTCATCCTCGTGCGGCCGGGCCAGACGATCAACCGCTGCGTGCGCGCCTTTGCCGACGGCCTGCTTGATCTCATCACCGACGACGAGAAAACGCAGTCGCGCATCGTCGATCACCTCGGCGTCAAGGAGTGGATCTACCTCGGGCCCGACGAAAACATCACGCCCGGCCACATCAACTGGATCGTCGAGCGCGCCGCGGCGCGCGGCTACCGCTTCCCCAACGCGCTCATGAGTTCCAAGCCCGGCGCGGGAATCAACCACAAGGAATACGGCGTCACGAGCGAGGGCGTCAACGTCTTTCTCGAAGTCGCCCTCAAGTCCAACGGCATCGACCCGCGCAAGCAGCCGTTCACGCTCAAGATCACCGGCGGGCCCGATGGCGACGTCGCCGGCAATCTCATCAAGATCGTCGTTCGCGACTACGGCAGCAACGTCAGGATCGTCGGCATCGCCGACGGCTTCGGCTGCGCCGAAGATCCGCAGGGACTCAACCACCAGGAACTGCTCCGCCTCGTGAACGCGAGCAAGTCGATCGCCGAATTCGATCGCGGCCGGCTCTCGCCGCAGGGCGCGCTCACGCTCGTTTCGGATCCGGACGGCTCGCGCATCCGCAACGAGATGCACAACCGCGTGCTCGCCGACGCCTTCGTGCCCGCGGGCGGACGGCCCGAAACGATCAACGTCACGAACTGGAAGAAGTTCCTCACCGCCGATGGCAAGCCCAGCAGCCCCATCATCGTCGAAGGCGCCAATCTGTTCATCACCGGCGAGGCGAGGCGGCTGCTGTTCGATACCGGCGTGATCATCGTGAAGGACTCTTCGGCCAACAAGTGCGGCGTGATCTGCTCGAGTTATGAGATCATGGCCAGTCTCATGATCAGCCAGGAGGAGTTCCTCGAGATCAAGCCGCAGTACGTTCAGGAAGTGCTCCAGCGCCTGCGCGAAGTGGCGGGGCTGGAGGCGCGGCTGCTTTTCGAAGAGCGCAAGCGCCGGCCGACGACGCCGCTGGTCGATCTGAGCATCCTGCTCAGCCGCGAGATCCGGCGCGTCAACGACGCCCTCACGGCCGACTACGAGCGCGTCTCCGAAAACCACCGCGACCTCATCGAGCAGTGCATCTCCGAACACATCCCGCCGTCGCTGCTGGCCAAAGCGGGCGAGCGCGTGTGGACCGTCCTGCCCAAGTCCTACCGGCAGGAGATCGTCTGCGCCACGCTCGCCTCGCGCATCATCTACCGCGAGGGTTTCGACTACTTCCGCGATACGCCCGACAGCCACCTCGTGGATCTCACTCTCGCGTACTTCCTCCGCGACCGGCACAACCGCGAACTCGTCGAAGAGATCAAGGCGTCGGGCCTCAGGCACGCGGCGGAGATCGCGGAACTGCTGCGCATCGGCGGCACGCGGGCGGGTCTGCACGTCGCGCCCAAGATCTGACTCCCTGTGCGGCTGACGCGAGCCGCGGGCGGATGCTGCCATGCACGACTCGAGCGTCTGGCGCCTGTGCATTGATACCGGCGGCACCTTTACCGACTGCCTCGCTCTCGATCCGCAGAACCGGCCGCATCGCGCCAAGGTTCTCAGCACCGGCGCCATCCGCGCGAGCATCGTCGAAGCAATCGGCGCCGATCAGGTCCGGCTCAATCTGCCGTCTGCGGCGCCTGGTGACTTTTTCGTCGGTGCGACGCTTCGCCGCGCTGGCGACTCGGCCGAGGCGGCCCGGATTCGCTCGTATGACGCCCGGCGCGGCATCGTCACGACTGACTCCATCGTTCCGGTGCGGGAGGGCCTGTGCGAGATCGAGACCGGCCTCGAAGCGCCGGTGCTGGCGGCACATCTTGTCACGCACACGCCGCTGAACCAATCGCTGCCGCCAATGCAGCTGCGCCTGGCGACGACGCGCGGCACCAACGCGCTGCTCGAGCGCCGCGGCGGACCGACGGCGCTGCTGATCACCGCCGGCTTTGCCGATCTGCTTCGCATCGGCACGCAGCAGCGGCCCGACCTCTTCGCGATCAACATCAGCAAGCCCCTGCCACTGCACGAAGCCGTCGTCGAGGTGCGCGAGCAGATCGACGCGCGCGGGCGCGTGCTCGCCCACGTCGATCTCGATCACCTGCGCCGCGAGGTTCGCGGACTCATTAAACGGGGCGTTCGCGCCGCGGCGGTCGCCCTCAAAAACGCCTGGCTCAACGACGAGCACGAGCGGGCCGTTGAAGAGGTGCTGCGGCAGGCGGGGTTCGAATGCATCACGCGATCTTCCGCGGTGGCTCCGCTGATCCGCCTGCTGCCTCGCGCTGAGACGGCGCTGGTGGACGCCTATCTTGCGCCAATCATCCGAGGCTACATCGGGCGCATCGGCGAGCGCATCGCGCCCGAGTCGATCATGGTCATGACCAGCGCCGGCGGGCTGGCGGCGGCGAACCACTACCGCCCCTGCGACAGCTTGCTCAGCGGACCGGCCGGCGGCATCGCCGGCGCCGCGGCCGTAGCGCGCGAGACCGGCGAAGAGCGCATCATCTCATTCGACATGGGCGGCACGAGCACGGACGTGGCGCGCTGGGCGGGCGAGTTCGAGTATGACTTCGAGCACCACGTGGGCGATGCGCGGCTGCTCGCCCCGGCCCTTTCCATCGAAAGCGTTGCAGCCGGCGGGGGAAGCGTGTGCTGGTTCGACGGCCACCGCCTGCGCGTGGGACCGCAGAGCGCCGGCGCCGCGCCCGGACCGGCGTGCTACGGCTGCGGCGGCCCGCTGACGATCACCGACGTCAACCTGCTGCTGGGCCGCGTGGATGAGTCCCGGTTTCAAACACCGCTCGATCGCGGCGCGGCCGCTCTGCGCTGCCAGCAATTGCTCCAGGAAGTGCAGCACGCCGCCGGCGAGCGGCTCGACGAGACCCAGTTGCTCCCGGGCCTGCTCGCCATCGCCAACGCGCACATGGCCGACGCCATCGCGCGCATCAGCCTGCGGCGCGGCCTCGACCCTGCCGAACACACGCTCGTCGCCTTCGGCGGCGCCGGCGGCCAGCACGCCTGCGCCATCGCCGATCGGCTCGGCATGAATCGCATCATCGTCCCCGCGGACGCCGGCCTGCTCAGCGCCGTCGGCCTCTTCGATGCGCGCGTGGAGCGCTTCGTCCAGCGGCAGGTGCTGCGCCTGCTCGATGACATTCCCGGCGGCGATCTGGCCGCGATGCTCGTTGAACTCGACCGCGAGGCGATCGAACTCGTGCGGCGCGATCGCCGCGATGACGCGCCGGTCGAAATCCGCCGCCGCCTCGCTGAGATGCGCGTGCTTGGCCAGGATTCGACGCTGACGGTTGAGATCGCCGACCTCGCGGCGCTCCGCTGCGGTTTCGCGCGCGAGCACGAGCGCATTTTTGGTTATGAACCCACCGGGGGTATTGAACTCGAATCGCTGCGCGTCATCGCTTCGACTCCCGCGCCGCTGCAGCCGGCGCATCGGGACTCGCACCAGCATCGTCCGCCTTCCGCTGCACGCACGATAGAGGTCCGGTTCGGCGCGGCCAACACCACCTTGCCCATCATCGATCGAAACGCCATCGACGCGACTTCTCCCGCGCCCGGGCCGGCCCTTCTTGTGGATGATCACAGCACGGCGCTGGTGGAGCCGGGCTGGACTTATCGCCTGGGCCCCGCCGGTCACATCCTCATCGAGCGATCGGCCGGCGCAAAGGGATGTTCACCGGGCGATCACGCGCCGACTTCAGATGGCGCCGACGCCGCGGATCCGATCCGCCTCGAACTGTTCACGAATCGGTTCCGCGCGATCGTGCAGGACATGGGCGAACTGCTCCGCCGCACGGCTCAATCCACCAATGTCAAAGAACGGCTCGACTTCTCGTGCGCCCTGCTCGATGCCGATGCGCGGCTGGTCGCGAACGCCCCGCACATCCCCGTGCACCTGGGCGCGATGGGCTGCTGCGTCCGCGCCGTGCGCGAGGCGATCGCGCTCAACCCCGGCGACGTGGCCATCACCAATCACCCCGCGTTCGGCGGCTCGCATCTGCCGGACATCACGCTCATCACACCGGTGTTCGACGGCCAGGCGCTGCTCGGCTACGTAGCCAATCGCGCCCATCACGCGGAGATCGGCGGCACGCGACCGGGCTCCATGCCGCCAGCGGCGCGCACGCTGGCCGAGGAAGGCGTCGTGATCGCGCCCATGCTGCTGGCGCGCGGCGGTGTGGTGGACTGGGCGGCCGTCCGCTCGCTGCTCGAGTGCTCGCCGTACCCTTCGCGCCAGGTGGAGATGAACCTCGCCGACCTCGCCGCGGCCCTGGCCGCCAACCGGCACGGCGCCGAGGCGCTTCGTCAGCTTGCCCGGACGCACGGATGCGACCGCGTCTTCGCGTTCATGGCGGCGCTGCGAGGGCAGGCCGCCGACACGACGCGCGAGGCGCTGAAGCGCCTGGGCGATCGCGTCTTCCACGCCGCCGAGCAACTTGACGATGGCTCGGCCCTGGAGGTGACCATCACCACCCGCGGCGGCCGGGCGGTCATCGACTTCACCGGCTCGGCCCCCACTCACGCCGGCAACCTGAACGCGACTCCCGCCATCGTGCACAGCGCGGTCATGTACGTCCTGCGCCTGCTCGTGGGCCGGCCGCTGCCGCTCAACGAGGGTCTGCTCGATCCGGTCAGCATGATCCTCCCCGAGAACACGATTCTCAACCCGCGCTTCAGCGACGATGCGGCGCGCTGCCCGGCGGTGGTTGGGGGAAACACCGAAACCAGCCAGCGCCTCGTGGACACGCTCATCAAGGCGCTGGGCCTGGCCGCGTGCTCGCAGGGCACGATGAACAACGTGCTCTTTGGCGACGAACGCTTCGGTTATTACGAAACGATCTGCGGCGGCGCCGGCGCGAGCGAGACGCAGGACGGCGCCGACGCCGTGCACACCCACATGACCAACACGCGCATCACCGACGTGGAGGTGCTCGAACACCGCTACCCCGTGCGCGTGCGCCAATTTGCGATTCGGCGCGGCTCGGGCGGGCTCGGCCGCCGTCGCGGCGGCGACGGCGTGGTGCGCGAAATCGAGTTCCTCGAGCCCGTGGCGCTGTCGGTGCTCACGCAGCATCGCACCATCCCGCCGTTCGGCTGCGCCGGGGGCGAAAGCGGCGCGTGCGGCAGGCAGACTCTCGATCGCGCCGACGGCACGATCGTCGAACTGGCCTCGATCGACGGCGGCGACGCGAAGCCCGGCGATCGGCTCATCATTGAAACGCCCGGCGGCGGCGGATGGGGCAAGGTCACTTGACGCGACGTGAGCGCGGCGGGCTCGACCTACCATTGGGCCCATGCCACGCCGCCACACATCGCCATACGCCGACAAGTCGCGCGGCGTGCGCATCCAGAAAGTCCTCGCTGAGGCGGGCATCGACTCGCGCCGCCACTGCGAGCAGCTCATCGAAGAGCGCCGCGTCAGCGTCAACGGCACGTTCATCGAGTCGTTGCCCGCTTGGGTGGATCCCGTAAACGATCGCATCGAAGTGGATGGTCATCCGGTGCGGCGCCGTCGGCCGGATCAGCCCGCCGACCAGTATTACATCATGCTCAACAAGCCGGCC
Source organism: Planctomycetota bacterium (assembly GCA_963205185.1). GTDB lineage: Bacteria > Planctomycetota > Phycisphaerae > Phycisphaerales > UBA5793 > UBA5793. Next base: position 65,365 of record CAUJHZ010000034.1, on the reverse strand, counting down.
AACGTGGTCTCGACCAACAGCGACCCATACGGCCGTCGCCGGGCGATCGACCTCGTCCCCCTGCCGGGCCATCCGCGGCTGTTCTGCGTCGGCCGGCTCGACGCCGACTCGACCGGCCTGCTGCTGCTGACCAACGACGGGGAACTGACCAATCGTCTCACGCACCCTCGCTACGAAGTGCCCAACACGTACGAGGTCGTGGTCAAGGGAAGTCTCGATGCCGACGGCGTCGCAGCATTGCAGCGCGGCATCGTCGTGCACGACCGCCGCCGCAACAGGACCGAGCGAACCGAAGCCGTTCGCCTCAAACTGCTCAAGCGCGACCGCGAGCGCACGCATCTCGTCATGGAACTGCGCGAGGGGCGCAACCGCGATCTGCGCAAGGTGCTGGCGACGCTCGGCTACCCGGTGCGCAAGCTCCGTCGCATCGCCCTGGGGCCGCTCAAACTCAGCGGCGTGGCGGTCGGGCAATGGCGCATGCTCCGGGCTGCAGAGGTCAGCGCGCTGCGCAAAGCCGCGGGGGCGGGCAAGCCGGCGCGGCCTACGTCAAGCCGGGCTTGCGCGAAGCGGGCGCCAAACAGGAAATGACCTCGCCCGAGCATCGGCTGTAGCGCAAGCCGAGTTCCAGTGGGAAGCGATTGAGCCCCTCGCTTCGCAGCCGCGGTGCATGGTTCCGCTCGTACGCCTCGAATGCAGCGCGATCGCGAAAGCGGTATTGCACCTGGTACACGATTGGCGATCCATCGAGGCGGATGACCTCGGCCGACTCCGCGCCGGCGCGGCACACATCCGCCAGATGCTCGCGCTCCAGCCAGTCCACCCACTGCCGGGCCACCTCGGCGGAATCGAATTCGCATGCGACGGTGTAGAGCAGCACGTCGCCCCCTCGGGCAAACTCAGGCCGGGTACGTCGGCTTCTGCTGCCAGTCGAGTTCGTACGAGCCGGGAATACCGTGGTACTCGCGCGGAAAGACGTAGTCTTTGCGAAGCGGGTGGCCGACCCAGTCTTCCGGCAGCAGGATGCGCCGCAGGTCGCCGTGCCCGGGAAAGTCGATGCCGAACATGTCGAAGATCTCGCGCTCGTGCCAGTCCGCGGCCGGCCAGATGTCCGAGACGCTGGGGATCGAAGGGGCATTCCGGTCCACGTAAACCTTGACCGCGAATTCATGCTTGTGCGTCATGGAGCGCAGGTCGTAGACGGCGCAAAGCTTGTCGTCGCCGACGTAATCGACACCCGAGATGCACAGGAGGAAGTCGAAATCGAGATCCGGATCGCGGGCGAGGAACTCGGCGATTTCACGCCAGTTTGCGGCATCGACGTGGATGCGCGGATGCTTGTCCTCCGGCAAGGACGCCGTGATGCGGCCGGAAAACTTCTGCTCGAGGGCGGCGGCGATCTGCGTGGGCTTCATAGTCGGCAATTGTAGCGAGCCGCGGCCGAGGGTCATGGCCCGTCAGCGGGCGCTGCTTCCGATCGGCCATCGGAGGCGGCGGCGCCGGCGGTTGTCAGGCTGGCCTCGGCGCGCGTCGCCGGCGGAATCCAGCTGAGCATCGACGGCCCGATGATCTGCCACGCAAAGCGCTGCCCGAGCACCTGCATGTGATCGCCGCTGTTTCGAAACGCCAGCCAGGCGGGGTCGTAGCCCCACTGCTCGAACCGAGGATGCTCATAAAGGAAACCTACGCGGCCGCCCGCGTCCCCGAAGTATCGATCAGAGGTGCCAAAGAGCGATGTCCCCGCGCCCAGGAGCAGCCCGTCATGCGGCGAACTGAAGGCGACGATGCGCGGCACGCGCTCCAGCGCCGGACCGAAGTCGTAGTCGGGCGACAGCGCCGGCGCCAGCAGCCACACCTGCTCGATGACGTCGGAACCGACCTCGAGCAACTCGGCGGCGCGGATCGCAATCTTGGCGCCGCCGCTGTGCCCGGTGAGGACGACCCGCGCTTCGGGTGATGTCGCCTTGAAGCCGCGCACCCGGTCCGCCAGCCGCCGCGCCTGCGCCTCGTGCAAAGCGACGTCAGTGAGATTCCGACCGGGCGACATCGTCGTCCAGGTGACAAAGCGCACTTCCTGCACACCGGCCCGCAGCAGTCCGGCTGCGAAGTAATGATCGTGCGGCACGTCGCCGGAGATTCCCGGCGCGTGGAACACGTACACGCCGTCGTGGCGGATGAACCCCTCGCGGTCTGTCCAGGCGATGCCGCACCCGCTCGCGCTCAGCATGAGCAGGGCCAGGAGCGTCGCAGGTACGAGCCGCATGACTCCGGATCGCTTCATCAGAGTTCCAGCCGATTCAATCGAATTCGTCGCCGCGGAACATCGACCCGAGGTAGGACTGGCGCACGATCTCATCGCGAATGAGGTCCTTTGGAGGACCTTCGGCCAGAATCCGACCGTCGTTGAGGATGTAGGCCCGGTCGCACACGCGAAGGGTCTGCAGGACGTTATGGTCGGTGATGAGCATGGCAATGCCCCGCTGCTCGCGAAGTCGCAGAATCTCGCGCTGCAGGTCCTCCACCGCGAGCGGATCGACCCCCGAAAACGGCTCGTCGAGAAGGATGAGATCGGGGTTTTTGATCAGACAGCGGGCGATCTCGAGTTTGCGGCGCTCGCCGCCCGACAAAGTCCTGGAAGACTGGTGGCGGTTCTTGGTCAGGCCGAATTGGGCGAGAAGATCGTTGAGCCGGACCGCGCGCTCCTGCCGGCTGAGCGGCTGGAGTTCGAGAAACGCCATGAGATTCTGCTCGACCGTCGCCCGGCGGAGGATGCTCGGTTCCTGGCTGAGATAGCCCATGCCGCGATTGGCCCGGCGGAACATCGGCTCGCGCGTCACGTCGTGCCCATCGAAGACCACCTGTCCGCCGTCGGGCGTGGTCATGCCGATGCTCATGCGGAAACTCGTCGTCTTGCCGGCGCCGTTGCGCCCCAGCAGGCCCACGATCTCCGCGCGATCGACGTGAAACGACACGCCATCCACGACGGCTCGCTGGCCGTAGGTCTTGACGAGATTGCTGACCTGGAGCAGTTGCATCAGGTTCCGATGGTAGGCGTTTGGGTTTGCGGCGGTGAGAGCCGCGATCTGCTCAACAAAGGCGTGCCGGCGCCGTCATGCCTGCGCAGGCAGGCATCCACGAGCGTGCGAACGAGTGCATCTTGTGCTTGATGCGAGTCATGCAGCATGTGTCCCCACCCCCGCCGTCGCTGCCGGGATGCACTTTGCCGGAATGACCGGTTTGTGCAACCGACCCCCTGCTTCACGGGCCCAGCGCCTCGCGCAACTTCCGCACGGCGTCGCACGGATCGTCGCTCGCGCACACGTACGAACTCACCGCAACGCCGCGGCACCCGACCGCGACGAGTTGGCGCACGTTGGTGCGGGTGATGCCGCCGATGGCCAGGTGCGGCAGCGGAACGCGCTCGATGTACTGCTGGAGGTACGCCGGACCGGCCAGCTGCGGCTTGTCCTTGGTGGTGGTGTGGAACATCGGCCCCACCCCGCAGTAATCGGCGCCTCCGCGGGCCGCCGCCTCCGCCTGGGCCAGATGGCTTGTCGAAACACCGACGATGAGTTGTCGCCCGGCCAGCCGCCGCACGTGGCCGACGGGCAGATCGGTCTGGCCGAGGTGCACGCCCGTGGCGCCCGTGAGCAGCGCCACGTCGGCGCGATCGTTGATGATGCTCGCAATGCCCGCGGCGCGACAGCGATCGACCACCACCGTTGCGCGCCCGAGCAACTTGCCGTCCTCGAGGTTCTTCTCGCGCAACTGGATGCAGTCCGCTCCGCCCGCGATCGCCGCCTCGAGCACCTCGATCCACGGCAGCGTGCACAGCGACTCCGTGATGAGCACGCACAGCCGCCACTGCGGGCACGTCACGGTACCGAGGCGCCGTTGCAGCTGCTGCTCCGCGTCGTACGCGCGATAGCGCTGCGCCTCGATGGCGGCGGCGGCTGGGGCGTCGATCGACTTGAGATACTCTTCGAGACTGCGCAGGGCCTCGCCCAGGCGCTTGCCCGCCGCGACCACAACGGCCGCGATGCTCTCGCGCCGTCCCTCACTTTCGGTCTTGGTGGTGCGGCCGACGTCGCCGGGCGCATCGCGATTCGCCTCGAGCCAGCCCGGCGGCAGGCGATCCAGCGCCGAGCGCAATTCGTGACGGATCGACTTGAGTTGCGCCGCCAGCTCGCGGTCATCGGCGATGAATCGCGCGTAATCTTCCATGATGCGCAGCGCTTCGCGCGCGCGGTTGGCATTGGCGTCGAGGATGCGGGCGGCGGAACGATTCACGCTGCAATGCTATGCGGATGCCAGCGAATCTAGAACGGCCGGCGCGTCGGGTTCACCACGAGATTGTCGCGCCCCGGCACGAGCAGGTCCGCAATCTCAACCGCTTCGGCAAATGACTCGCGAGTCTGCTCAAGGTTGAAGCAGTCGGCGAGCACCTGGCCTTTCTCGAGATGCTCCATGGTCGCGATCGCATCGCCGCAGATGAGCAGCGTGTAGCGCGGCAGGGCGAGCAGCAGCCCGGCGCTGCTGGGCGTGCGCCCGGGCAGCGGGAATAGATCGACGCGATCGGCCAGATGATCGGGAGCCGGCTCGAAACGCCGAAGCAGCGCGATTTCCTCGCGGACCATTTCGGCCAGGTCCGCTTCGCCCTCATCGCGCGCCTGCTCGAACTGCGCCACCAGCGCCTGCCCGATCGCTTCGCGCTCGGCGGCGGCAATCCACCATGTGGCGTGATCGAACAGCCGCAAGCCCCGCCGCACGTCCGGGCGAAACGATGTAAGGAACACGTGCGTGATCTGCGCAGCGCTCAATCCCGAGCGCTCGCGCAACCGAGCCTCGAGAATCTCGCCGGGCAGGGATGGGTCGACGATGATGGACCGATCGCCGCCGCGCAGCAGCGTCGTCGTGGCGTGCGCCGTGCGCACTTCGCCGCGCTCGCCCCAGAGCGGGTGTGCGGCCAGAGTGCCGATGCTGATGATGCGGTAATCCACTGATGCTCCTTGAGAGGAGTTTATTGCAGGCGCCTCGCCAGCAGCCAGTCGATCACCTCAGGCAGAATCGGCCCGACCATGAGCACGTGGCCGTAGTGCTGCATCTCGCGGTACTCGACCTCCATGCCGGCTTTTCGCGCCTCGCTCACGACCGCCTTCACTCGCGCCGGCGCGATGATGGCGTCGAGTTGCGCCGCGACGGCCAGCGTCGGAGGGATCGTCGAGCCGCGCGAGTAGCTCGCCCCCGCCAGCCAGCATGCTGCCGCGATGCGATCGTGCCGCGCTGCGGAAATTCCGCCCGTCATCATGGCGCCCATGGAGTGGCCCAGCACGTAGATGCGCTTCTCGTCGATGTCGTAGAGCGACTGCATCAAACTGACAATCGAATCGAACGCGAGGCCGACATCCATCAGCGGCGAAGCCTGCGGGCTGACGACCGCAAAGCCCCTTTCATCGGCGAGGCGCTTGATAATGCCGTCGCCGCCTGCCTCCATGAAGAAATTCTCGTCGCCGCCCGCGCCATGCAGCGCGATGACCAGAGGCATTGGTCCCGGCCGATCCACTTCGGCGGGCACATAAATGCGGGCCGGTAGATACACATCTTCTGCCAGGCGCACGCCGTGCCACGTATCGCCGCTGCGGCCGGCGTATGGATCGATTCCACCCTCGATCATTGTGCACTCGCGATCGAGCGAACCGATCAGTTGGGAGTGATCAACGAGCAGTCCGGTCGTGTCCGCGCGCGAATCGGGATCATCGAGCAGCGTCAGGCGCTGGCGGAGCAGATCCTGCGCGAGGCGCTGCTGCTGCGTCGCATCCGCTTCGGCGGCCGCATCGAGCCGCGCGCTCAGCCGCCGCTGCGCTGCCTCAAGCGCCTCGGGCAGCACGGTCCAGCGGCCGATGGTGGGAAACGTCCTCGGCGGCTGATCGAAGCTAAATCCGACAAGGTCCATGGGGCCCGAGCGCAGCTTGATTTCGCGCGTGCCGGCTCCCAACTGTCCGACGAGGTGAGCCAGGACAGCGCCGCTCACGCGGCGTGATTCGTCCACGGAGAGCAATAGCTGGTTGATTGAACTCGTGGAAGAACCCATCTCATCAAGCACGATCATCAGCCCGACTTCCGCCGGCACTTCGACGCCCTCGGGCAGCGGATAAATCGACGAAACGCGGAAGGCGCACTTGCCGGCATACGCGCCGCCGGCAGCCATCTGCTCCACGCTCGGGCGAGCGGGATCGATCTCCAGATGCAGTGAATAGGCCAGCGCCAGAAACGCCTCATCCGAAGTGTCGCCCGGCCGAACAGCCAGTGCGGCATTCATCAACGCGGGGACGCGGCTGAGATCGCCGCCCAGGAATGACGACGCCGCGCGATCGGCCTGCAGATTGAGGCGCTCGAGTTCCGCTTCGTCGAGCAGCGTCCACTGGCGCCACGCCTCCGAATCGGCCGGGACGTCCGGCGGAGGCGCTGCGCGCTGGTCCGCCAGGCGCTGCATGAACTGCGCGTCCAGCCGCTCGAAGGCGTTGATCAGGTCCATGCGGCTGATCGTTGCGGAAGAGTCATGCTCCTGCCGTGCAGCCGCCGCCGGCGTAAAGCGCAACACAAGAAACGCCGCAGCGAGCATGATTGGGCATGCGCGAATCGAAAGCATCATCATCTCACTTTCACGGCACTGAGCGCTTCGAGCGCCCGCCGGCGTCCAGCTTCATGACTGACGATCGGGTGAGGATAGGTGCGCCCGAGCGCGACGCCCGCCGCCCGCAGCACGGCCGCCGGCGCCTCCCAAGGCCGATGGATGAACTCGTCGGGCAGGCTGCTCAACTCCGGCACCCACGTCCGCACGTACCGGCCCTGCGGATCGAACTTCCTCCCCTGCGTCACCGGATTGAAGATGCGAAAGTACGGCGCTGCATCCGCCCCGCAGCCGGCGCACCACTGCCAGCCAAGGGTGTTGTTGGCCAGATCCGCATCCACGAGCGTGTCCCAGAACCACGCCGCGCCGTGCCGCCAGTCGAGCAGCAGATGCTTGACCAGCAGCGAAGCGGCCAGCATGCGCACCCGGTTGTGCATCCATCCGGTGGACCAGAGCTGGCGCATCCCGGCATCGACGTACGGATAGCCGGTCAAGCCGCGCTGCCACGCGCGCAGATCGTTGCTGCTTCGCCGCCATGGAAAGCGGCTGTATTGATCGCGAAGAGGCCGGGCAGGTGTTTGAGGAAAGTGGTGCAGCAGGTGGTGCGCGAACTCGCGCCACGCGAGTTGACGCAGATACGCCAGGGCGCCCTTCGACGGCCCGCTGCGATGCCGGGTCTCGTGCGCAATCACCTGCGCCCACACGCGCCGCGGCGACACTTCGCCAAAGTGCAGATGCGGGCTCAGCCGTGATGTGCCGTCGCGGTCGGGGCGATCCCGCTCGCTGTCGTAGTCCGCGATCTCTCCCAGCAGCCGTTTGGTCTGCGCCTGCGCGCCCGCCTCGCCCGGTGACCACATCAAGCCAAATCCCGAAGCCCAGTCAGGCGTCGGCAACAGTTCGAGCTGTTCGAGATGCAGGGACTTGGGCCACTTTCGAGGCGCTGCAAGCTGTCGCGGCGCAGCGATCGGCTGGGCGATCTCCGTTCCATCCTGCAGCGCTTTCCAGAACGGCGTGAAGACCTGGTACGGACCTCCCGATTTCGTTCTGACTGTCGCCGGATCATGCAGCAGCGAAGTGTTGAACAACTCCCACATTACACCGCGAGCGCTGAGCATCCGCTCCACTGCTCGTTCAACTTTGATTGCTGCCGGCTCGACACGGCGCGACCAGAACACCGCAGTGGCGCCGGTTTCGCCAATCAGTGCTGACAGCTCATCAAGGGCAGTCCCGGATCGCAGGATCAGTCGCGAGCCGAACCGCTTCAACTGATCGTCCAGCGAGAAAAGCGAGTGATGCAGCCACCACCGGCTCGCCGCACCTGGCGCCCAGTCCCCTTCGTCGCCAGGTGACCAGATGTACACCGGAACAACCGCCTCGCCACGATTGACGGCAGCGCGCAGCGCCGGGTGATCGTCGAGCCGCAGATCCTGGCGGAACCAGACGATCGCGGTCATGATGCGACCGAGCCTCGCATTCGATCGAAATCGCGCCAGTAGCCTGGATAAGTCTTGCCGACGCAGCCGGGATCGGCAATGCACACGCCCGGCCGCACCAGCCCGGCGACCGAGAACGCCATGGCGATGCGATGGTCATCGTACGTTTCGATCAGGATTTCATCGCGCCGCTGCCGCGCGTCTGCTGCCGGTTCGATCACGAGCAGTTCATCGTCTTCGATCTCCACGGCAGCGCCGAGTCGGGCCAGTTCGGCCTGCAGGGCCGCGAGCCGGTCCGTCTCCTTGTGCTTCAGCGTGGACAGGCCGCGCAGCACCGTCTCACCTTGCGCAAAAGCGGCGACAACGGCCAACGTCATCGCGGCGTCGGGCATGAGGCTGCAATCGAGATCGATGCCGCGCAGCGGCTCTTCGGAGCCGGAGATCGTGAGAAACGCGCGCCCGAACGTGAGATTGGCGCCCATCTCGTGCAGCGCATCGGCGAAGCGTACATCCGGCTGCAGCGATCCCTTGCCCAGCCCCTCGATCGTGCACACCGACCCGGGGCTCAGCGCCGCCGCCGCGAGGAAATAAGTCGCGCTCGACGCATCCGGCTCGATATTCACATCGACACCCTCGTACGCGCCGGCGGCCACGTCGATGCGATCGAGCGAAGCGGTGGCGTCGATGGTCGCGCCGAAGCGATCCATGCACCCCAGTGTCATGGCGACGTACCCGGGCGAGGTCAGCGCCGCCGTCGCGCGCAGAGAAAGCCCTTCGTGCATGTGCGGCCCCATCATGAGCAGTGCAGAGATGAACTGGCTCGACAGCGTCGGCCCGACGGCGACTTCTCCGCCGCGCAGCGCTGCGGGGCGCACACGCAGAGGCAGCGAGCCTTCACCCTGAACGAACTCAATCTTCGCCCCGATCGAGCGCAGGAGTTCGACGAGTTCCGCGATAGGCCGCTGGCGCATCCGCGCGTTGCCGTCGATCATGACGGGCGCATCGGCCAGCGCGCAGGCGGCCGTCAGGAAGCGCACGGCTGTGCCGGCGTTGTGCAGCTTGAGCGTCGCGCCGCCGCGCAGCGCGCCGCCCGCGCCGGTGACGTGCAGCGCGCTCCACGACTGCGGTTCATCACGCTCTTCGCTCTCGATGTCAATTCCGAGTTGCCGCAGGGCCGCGACCATGACGTCAGTGTCCTCGGCGCGCAGCGGCCGGTGCAGCGTCGAGCGCCCATTGGCCAGTGCGGCCAGCAGCAGAAAGCGGTTGGTCAGGCTTTTCGAACCCGGCGGCGTAATGGAAAACCGGAACGGCGCCGCCAGCGGTGCGATAAGCAGAGAGTTTCCACGGGCGTGAATACCGGCCATGCCTGATTCTAATCGCAGCGGCTGCGGCATGCGCTGGATGCGTGGCATGACGTCGCGCTTCGCGTCGCTATGCCGAAGGCGCGCTGACCGTGCCAGCGATCATGAGTCGAGGGCGCGCGGCCGTCAGGCCGACCCCTCTCATTCCTTGCGGAACACCGCGACGACATTCTCGACCGGCACGACGAAGAGACGGTTGTCCCCCTCAAAGTCCACGGGAATCGCGTCCTTGGGATTGAACAGCACGCGGTCGTACTGGCGGATCGGGTAATCCTCATCATGCTCGACCTGCGCGCTGACGGCAACGATGCGTCCGGTGAGGGTCGGGATCTCAATCTTGTCGGGCAGGTGGATGCCTGACTTGGTCTGCTTGCGGTCTTCATCCTTGCGAATCAGCACGCGCGCGCCGATGGGCTCGACGGTCTCAATGGCCTTGTTCGCTGCCGATGATTTAGATGAATCCCTGCTCACGTTTGACGTCTTTCCTGCCCCGACGTTTGCAACCTGCTGCGCCAGTCGCGCTTATGGCAGGATCGCATTCAAAGCGGAGTATAGGAACCCCGCCCCTGCAAAACTTTGGCGAACATCGAACAGGTTCGCGTTCCTGTAGCTCGCCGGCGCGGCGCCTCCATAGCGTTCATCATCGTGCAGACAGCGCTCAACTCGAGCGCCGCCGACTGCGCGATCCAGTCTCCAGTTGAACGGGAAGAGGTGACGCCATGAACACCACCATACGACAATCCTTGCTTGCGCCGCTCGCGGCTGTGGCCGCGCTGCTCGCCGGCGCTTCGACGGCATCCGCGGATGTTTTCCGCGTGCCGGAAGAGATCCCCGACCTCCCGACCGCGATGGCCAAGGCCCGCGACTTCGATCTCATCCTCCTCGGCCCGGGCATCTACGACGGCTTCGTCTGGGGCGACAAGCTCATCACAATCCGCTCGGTGCTCGGCCCGACGCTCACGTGGGTCGAGGGCGGCGTGATCTTCGCTCCGGCCGAGAAAGGCATCTACCGCTGCCTCGACGGCGTTACCGTCACCGGCGGCAAGGACGGCGTCGCCCTGCTGCCCGGCGGCGGCGCGCACATCATCAACTGCATGCTCAATCGCAACGACCGCTTCGGCGTCTGGGCCATCGACGCAGACCTGTACATCGAAAACTCCGTGATCGCTGAAAACAACCAGGGCTGGGTGGACGGCGGCGGCATCCACAACGAGGGCGGCGTCGTGCGCGCCATCAACCTCACCATCGCCGGCAACAGCCAGCCCGCGCGCGCCGTCGGAAGTTGCGGCGCGGGCATCTGCGACTATTCGACGTTTGGCCAATCGACCTACGCCAACTGCGTCGTCTGGGACAACGGGCCGGCGGCGATCATCGGCAACGCGTCGTTCAACTTCTGCAACTCTGATCCGTGGCAGGAAGGCTTCTGCAACGTCTGCGAGGATCCGAGTTTCGTTGATGCGGGCAGTCTGAATTTCGCCCTGCGCCCCGGCTCGCCGTGCATCGATGCAGGCGACAACCTCTGCCTGCCCGCCGGCCTGACGATGGACATCGCCTGCCATTGCCGCTGCGTTGATGATCCGTACACGCAAGACACCGGTCGGGGCACGGGCCCGCTGGTGGACATCGGCGCGTACGAGTACCAGGTGGAGTGCAGCGAGATCATGCTGACGGCCAAGACGAGTTGCCCGCAGGCGGGGCAGATCAGGTTCGACTGGACCGGCGCCTCGCCCAAGTCTGAGATCTTCCTGATCTTCGCCGATCGCAACGGGCCGTTCGAACTGCCCGGCCGCGACCTCTGCGCCGGCGCATTCATCACCATTCGGCCGCCGGCCATGGGCATCCAGCCCGGCATCCGGGCGATGTCCGACGGCCTGGGCCGTGGGTATCTCTCGGGCTGGCTCTCGGAGAGCGGCTGCGGCATGTGGACGGTGCTGCTCGATCGCGCCAGTTGCGCCTCAAGCAATGCCGTGCGGCTGCGGTAGCGCCGCGACGAATTGCGGTTGCCTCCCGATTCCGGTGCCGCGCCTCTCGCAGGCGCGGCATCGGTGCTTTTTCGCCGGCCCGCGTGTGCCGGGAGTCGCCACGAACAGCGGCGGCGGTCCTAGCATCGACAACCGCCCTGCCGCCGTGGCGACGGGGCCGCACCTGCAGGAGCCTTTGCCGTGGATGAACTTTCCCGCACGTTTCTCAGTCAACTCGCCGCCCACGATCCGCAGGCGGCGGACATCATCACCCGCGAAGCCCGGCGGCAGGAGACGACGCTCGAACTCATCGCCTCCGAAAACCACGTCTCGACCATGGTCATGCACGCGATGGGCACGTGCCTGACCAACAAGTACGCCGAGGGCTATCCGGGCGCGCGCTACTACGGCGGTTGCGAGTTCCACGACCAGATCGAGAACCTCGCCCGCGAGCGCGCCAGGCAACTGTTCGGCTGCAGATTCGCCAACGTGCAGCCCCACAGCGGCGCGCAGGCCAACATGGCCGTCTTCATGGCCATGCTCGAACTCGGCGACAGCTTCGCCTCGCTCGTGCTCAAAGACGGCGGCCACCTCAGCCACGGCATGAAGATCAACTTCTCCGGCCGCTACTTCAAGCCGGTGCATTACCCGCTCATCTATGACGCGAGCAGCCCGCGCTTCGAGCACATTGACTACGACGCCATGCGCGCCGTCTGCCTCGAACACAAACCCAAGATGATTCTCTGCGGATACTCGGCCTATCCGCGAACGATCGACTTTGCAAAATTCCGGGCCGTGGCGGATGAATGCGGCGCGATCCTCATGGCCGACATCGCCCACATCGCAGGACTCTGCGCGACGGGCGCGCATCCATCGCCTTTCCCGCATGCGCACATTGTCACGACGACCACGCACAAGACTCTGCGCGGGCCGCGCGGCGGGCTCATCATGACCAACGACGAGGAGATCGCCAAGAAGATCGACAAGGCGCTCTTCCCGGGCGTGCAGGGCGGTCCGCTCATGCACATTATCGCGAGCAAGGCCGTCGCGTTCGGCGAAGCGCTGCAGCCCTCGTTCAAGGACTACTCGAACCAGGTCGTGAAGAACGCCAGAGCCCTCGCCGGCGCGCTGGCCGAGCGCAACTACCGCCTGTGCTCGGGCGGCACGGACAACCACCTCATGCTCGTCGATCTGCGCCAGCGCGATGAGAACCTCACCGGCGCCGACGCCGAGAAGTGGCTCGAATCAGCAGGAATCATCACCAACAAGAACGGCATTCCCAACGACCCGCGCCCGCCGCGCGTGACCAGCGGCCTGCGCCTGGGCAGCCCGGCGCTCACCACGCGCGGGCTCAAGGAAGGCGAGATGCAGCAGGTGGCCGAGTGGATCGATCGCGTGCTGGGCAGCGCCGGCGACGCAGCCACCTGTGAGAAGGTGCGCGGCGAGATCGCGGAGTTCTGCACGAAGTTCCCGCTGAACGCTCACTGAATGATTTGCAGAAGAGGCGCCCAATGACTTCCCCAGTGAATCCAATCCCGGACGAATACAAAGCCGCGACGCCGTACCTGATCTGCAATGGCGCGGCCAGCGCCATCGAGTTCTACCAGCGGGCCTTCGGCGCGATCGAACTCTTTCGCATGGGTGGGCCCGGCGGCAAGGTCGGTCACGCCGAGATCCGCATCGGCAAGCACGCGATGATCATGCTCGCCGATGAACATCCGGAGATTGGGGCCGTCAGTCCGCAGACGCTGGGCGGCACGCCGGTTTCGATCTACATCTATGTCGAAGATGTTGATGCACTCGCGACGCAGGCTCAGGCCGCCGGCGCGAAGGTTCTGCGCCCCGTCGCTACACAGTTCTATGGCGACCGCAGCGTGTTCCTCGAGGATCCGTTCGGCCACAAGTGGGGCTTCGCCACGCACGTCGAGGATGTTACGCCCGACGAACTGCAGCGCCGGGCCGCCGAGAAGCACGGCTCGGGTTGATGACGATCGACTCCGAACAACTCAGCAAAGAGTTTGAGTTCTTCGCCAAGGTGTGCGCCGAGTATTGCCCGCTCTATGCGACGCTTTCGGCGCGTGTGGCCGAGGATGAGGCGATCCGCATGCTGGCCAGCGGCGGTCCCAAACGCCATCCGCCGTCGAACATGCTCTTCGGGGCGGTGCACTACCTGCTGCTCGGCGGCGCGGAGCATCCACTGCGCGAGTTCTACCCCACCGTCGGCGGCATGCGGCCGGCCGCGCACGCCTGGCCGGCGTTCCAGGACTTTTGCAAGCACTACGAGAGCGAGATTCTCCACCTCGTCGCCACGCGCCTCGTCCAGACCAACGAAGTCGGCCGCTGCGGCGTGCTGCTGCCGGCGTTCGCGCGCGCGTTCGAATCCTTCCACCGACCGCTGCACCTCATCGAGGTCGGCGCCTCCAGCGGCCTCAATCTGTTCTTCGATCACTACCGTTACCGGTACAGCGACGGTCATCAAATCGGTCCCGACTCGCCGGCGCGCATCGAGACCGAACTGCGCGGCGACCTGGCGCCCCCGCTGCCGGAAGCGATGCCGCCGATCGCCGATCGCATCGGCATTGACCTCGCCCCCGTGGATGCGATGGATGACGACGCGATGCGCTGGCTCGAATCGCTCATCTGGCCGGACATGGTCGAGCGGCTCACCCTCTTTCGTGCAGCGCGCGATATCGCGCGCCATGCCCCGCCTCGCATCCTGACCGGCGACGCGATGGACCTCGTGCCCGAGGTCTTCGCCGGGGTCGACGAACGCGCCTTGCCCTGCATCTTCCACTGCCACGCGATCTACCAGATGGACAGCGCCTGGCGGCAGCGGTTTGATGAACTCATCGCGAGCCTCGGCCAGCGGCGCGACCTCGCCCGCATCTCGCTCGAGTGGCTGGGCGACGATCCCGGCCCGATGCTGCATCTCACGACGATCCGCAACGGAAAGCCGCAGCGCACCCTGCTGGCCGAGGCGCACCACCACGGCCACTGGCTCAAGTGGCTCGCCCGGTGACCAGATCCGCCTGGGGATGGTCAGGCGTTGAAAACTTCATCCACGACCAGCACGAAGCCCGGCAGCGGCGCTTCATCGACCAGCGACTCGCCTTCGCGCCAGACGCGCACCGGTCGGTCGCTGCGATAAACCGCAATCGTCCGCTTGTCAGGATCGGCCACCCAGACGCTCTCGCAGCCGGCGCCGAGCCACTGCTGCACCTTGTCGAGCACTTCGCTGGCCGAATCGCTGGGCGAGATCATCTCAACGGCGAGATCGGGCGGGCCGGCGATGAATCCTTCAGCGTGTTCAAGATTCAATCGCGACTTTCGGAGGAACGCGACATCCGGCGCCCGGACGGTATCGGGATCGCGTTCGATGACGAACCCCGTCTCCGCGGCGTAGGTGGCGCCGAGGTGATTGGCCGAAACGAATGTGCCGAGAATCCGTCCAATCGCCAGCGCGATACGGCCGTGCCTGCCGCCTCCGGGACTCATCATCCGCAGTTCTCCTCGCACCAGTTCGCACCGGCCGAGGTCGCGCGCCTGCTCCAATTGCTCAACGGTCGTAACGGGATTGGGCGTGATCATGCAGCAAATCATAGAACTTTTCTGCCGCCGCGCTGCGCGATGGGGCGCTTCAGTGAGCCGCCTTCTGCCACATGCCCATGACGCGGCCGTCGGTGTCCTCGAACAGGCACAGCGAACCCACTCCGGGGATGTCCATGTTTTCGACAATAATCTTCCCGCCCGCCTCGACGATCTTCCTGCGAAACGGCGCGAGGTCATCGACGTTCAGGTACAGCGCCATGTTGCCGGGCCACGGGCCCTCCTGCGGCTGCATGATGCCGCCGTTGATGCCGCCCTGTCCGCCGGTGTCCACGAAGTGATAGGTCATCTCCGGCATGTGGTTCACCTGCCAGCCAAACACCTTGGAATAGAACTCGCCGATCTTCGCGGGATTCTTCGACCACAGTTCAAAATGCACGACGGGCTGACCCATATGAACCTCCAGGTGTGGGGGGAATGTCGCTTGTGTCTACACGCAGGCGGACGCGCCGTTGCAGGCGAGTTTCAGAGGCGATCGAGGCGTTCGACCGTGCGCTCGCTGCGCACGTTGCCGGTGTTGAGCGTCGAGGCGGGTTCGAAAAGCATGATCCACGCTTCGTTTTCCGCGATCGGCTGGTGCTCCACGCCGCGCGGCACGATGAACATCTCACCGTCGCGCAGTTCGACATCACGATCGCGCAGCCGGATCGTGAGCGAGCCCTTCACGACGAAGAACAACTCATGTTCATTCTCGTGCGCATGCCAGATGAACTCGCCCTGGACCCTGGCGATCTTGACGAGTTGGCCGTTGCACTGCCCGATGATCCTGGGGCGCCACTGGTCGCTGAAGAGGGCGAACTTCTCGGCGAGATTGACTTTGTCCATCAGCTCTCCCTCACGCCACCTCCGCGCCGCACTCCGGACATCGGCGCACGCCGGGCGTCTGGGGAAAGGGTAGATGCCGCGTGTCGTAGTCGCACACGATGCAGCAGCCGGTCTTGATGCGCCGCAGCAGCAGCGCCAGACCGGCGGTCGGCACAAGAGCGCTCGACAGCACGTTTACCACATCGGGCAGACGGGTCTCGGGCTGGTACGTGGTCGCGAGACCAAACAGCGCCACACTGACCAGCCCGGCCAGAAGCCCCAGCGCGAAGCGCCTGCCGAACCAGCCGCCGACGCGCCGGTCAAAGAGCCGTGGCCGGCGCCAAAGGCGCATCAGTTCCATTCCCGACCAGGCGCTGACGAGCGGCAGCAGCACCATCAGCGCCAGGATCCACGGCACGTCGTAGTACTCGAGGCGCGGCATACTCCAGACACTCTCGATCCAGTATCTCTCACCCTGCCATTCGGCGTACCACATCCAGCCGAACAGGCCGAGCCAGGGGATTGCCGTGCCGATCACGTACACGAGCATGCTGCCGCTCCGTCCCGCGCGTGGCCAGGGCGCGCTACTCGAAGTCTCGCTCACCGTCGGAAGTGTTCGTGAGCGTTTCGCTCCATGTTCGCACGTCGGGCAGAGCAATCGCTCCCATCCACATTCCGCTGCTCATCTGTTGCGGCGGCGAAGATCGGACCCAGCTGCGAATCCTGCCAAACAAGTTGAAGTCGCGCACGCTGGCGCAATTGCTCAGCGGATACTCTTCATGTTGACCGCTTCGCCACTGCGCGAATGCAGTCGCTGAGACGAGCGCTGCGAGCGCCGCCGCCACGCGTCCGAACGTCCGCCGCGCCCGGGCGCGGATCGCCGCCAGCCCGACCGGGCAATCCCGCGTCAGGATGGTCCCGTCGCTGCGCCGGTAGATGCGGCCGCAGACCCGGCCGCCATCCAGGTGCGAGCGCAGAAACGCTTCCGCCTGCTCGCGCGTCATCGCGGAAAGGTTGTGCACATCCAGATCGCATTGGCTGCAATGCCGCGTCATGTCATCGCCAGCCATGTCCTCCCACTTCGCGGGGCACGGCGAGGCAATCTGAACCCGGTCCAGCAGCGAAAGGTGAATGTCGCTCGCCATCGCGCGCCTCCAGCGGGTGTGTGTCACCATTCATGACGCACTTACGCCGGGAGCGGTTTTTGATTCTTGCCGATTTTTGCGAAAAAAGGCGCCCGGCGCTGGCTCAGCCGGCAGCGCAGCGGACCTGCACGTTGCGCCGCCGGGCGTGCGGGGGCACGTAGAGCGCCGCGTCGAGGATGGAGACGAGGTGCACGAGCCAGCCCAGCAGCACGAGCCAGAGCAGGGCCGCGAAGAGGAAGTAGAGCACCGCCGCCAGCAGTCGCCCCTGCACGAGCTGGCCCAGGCCGGGCACGAAGAACGAACACACCGCGGCAATCACGTTTCCCGTCGAACCCTGACCCACAGCCGTCTCCTTTCAGCGGATAGACCGCCGGAAAGTAGTTGGGAATCGATTGGCCGCCGTTTCAACTCCACCTCAGCGCCACTGCGCGCAAAAAAGCCCCGCCCAGAACCGGGCGGGGCGCGTTGTTTACCTTGATCGGTCTTGCGACAGATCCTTACTTCCTGTACTTCACGCCGCAGCCGTAGGGTGTGGTCTTTTCCGGCGTCACCGTCTCGCCCGCAACGATCTGCCGCAGCGCGTTGACGACGTAGTTTGTCCGGTCGCTTTTGCGGCCGCTGGGATCATCATCGAATGCGCCCGAGTAGCGCAGCACGCCCTTGGAGTCGATCACGAACATGTGAGGAGTGGTCTTGGCGCCGTATAACCTGCCGACCGTTCCTTCGCTGTCATCCAGCGCGGGGATGTCCTCGGCGAGTTTGTACGTCTTGAGATAATCGACGCTGTCCTGCGCCGTCATGTTCTTGGTGCTGTTGATGGCCAGGTGCACGAAGTCCTTGTCGATCGCCTTGAGTTCGGCGCGCATCTGCTCGACGAGGCCGCTGGCCATCACGCGCTTGCACACCGGGCAGCCGGGGTTGATCCACTCGAGCACGATGTTCTTGCCCTTGAGGTCGCTGAGTTTGTGCTCCTTGCCGTTCACGTCCTTGAGCGTGAAATCAGGCGCGGCCTGGCCGATCTCGGCCGGCTGCTGCGAGCCGCTTGCGGCGCCTGGGGGGTTCATCATCGCCGCGGTCATACCGAGCAGGGCTACGAGGCCCACACTTGCCCAGAGGCTCAACCGATTCCGCATGTGCATGGCTTTTCCACTTTCGTTGTTGTGTTGATTTGACTGGATGGCGCCACCCGAGGAATGCCGGGCGCGGCGTTCATGCCGCCTGAGTTGTACCGTCCACCGGGCCGCCGGGATCGCGGAAAAGAAGGAAAGACCGCAAGAATCGCCGGCGCGCCGCGGCCTGCACCCGGCGAGTCGCATACGCGTAAGTCACAACAAGGCAATGGGTTATTCGTCGCTCGTGCTCGGCGCGCCGTCTTCCCCGCCCGTCGCCGGCGCCGGGGACTCGCCCAGCACTTCCACGCGGCTGAAGCGGTCGAGATTACACACCACGATCTCGCCATCGCGCCGGCGAAGTTCGAGCCGGTCCAGCCACAGGCGGTCATCTTTCGAGTGGGCGAACCACGAGCCGGTCTTCGCCTGCCGGTACGCCACGACCTGCCCCTCAATCGTCGTCGTCCACGTCGCTTCGCCCTGGGGGATCTGCTGCGTGACCCGCACGTGCTGCCCGGGCATGATGGAAGGTACGGTTGTGGCCATGGCCCCATCATAACGCCGCCGCGCCGCAGCCGCCATCGGGAAGCCACCCTGCACCTGCCCTCGCCTATGCTCAACCCATGGCTGACCTCTCCTGCCACACCGCGGGCGAATCGCACGGCCCAGCCCTGACGGCGCTGGTCTGCGGCCTGCCCGCCGGCCTGCCCGTGGATGTCGATTTCATCAACGCCGAACTGCATCGCCGCCAGGGCGGCTACGGCCGAGGCGGCCGCCAGCGCATCGAGTCCGACGCCATCACCCTGCTCGCCGGCGTCCGCCGCGGGCACACGACCGGCGCGCCCGTCGTCATGCAGATTCCCAACCGCGATTCGCGTCTCGATGACGAGATCAAGACCCCCGCCGTGCACCGCCCCCGGCCCGGCCACGCCGACCTGGCCGGCAGCGTCAAGTGGCTCACCACCGACTGCCGCGACACGCTCGAGCGCGCCAGCGCCCGCGAGACGGCTTCGCGCGTCGCCGCCGGCGCCTTGGCCCGCTGCCTGCTCCGCGAGTTCGGCATGGAGGTCTTCGGCTTCGTGCGCTCGATTCACACCATCACCACCGACGCCGCGATTGATGCCGGTCAACTCGACCAGTGGCGGGCGAAGCGCGATGCGAGCGAGGTCTACTGCCCCGACGAGCCGGCGAGCAAAGCGATGATCGAGACCATCCGCCGCGCCAAGATGGACAAGGACACCGTGGGCGGCGTGGTCGAGGCGCATGTCTTCGGCTGCCCGATCGGCCTGGGTTCGTGCATGAACTGGCACGAAAAACTCGATGCGCGCCTCGCCGCGGCCGTCATGGGTATCCAGGCGTTCAAGGGGGTCGAGATCGGCCTGGGCTTCGAGGCCACCCGCCGCGTCGGCTCGCAGGTGCACGATCCGATCGAGTACGACGCATCGCGAAAGGGCGAGCCGTCGCTGGGCTTCACGCGGCCCACCAACAGCGCCGGCGGCCTCGAAGGCGGCATGACCAACGGCATGCCCATCGTCGTGCGCGGCGCCATGAAACCCATCAGCACGCTCCTGCGCGGCCTGCCCAGCGTCGATCTCAACACCAAGCAGCCCGAGATGAGCCAGTACGAACGCTCCGATATCTGCGCTGTCAGCGCCGCCAGCGTGGTGATGGAAAACGTGATCGCGTTCGAGGTGGCGCGGGCGCTGCGCGAGAAGTTCGCCGGCGATTCACTGATTGAGATGCGGGCGAATTACGACACGTATCTCGAACATGCGCGGCGGTTGCCGTTGCAGTGATCCACGCGGGACGCCTATGGCGACCAGCCACTGTCCGCCCAGAACATCTCTCCCACGACGCTCGAGTCCTCCGGCCACCGGAGGCGCATGAAGCTCCGATCGCCAACGAGCGCGACTCGCGTTCCGTCGGCTGCGGTTGAGTAAAGCCGAAAGGCGATCTGATCGCTTGGCTGCCACGAGGCGAAACAGCAGGGAAGGCGCTTCCCATCGGCGTCCACGGCGCGCAGCGACCAGTGCCCTTCATGCCTTTCGAACCGTTTCAGATTTCGGAAGATCTCCACATCGTCCACGACTGCGGCGCCATCCGGCGACACGTATACATCATACCATCGCGGATGCTCGCCGCGGCCGAACCCGCTGACCAACTGGAGGTCATCATCAGCCGTCGCCTGGCGGATGACGACTCGCCCGGTGAGATCGCGCGGGATGTGGAGCAGAATGACCCGGTTGTCGATGCGCACATCGCCGATGATTGGCCGCGTGGCTCGATACGCCACCCACCCGGTAGCAAGCGCGAGCCCGGTCACGCCGGCCCAGATCCACCGTCGGATCTGCGACCAATTGCCTGATATGGCGCTTCCCATCAGCACTCCGTTCGCACGCGCCGCGCCCGGGTTCCATGCTAGTCGCCCGATTCCTCATGTGAGCGCCTCCCATCCCACAGGATCCAGTCGGCCTGCATCGGCGGATTCGGGATCTTCCACGTGTACCGCGGCACGTGCAGGCGTTGATATTCCGTCTCGGCCGGGGCGCCGCCGTCGTCGATCCGGTCGGAGCCGATCGAGTAGAGCAGCGGCCCGTCATCCGTCAAGCGATAGCGTAATGGCCGTCCATCGAAGCGATCAACTGGCAATGTGGGCAGCAGTTCGGGCACAAGTGGATTGAGCGTCTCTGGATAGGCGCCGTTGCGCCGTCGATAAAGTTCAATCGCGATGGCGGTGAGAGTGGCAACACGGCGCTGCGTGGTAATCTCGGCCTGCGTCGCAGCCCGGCCGATAGCTGGCAACATCACGAAGAGCGGCAGGTATCGCCGACGGTAGGCCTCCGACTCGAGTTCGTTCTCGAACGATGTTCCGGGGACTTCCGTCCACGTCCACATCGGCTCCACGGCCTGCCGCTCCATGAGCGACAGTTGCCGCTCAAACTCCTCCTTCACCTCGCGCCGGCTGCCGATGAGTTCTGCCGCCAGCGGACCCGTGAGCCATTCCAGTCGGGTCTCCTCATCACCTTTGCCCATCAGCGGCACGGAGGGCCCGACCGAGAGAAGCATGGCGATGCCCTCGCTCGTCAGCCGGCCGTTGCCTTGGCCGTCGTTGGTATACAGCCGCTGGATCAGGTCTTCGAAACAGGTCCGCTGCATCCAAAACCGCACGTGAATTGAACCGCCGCCCGAATAGGCACTGAGACGATGTGCGAACCCGGTGAGCTGATCATCATCGAAGCACTGAGACGAGTGAACGAGGCTCTCCGCCAGCACGTCGGACGCGGAATGGAGCACGTAGAGTGAATAGAGGTCGCCGATGAACAGCGGCGACTCACGGCATTGCTGCGCCAGGTCGATCAGGGCGAAGAGATCGCGCTGAGCACGATCGCTGTCTTCCTCGAGCATCGAAAGCTGCGCATCGGCCAGCAGCATGCGCACGAGCGGCCGAAGTTCCGAAACACCCAGAGTCCTCCCCCAGCCGATCGGCGTCTCATTGGCCGCAGCGTTGGCAGACGACCAGGGTGAATCCGCAGTGTCCGCGAACGCCCAGTGATCTTCGAGTTCCTTCTCACCAGGCACGAGCGGTATGCCCAGGTGAGGTTTCGAGGCGGCGCGGCGAGCCAGCTCAAGTACGCCTTGGTTACGTTGCAGGTACTCGACCATGGTTTCCCAGCCATCGTCCGCGGGTGACCGAATCGAGCGTCCGTCGGGACCGGACGGAAGGGGCGCCTCCAGCGCCAGAAGCGCCTCGCGATACAGCGGCCAGCCGCATTCATCCTGCGGCAGCGCCAGGATTTCTGAGTTGAGTTCCGCAGTGTAGTTTCGCGCCACCAGCGGCTCGCCGGCGTAGTAACGGATGATGAGCAGTCCATACAAGGCGATGCCGATGAGGCATGCAAAGCCCACCGCCTGAAGCGACCGCCGCCACGCCTGCCAGACGAGCGGCCGCCGGCGCTTCTTGGCGCGACGGATCAACTTTGCGGCCTGCCTGGCATCACCGAATTCGCGCAACGCCTGGTCCGGATCAATCTCGCGTCGCTGCGCATCGTCGAAATGCGCAATGAGTTCGCGAGCCACATCGGCCTTCTCGCGCCGCCAGAGGCGCGTTCTGGATACCAGCGCTCGGATGAAGTCGCGCAGCGCCGGGGGCAGATCGGAGGCGTCGATGAGCGCGCCAGCCGAGGGCCGGCGCCTGGGTAACCCGGGCCACTGCCGCCCCACCACCAGCCGGGGGCCCACCGGCGTGAACAGCACGCGGTACCACCACGAATCCGTCGTATCGGGGCGCGCGTTCACAGCACGGCCCCCGCGCGCGGGCTCGGGGCGATGCCCAATGCCGCCATCGCGCCATGCAGCGCCGCCCACTGCTTCTCATCCCGCGCCAGCCGTTTGCGCCCGGTGCCGGTCAAGCGGTAGTACTTGCGCTGGCGCCCCGAATCCGCTTCGCGCCACTCGCCGGCGATGAGCCCCTTGGCTTCGAGGTTGTACAGCAGCGGATAGAGCGTGGACTGGCCCATATCGAGCACGCCGTCTGTCTGCCGCGACAAGGCTTCGACGAGTTCGTAGCCGTACATTTCGCGCCGCTCAAGGAGTTTGAGCACCGCCAGCGGCCCGGCTCCGCGCATCAGTTCGCTCTCGATCCGCATCGCTGCTTCTCCTGTTGGACCTCACATACTATGCCACACATAGCAATGAGTCCACCCCCGGCCGGCCGGGCGTTTTCGGACCACCGCCTTTCGCAGCTCTGACGGCTGTTCGGCCTCGCCTGGCGCGCCGACCCAGTGTGGGGCGGGTGATGCTCAACACGTGCCGCAGGCCGCTCGATAGACGCCGCATGGGTGGATTCCGCAAGATCAAGCCGGCTCTGTACCTCGCCATGACCTGCGGCTCGCTCTACGGGGCCTCGCGCCTTGTCGAGCCGCTGCTGGCGCTGCGCGAAAAGGGGCTCGGCCCGCAGACCGCGCTCGGCCTGCTCACCGGCGCGGCGGGCGCCGATGCGAACTCGGATCTCGCCAAACAACTCCCCGCGGGCGCGAGCGACCTCAACAGTCTGCTCGCCCGCGCCGGGCTCGCATCCGCCGATGGAGATTCGGCCGCCGCCCCGGCCGAGCCGCGCGAGATCATCATCCGCGATGTCCGATTCATCGACGAGGGGCCGCGCGCTCAGCGCGACCTGTTCGCCGCCGCGATCGAGCATCAGAGCAAAGGGCAACTCGAACGGGCCGAGTCGCTCTACCTGCAGATTCTCGCCGCCGATCCGAATGACACCGGCGTGCACCGCAACCTCGCCGTACTCTACTGCCAGATGGAGAAGTACGAGCAGTCGTGGCGGCACGTGCACGCGCTGCGCGACCTCGGCCGCGAGATGCCCGAGGGGTTCATCAAAGTGCTCAGCGCCGCGATGGCCGATCCGGGGCGGTGAGGGGTGAGTGGGTGATGGAGTTGCGTCGCTCGCTTGATGCCTTGATGCCTTGATCCTCGTCCCTCGACCCCTTGATGCCTCGCCGCTTCTCCCCGCATATGCTGTGCCGGATGGATGCACGGCCGCTCAACCTGCTCGCGATCGCTCTGCTGCTCATGCTCGCCGCCGGCATGACCGGCTGCGCTTCGCGCGGTCCCGCCCGAGTCGAAGTCCGGCCGGCCAATTACGACGCGGCATTCGACGCGACGGTGGACGCCCTGCGCGATGAGCAGTTCCTGCTCGACCGCATTGACCGCCGGCTGGGCGTCATCACCACCCGGCCGCGCAGCGCCAGCAGCTTTCTCGAGCCGTGGAAAGGCGACAACTCAACCGTGGCCCAGGCGGTCGAATCGACACTGCAATACGAGCGGCGGATCGTTCGCATCGAGTTCGAGCCCGTCGGCGGCGTCGAGGCCGAGACCGGCCCCGCCGCGCTGCCGCCCTTTGGCCAGGTGAGCCCCGCCGAGCCCCTCTTCGTGCCCGCAGAGCATCGCGGCACGCTCGTGCTCAACGTCCGCTGCTTTGTCGAGCGCTCGCACCGGCCGGGCCTGCAGGTGCCCACCATGGCGGTGCGCAAGAGCAACGTAACGGTGGACCCCGCGCTGCGCGAGCGCGGCATGACCGCGCAGTTCTGGGAGCCGATCGCGCGCGATGCGCGGATGGAGTCGCGGCTCAAGAGGCGGATCGCCGCCTTGGCCGGCGCCACCGTGCAGGTCAGCGAGCCGGCGCCGCGCACGCCCTGATCGCCGCGCTGAACTCTTCCACCATCGCAGCCTTCACTTGATCCATCGACGGCGCCGCGTCGCCGAGCAGTTGCCGCAGACTCGTCACCGTCCTGTCCGCCAGGCCGCACGGCACGATCGTGCGAAAGTGATCGAGATCCGTCGATACGTTCAGCGCCAGGCCGTGCATCGTGATCCACCGCCCGACGCGGATGCCCAGGGCGCAGATCTTTGCCCCGCCGCCGCCCCCGCCGTCCACGCCGCCCCCGCCGCACGAATCTCCTGCGCCGCCGACCCACACGCCCGTCGCGCAGGCGTCCCGATGCCCCCGCACGCCAAAGCGCGCCAGGACGACGATCACGATGCCCTCGAGCCAGCGCATGTACGCCGCCACCCCCAGCCCGAGCCGCTGAAGATCGAGAATGGGATAGACGACGAGTTGGCCCGGCCCGTGGTAAGTGATGTCGCCGCCGCGATCGGTCTCGCAGACTTCGATGCCCAGCCGGGCCAGTTCGGCCGGCGGCGCAATGAGGTGCCGGCCGGCACCCGGCCGGCGGCTGACGGTGATGACCGGCTCATGCTCGACGAGCAGCAGGAACATGACCCCGTCAGCCTGCCCCCGCTGCCGGGCCGCCAGCAGGGCATCGCGCCGGCGAATCTGCTGCTGATATGCCCGCGCGTAGCGCATGCGCCCGAGGTCGATGACCTCCAGTTCCGCTCCCGCGCTGCCCGCCTGCACCGGCACGGGCGATTGTAGAGCGAACCTGCGCGACTACGATTCAGGCTATGAAACGAATCGATCCCAGCGCGGTCATCGGGCCCGAAGTGGAACTGGCGGATGACGTCGAGATCGGCGTCGCCTGCCGCCTCGAAGGCCGCATCACCATCGGCCCGGGCACGGTCCTGATGGGCTACAACTTCCTGCGCGGCCCGCTGACCATCGGCGCCGGCAACCGCATCTACCCCTTCACCTGCATCGGCTTCGAGCCGCAGGATTACAAATTCGACCCGTCGCGAGCCGGAGCCGGCACGGTCATCGGCGACGGCAACATCTTCCGCGAACACGTGACGATCCACCGCGCGACTTCCGAGACCATTCCGACGCGCATCGGCAACAACAACATGTTGATGGTTGGCTCGCACGCCGGGCACGATGCACAGGTGGGCAATCGCTGCATCTTCGCCAACAACGCGCTCGTGGGAGGTCATGCGGTGATCTATGACGGCGTGAATCTCGGGGGCTGCTCTGGCGTCGCGCAGAAAGTCGCCGTCGGGCGACTGGCCTTCGTCTCCGGCACGGTCGGCATCACGCGACACGTCCCTCCTTTCATGATCACTCGTTCCTTGCGCACCGTCGGCGGGATCAACATCGTCGGCCTGCGCCGCTCGGGTATGAGTCGCGATGAGATCGATCAGGTGAAGTGGATCTTCCGCACGCTGTTCCTCTCGCGCAACACGCGCCCGTTCATGGTCGAGGCGCTCAAAGAGCGTGCGGCCGAATCGACCGTCGTCGCGGAGACGCTCGCGTTTCTCCAGGCGCACCCCGGGCCGCTCGCGGAACTCGAACCGGGCAAGGCCTCGCGCGAAATGATCGAAGCCGACGACCTGGCGGCGGTGCGCGATTGACCGACGCGCATCAGCAGCGCCGCGACTCTTTAGTGTCATTCGACGATCTGGATCTTCATGACGTTCGACGTCGTCGGCCCGCGGCCGGGGAAGTTGACGTCGAGGCACTGCAGCCAGACGGGCCCGAGGGGCGTGCCGGGCGGCACGGCAATCGAGAATCGCGCAAAGCCATCCTCACCCACCATTGACTGGCCGATCTGCTGGAACGGCCGGTCGAGGTCGATGCAGATGCCCAGTTGGCGGATGAACGTGCAGCCGTTGCCGCGAGTCGAGGCGACCAGGCGAACGGGCCGGCCGGGCGCGTTGCCGAACGCGGCGAACCTCGCGAGCGTGCCGCGCTGCACCTCGCGTTTGCCAAACCCGGCATAGGTGTCGTAATCGTGTCCGAAGAGCATCGGCGAACCGCCAACGATGTGCACGCCAGTGTTGTTATCGCTGCCGAGGATGAGATCATCGCACCCGTCGCCGTTCACGTCTGCGACTGCCATCTCAGTTCCCCAGATCGATCCGTTTGCGACTGCGGTCCAATCGACTGTGTAGACGAGGCGTTCGATCGGATCGGGGCCCGGGAGGTGATCAAATACCTTGAGGCGGACTGGCAGACCGTTGGATCCGGAAAAGTAACCTGCGATGGGCTCTACTCGTCCGTCACTGTTGAGATCGCCCATACCGATCCAGGAAACTTGTGTGGCCGATCCAAGGTCCATCGACGAAACCGCTCCCGTCGCTCCTGACACGATGTGAACCCAGCCACGCTTCGTGCCCGTTGCGAAAATGTCCGGAATGCCATCACCACCGAGATCATGCCCGGCCGCCAGGTTATAGCCGAAGTCCTCCCAGATATAGCCGATCTGACGGGCGGCGTACCACAGTAGTTCTCCCGTCAGACCCGAGTACATTCGGATGCCTTGGCCCCCACCCAGAACGTAGCAACCGACCACCATGTCCGCCACGCCATCGCCATTGACATCTCCAGCGTTGCGCACTCGACGCGCGGCGGTAACCGTGTCGACTCGAACGAGTGCGCCATCAGCACCGGAGTAGAGGTGCACCTCCCAAGTACCAGGAGTCACCACTGCAAATTCGCGCGCCTCGTCTCCATTCAGATCTCCGACGCGCGCCACATCGATGCCAAGGTGATCCTGAGTGCTCTCGCCCTCCACGCGCCAGAGCACTTCGCCCGTTCGGCCTGAATACACCTGCGCCAAGCCGCGCGTGCCGAGCGCGCCGACATGACCGATCAACACATCGGGAACGTCGTCGCCATCCAGGTCGTCGATGAATGCCGCCGCAGCATGGTTGTCCGCCCCCTGCCAGTGACTTCGCAGAACATCCTGCCCGATAACTGACCAATGCAGCTCGCGCGTAGCGCCGTTCCAGACAAACCACCTTCCAGTTCGGCCGATCTGCGACTCATACGCCGGGTCAGCAACGATGATGTCATCAATTCCATCGCCCGTGACGTCGTCACCCGAGGCGACGCACATTCCAAACCGCACCGACCCCTCCGGCGGCTCGATCCACGCCGGGAGTCCGCCCTGACCGATTGCCGGAGCCGCGAGAAGGCCCAGGACCAACACCGCCACGGCCGAGCCTCGGACCAAACCGCTGCTGACACACCGATCGCCCGATTGTGAACGCACCATGATCGCTCCTCTATCGCCGCACTCGGCTTACCATCAGTGTAACCCGGTGCGGCGCCTCACCCTCAGAAACACGACTGGCCGGCCCGATTTCAAGGCGGTTTCCCCCACTCGGACGTTGACCCGAATGGCCCGCCGAGTACCCTGCACCCACGGAGGACACGCCACATGACACGGATGTCGCTGTGCGTGCTCGGCAGCGGGTCCACGGGCAACTGCAGCGTGCTCGTGTGCGAAGATCCCGCCGGGCAGCGCACCGTCACGCTCATCGATCTCGGCCTGAGCCCGCGCGAGACCGGCCGCCGGCTCGGGCATGTCGGCCTGCGCCTCACCGACGTGCAGGCCGCGCTCATCACGCACTTCGACTCGGATCACTTCTACCAGGGCTGGATCAACGCCAGCCGCAAGTACGGCATCACGCTGCGCTTCCACCGGCACCACCGCTCGTGGGCCCACCGCTGCGGCGCGACCGTCATGCGCTGCGACTGCTTTCACACCGCATTCGACCTCGCCGAGGGCGTGCGCGTTCGCCCCGTGCACTTCGCCCACGATGAGCACGGCACGGTCGGCTACCGCTTCGACTCACAGTCCGGCTCGATCGGCTTTGCCACTGATCTCGGCGCGGTGCCCGCGGATCTGTTCGACCACTTTACCAACCTCGACGTGCTCGCCTTCGAGAGCAACTACTGCCCGGTGATGCAGCGCGAGTCGGACCGGCCGATCTTGCTCAAGCGCCGCATCATGGGCGGCAAGGGGCATCTCTCCAACGAGCAGTCCTTCGAAGCCGTGCAGCGCATTGCAACCACGTCGCGGCTGCAGTCGATCTGTCTCATCCACCTGTCGCGCCAGTGCAACGACCCGCAGCGGATCGAGGCCCTCTACGAATCGGCCCCGCACCTGCGCGCCAAGCTGGTCATCTCGGCCCACGACCGCCCAACGCCGTGGATGCGGCTGAAGACCACGGCCGCCCAGCGACCGGATCGGTGTCTGTTTACGAACGCTTCGTCAAGTGCCCGAGAAGCGTCCGGCGCCAGCAGTGCCGGCAGCTAATCCAGCAGGTCCACCAGCTTCGACTCCAGCTGCACTCTGTCCAACGGAACTCCGACCTGATCCGCCACCAGTTCTCTGATGCGTCGGGCGACGCTTCGACTCCTGACATCGACGTGAGGAGCCGTGAAGGGCCAGCCATGATCGGCGAGCCAACGAGCGGTGGAAAGCAGGGTTGTCCACTCCTTGGGGAACTCGCTCACCAGCCATGCGATGCGGCGCTTTCGCCCGAATGCAGCCAGACCGCCGTGCGCCAGGGACGCCAGAAACACCGCCAGCGACAAGCCGGCAATGGCGACCACTGCCGCCATGCCAAACCACCCGGCATCGGCCAGAAGCAGCATCATCCACAGCGAGCCAGCGACGAGCGCGAGCCCGATGAGCAGAAGCGGCAAGGCGATGAATGAGCGAACCCAGGCATTCAATTGCAACGGCAGGACAGGAGCCCCACGCTGCTTGAGCACATCACAGAACGCCCATCGAGTGCGCCGTGGGAGGATCTCGCTGAGTCGGTAGGTGTCGTGCACCTCGGCGCGGGCAGCCCCGGACATTTCACAAATGACCGCCTTCAGTTGATCGAGAGCCTTCTCCGAGAGATCAGGATCGTCGGGGACCGCTGAACCGAACTCCAGCGTCGCATCTGCGTCTCGATAACGTTCGGAATCTGACTCCCCCGACGATGATGGCGACCAGCGCCGCGCTAACGCGCCGGCGGTCGAATACGAAGGAGGCAGGGCTCGCACGGAGGGAACCAGGCTTGGTCGTGAAGCCGCACAAACCAGCCAATAAGACGGCAACCAGCCGAAGAACAGCATGGCGTACCCCGCCAACGCACCCAGGCAACTCCAGCTTGACAATGCGAGCATCCCCTTCACGCCGATGGCGGTCAACGTGATCCACACTGCAAGAAACATGGCAACACCCAACTTCGACAGGGACAGGGCCGGGAGGCGAAAGCCCGCATCGCGCAGATCATCCCACACGCCCGCAACCTGGTTAGGCGGGATAAGCGGGCGAAGATCAGTGTGCGGTCGAATCACGCGCTTGTCGATCAGCACCGAGTCGGCAATGATCTGCCTGGCTCGGTAGAAGGCTGCGCCAGTCCGGCGCCGACCTTCAGGCGACATTTTCTTCTCGACCACTTCGACGAGCTGTCCGACGGTGACGACGTGCGCCACATCGTCCTGCTCCAGGACGATTCGGAACTCATCCTCGATCTCCATCACGAGTTCGATGGCGTCGAAACCCATCGCCGGAATCGTACCGCAACAGTAGCCGGCGCGGCGGATTCGACATCCTCCGCTTCAGAGCCCTCGACCGTCCGCCGACCAGCGACAACATGTGGCTGGTCGCCCGGCCGCCGCGCTGAGGCACCATCTTCGGTCGCGAGCCGTATCATTCGCTGATGCCTGAGACACCCGATGCACATCCGCCTCATCCAGACGCCATCCAGGCGGCCATGGCCTACGGCATCGATCTCACGTTGACCGGATACCTCCTCTCGCTCACGCCTCTGGAGCGCCTGCGGCGGCACGACCAGGCGCTGGAACTGATCCGCGCGGCCCGCGCCGCCGGCCGGGAGTTCTATGGCTTCGACCCTCGACCTGATCAATCGCCTGACTGATCATCACTTTGAGTACGTGATCGTCGGCGGCGTAGCCTGCGTGATGCACGGTTGCAGCCTGGTCACAGAGGATCTCGATGTCTGCGCTCCACTCAACTTGCGCAACATGCAGGCGCTTCTGGCCGCTCTCGACGGTCTCGATCCACGGTGGCGATCGACTCCGCGCCGCCCGCCGCTGACTGAACGCGCGGAACAGCTGGTTCACTTCAAGAATCTGTATCTGGTGACCGAACTGGGAATCCTCGACATCCTTGGAGAAGTCGCGGGATTCGGAAGCTTTGAAGAGGTGGCCTCGCAAGCCGTTGATACCCGCTTCGGTGAGGTGCGGTGTCGGGTTCTCAACATCGACGCTCTCATTCACGCCAAACGCAGCCTCGGTCGGCCGCGCGATTTGCGGGCGGCGATTGAACTGGACGCGATCCGCCAGCAACTCAGTGAAGGGCAACGGCCGTCCTAGAATCCGCCCATGAACAAGCGTCGTCCAACACGCCAGGTCTCCGTCGGCGATGAGCGCGTCGGCGTCGTCCGCATCGGCGGCGGTCTGCCCGATGCGCAAGGCCGGACCACCGAGCCGGCCCCCGTGTCCGTCCAGACCATGACCGCCGGCTACACCTACGACATCGACGCCTGCGTCACCGAGATCAACCGCCTCGCCGCGGCCGGGGCCGACATGGTCCGCGTGGCTGTGCCCGAGCGCGTTGACACACAGGCGCTGCCTGAGATTCTCAACCAGACGCGCGTGCCCATCGTCGCCGACGTGCACTTCCACTACAAGCGGGCCCTCGAAGCCATCGAAGCGGGCGTGCACAAGATCCGCCTCAACCCCGGCAACATCTCCGATCGCGACCAGGTCAACGCCGTGATCGACGCGTGCAAGGAGCGCCGCCTGCCCATCCGCGTCGGCGTCAACGAAGGCTCGATCATCGAGCGCAAAGACAAGCACAAGCGCCTCAAGGAACTCGGCGAGTTCTTCTCCGACCAGAAGCACGGCCGCCTGATCGCCATCATGGTCGCCAAACTCGAAGAGTACCTCGAGATCTTCGAAGAGCGCGACTTCCACGACGTGGTCATCAGCGCCAAGTCGATCGACCCGGCCGTGGTCATCGACGCGTACACCGCCATCAGCGAGCGCTTCGACTACCCGCTGCACCTGGGCGTCACCCACGCCGGCCCGCGCGAGACCGGCGCCGTGCGCAGCGTGATCGGCATCGGCACCCTGCTGGCCAACGGCATCGGCGACACGATCCGCATCAGTTACGCCAACGACTCGGTCTTCGAAGTTCAGGACGGCCTGGAGATGCTCTATTGCCTCGGCCTGCGCGAGCGCAAGGGCGCTGAACTCATCGCCTGCCCCACTTGCGGGCGCATTCAGGTCGATCTCTATCAACTCGTGCAGGATGTTCGCCGCAAACTCGCCGAGGAAATTGTGCTGCCCATCAAGATTGCGGTCATGGGCTGCGTCGTCAACGGCCCGGGCGAAGCGGAAGGCGCCGATGTGGCGATCTTCGCCGGCGACCGGCGCGGCATCATCTACGTGCAGGGCGAAAAGGTCGCCAACATTCCCGAAGAGGAGATTCTCGAACGCCTGCTGCACGAGTGCAAAGTCTTCGAGCAGCGTGTCCAGCGCGGCGAAGCGAAACTCGGCGAAAAAGTCGTGGACATCATCCCGCCCGATCCAATCGGCGAACTCGGCAGCGGCGTGGACATCATCGCCCGCAACCGCACCGGCAGCGGCGTGCAGCTGACCGTGGACGGGCAGTAAAGCATCTCGCTCGAATGCACCCCACGATTCGCAGAGCCTCATCGTGGGCGTGGTCGCGCCACACGCCCACGATGAGCGAGTCTTCGAGCGAATCGTGGGGTGCATTTCCCGAGATTCGGAGCTTTTCCGCTGCAAGATCCGTTTCTACCCTCCCCCATGTCCCCGCCGCTACAGTGGTTCCACGTGGAGTTCCACACTTTCGGCGCCTGGCTGCCCGGCGACCCGCGCGGCTTTCGTGATCACGATCATCGCATCCACTCCTCGGGCGACTACCGCAACCCGCCGCCGGCCCACGAACATCAAGCCCTCAACCTCGCTGTTCAATCCGCGCTTCACAAAGACGCTGTACGTCTGGATCGCTCGCAGCGAGTGACAGCCGGCAAGTGCCTGCGCGATTCGCTGGACAAGCAAGGGCTGCACGTTCGCGCGATCGCGGTCGTTGCCAATCATGCGCATCTGCTTGTGAGTGCGGCCGCCGACGAAGCCGCACTTCGCAAGGTCGTCGGCAACGCCAAGCGCAAGTCATCGCACCGACTGCGAGCCGAGATCCCGGGATCACTCTGGCAGCGCAAGATCGGCGTGGATCCGGTGCGCGATGAGTCGCATCTGTCCAATGTCGAGCGCTACATCATTGATCATGCCCGGCAGGGCGCATGGGTCTGGCGCGCCGGCGATCCAAGAGACTGAACGCACCCCACGATTCGCAGAGCCTCATCGTGGGCGAGGAAAAACGGAGCCGCCCCGGTGAACTCCCCGGGGCGGCTCTTGAGGCAAAGATTGCCTTCCGCGTATTACGGGATGTTGTCCACGTTGCTGGTCGAGCATGATGGCACTTCGATCAATTGCAGGAAGTGGCCGCATGCGCTGGTGCCGGCGTTGCCCGAGACGTTGCCGCTGCCGTTGGGGCCGGTGCCGAACGAGTTCACGAGGCGCACCTGGCCCTGGATGCCGAGCATCGTGCCCTGGCAGGCGCCGTTGGGAATCGTCGTGCTGCCCTCAGACTGCCCGAACACGAGCCCCTGCTGCGTCGAAGGCGTCGCGCCATTCCACTCGACGGTCACGGTGCCGGGGCAGGTGCCTCGGACGGACAGGCGATAGCCACCCGCCTCGTAGAACGTCACATCATCCATCACGTAAAAGCCGGGCGAGCCAGTGAGGACGACGGTGTCGCACACGCCCGAGTAACCCGTCGCGAGCCACGTCGGGCCGGAGCCGTCGCCGAGATCGAGCGTGGCGCTGGTGTGCACGAGCACGTTGTTGCTGTACAGCTTGAAGCCGATGGGCAGGAAGCCGCGGTTCGTGCCGTAGCCCGAGAAGTAGGCGCCTTCGACCACGACGTCGCGGCCGAACTTGAACGTCTGCAGCGAGTAGCTGTAGACCCGGCACGGCGGCGAGTTGGGGTTGTAGGGCGGCTGGGAGGCGTCGTAGTAGGTGAAATCGCCCCAGTCAGCCACCGTGCCGTACCCCGGCGGAACCGGCGCCTGCCCCTGCAGGTCGTCGAAGTTGATCACATCCGCGGCGGCGGTGAGCGCCAGACCAGCCACAGTTCCCGCCGCAAGCAGCCCAGTGAAACGACGCAGATTCATGAGATCCTCCTTCTGAAATCCCACCTCGGCCGAAGCCACATGCGATACGGGCGTACACAGCCCATGGCGAAAGCCCGGAGAGACAGCGAGCCGAACACGCCATCCTGCGGGCTGCTTCCGCATTCGATCGAGGTTTGCAGCTGCCAAATGTAACCGATTCTGAGGCGCAAGTGGGTGAGATTCGGACACGAACTGCACAGATTTTGCAGTTTTCAGTCGCTGCCGGCTGCAAAAGTGACCACCCCGGCAGGCGGTGCTGCCGGGGTGGTCAGGTGGTTCATCGCGGGTCTGGTGCGGCGACCTACAACCCCGCGACGTTGGATGTGGTGCAGGTCTGGATGTCCAGCGCCTGCAGGAAGACGTTACCGCAGGCGTTGGGTGGCACGTTGCCGCTGACGCTCGCCTGGCCCTGGTTGTCGGCCGTCGGCGAGGCGACGAGCACCGCAGTTCGATCGAGCCCCAGGGTGGTGCCAGCGCACGGGTTGCCCTGCGGGATCCGCTGGCTGCCCGTGCCGGTGGCGCGGATGAACGCCACGCGTCCGCCCGGCGTCGCGCCGCTCGCCGTCGCCGTCATGATGCCCGGGCACGATCCGCTGACCGCCAGCGCGACCGGCGGGCTGATGCGGACCAGTTTACCCGTCGTGTCGAAGGGCACGCCGGTGTTGTTGGCCAGCGCGTAGATCTCGCCGTCGGCGTCCTGGCCCATGCCGAGGATGAAGAAGTCCACCTCGCCGCCGCCCGCGATGCGAAACTCCTGGATGCCGTTGTTTTCATCCAGGTGCAGCAGCCGGCCATCGTTGTTGAACTGCTGGCCGAACTCCGCGAAGATGTACGTTCCATTGAGGGCGGGCATGGCGCTGCCGCGGTACACGAAGCCGCCGATGACTGAGATGCCTTCATCGTGATCGTACTGGGCGATGGGATCGGTCAGTCCCGGGTCGATCATGCCGTCCGGATCGGCCGCGTAGCCTGAGCGGGCTCCGTTGCGCACGAAGCGGAACGTTCCCTCGCGCAGGTTCCAGCCGTAGTTGCGGCCGGACTCGATGATGTTGACTTCTTCAATGTCGTTCTGTCCCACGTCGCCCAGCAGCAGCGCGCCGCTGACCGAATCGAACGAGAAGCGGAACGGGTTGCGCAATCCGTAGGCGAAGATTTCATCGAGGCCGTCGGCGTTCACGAACGGATTGTCCGCGGGAATGCCGTACTGCCCGTTGGCGGAGTTGTTGCCCTGGGGATCGATGCGCACGACCGAACCGAGGATGGTGTTCTTATCCTGCCCGTTGCCTTTGCAGCCGTGGCCTTTGACCATGACGCCGAAGGGGTCGATGCCCGTGTCCTGGTCGTCGGCGTTGCCCCCGTCTCCCAGCGCGATGTACAGCATGCCGTCAGGACCGAAGTTGACGCACCCGCCGTTGTGGTTGAATTGCGGCTGGTCGATGCGCAGGAGCACGCGGGCGCTGTTCGGATCGACCGTCGCGTTCGGATCGGTCGGGTTGTTCACGCGCCACTCGATGATCACCGTCTGGTGATTCGGATCGGTGCCCTGGGGCATCGTCGAAAAGTCGGCCGGCGGGCCGTTCGGATCGAACGGTTCGGAGGTGTAGGTGTAGAGCAGTCCGTTGCTGGCGTAGCCGGGATGGAACGCGACGCCGAGCAGGCCGCGCTCGTCAAACGTCCCCTGGCCGAAGATGCCCAGCGGCACGAGCCTGCCGCTCGCGTCGAGGAAGGTGCTCTTGGCGCCCGTCGAGAGATTGACGTTCCAGATGATCCCGGTCTGATCGCTGACATACAGGCGTCCCGCAATGCCGGGCGCCGGCGCCGCCCAGTTTGGCGCCGTCATGCCATCCGCCACGGTCTCGAGTCGAACGGTGTGGTCGCTGAGCGGAATCGGCCCGGGCAGCGGGTCGCTGATCGGCTCCGGCTCCACCTGCCCGCGGATCTCGCCGCCGGGATGATTGCTCGTGTGCACGTTGACGTACCACAGTCCCTGGATGATCTGGTCGCGCTGCTGACTGGTTACCACCTGCGAGCCTACTTTCGGGCTGCCGGGCGGCAGGGTGATCGCCGGCGGGGCAGACTGGCAGTACGGCGCCGGCGCGTGAAAGTGCGCTGCCGTCTCGCCGCCGCTCAGGTTCTCGTAGGAGAAGTTCCACGAGAAGAGGTTGCTCGACAGATCGAGCGTGGCGGTGCCCAGCCCCGTCGCCATCGTGTCCACGGGCGGCACTTCCTGCGAGCCGTCCAGCGTCAGATTGAAGTTCAGCACCTGCGCGTGCGACCAGGCGCAGGCGCACAGCATGACCATCGACGTCGCCACGCGGCGCGCCATGATCAGCGGATGTCTTCCATGGAGCAGTGTCATGTTGGCGTTCCCTTTCTCTCGAAGGTGCAGCAGGCTCACGGATGTAAAGCCCCGATCGCGGCAGACCGTTTGCGCAGCGCACCCGTTCGCGTTGCGCGCGTCGGCCGTCTTCACTCAGTTGTGCCCCGGGAATCAATCGGAGGGCGACCCGCCCCCACGAATCAGGGATGATGCGCAGGCGGCCCGTCCGCGTGAGTATGTCAGCGGCCGCGGGCCGTCTTGCAGCATTGCGGGTAGATTGCCCGCACGGCACCACTGCTCAGTCGCCTGATTGCCTCGCACGCAGACATTGCGGCGCGAAATGCGACGCCACGCGACGCGCTATCAGCCCGCGCCGAGCCTTAACGTCCGCCGCCCTGCATCACTTCAAGCATCTTGCGCGTGCGCTCCAGATCGCCGCGCCCCATGCCCGCCTCGGCGAGATCGACCGTGATGGCCGGCAGCCAGAAGCCGCCGACGTGCCGGTAGTCGCACTCGGCCACCAGCCGCTTTTCCATGTCGCCCATGTGCCCGGCGCCGTAGACGACGGCGATCGACTGGGGCGCATCCGCCCCCGCCAGCACACCCTTGAGATCTTCGATCACGACCTTGTTGCGATCGACGACGATGACCCGCATCATCTCGGCCATGCCCGGCGGGAGGCCCTTGCCTTCGCCGAGATTCTCGATGTCGGTCGCCCGCATCGTCTCGACGAGCATGACTTTCATCGTGGCTCCCATGGACGGGATCTTCTCGATGATGCCGATGACGAACCGCGCCGCCATTCCGGCGAATGATGAACCATCAAGAATCTTGAACAGAAATGATGCATCCCCGCCCGCCGCGGCCACGCGCTCCTGCACCTGGTCGATCGTCAGATCGCTGTTGCGGTACGTCGGCCCGTCGTGATGGAGCGCATCGAGTTGAAACGCCAGGCCCAGGGCACTGGCCATGCGCGCCTGCAGGCCGGGGTCGTCGCCCGTCTCCGCGCCAGTCAGCGGCGTCTGGTCGCTCAGCGCCAGATCCGCGTCAAATCCCATGCCGCCCTCGCGCCCGTCGGCGCCGAGGCTGCGCACTTCCAGCGTGTCGTCGCTTGCCGAGTAGAGCAGCGGTCGGCCCCACGCGTCGTTCATCGACGAGCGCACCCACGCCGCCTGCTCCCCGCCCCGCGCTTCGAGCGCCTGGGCG
Source organism: Planctomycetota bacterium (assembly GCA_963205185.1). GTDB lineage: Bacteria > Planctomycetota > Phycisphaerae > Phycisphaerales > UBA5793 > UBA5793. Next base: position 28,321 of record CAUJHZ010000034.1, on the reverse strand, counting down.
AGATCGTCGATCGTCGCGGGATACGCGCCGGTCTCCTTGTGCCGGCGCGCGGCCATGATGGCGATAAAGCGGATGGCCGACTCGGTCCGCCGCACGCGCGTCGGGTCGTCGGCGGCTTCGAGCCCGCCCATGCCGCGTGGCTTGACTCCCTCGAAGAGCACCAGGTCCTGTGCATCAAGAAACTGCTGGAGCAGCGCGTAGAACGTGGGCTCGGCGATGTGCATCGCGCCCGCGAGCGCCACCGTGGGACCCTCCCCCTCCGCCGGCGCGAACAGCCGCACGGCGATGTCGAGGCGCATGTGCGTGTCATCGACATCCACGACGCGCAGGTACGGCCCCGAGCCGCTCCACGCCGCATCCTGCGCTGGAGCCGGTGCGGCGAGAGGGGCCAGACATCCCATGGCGCCAGCCACCGCGGCGGCAACTCGACTTCGAACAATCATCCTTCGACTCCCGTTGACTTGCTCGCGCCACCCGCGCCGGACAGGCCGTGCTGGGCCGCAGCGATGATGGATTCCATCCGACGATACGCCCTTTCCACCTGCCCCTTGAAGATCATGTACGGAAACAGCGTGACCAGGGCGACGATCAAGCCGGCCGCCGTCGAGATCAGCGCCTCGGCGATGCCGCCGGAAATCTCGCGCGGATCGGTGATCATCTGCGACGTGCCGAGCAGTTCGAAACTGCTGATCAGGCCCGTCACCGTGCCGAGAATCCCCAGCAGCGGCGCGGCGGTGATGATGGTCGAAAGCGTCGGCATGAACCGCTCGACCGCGGGGCGCAGCTCTTCGATGCACTCAATCGCCACCGCGTCGCTGGCGCTCTCGCCCAGCAGCCGCCCGGCGAGGACCGAGTAGACGCTTCGCTGGGCCCGCTGCGCGAGCCGCTCGGCCTCGGGTCGGTTGCCCGTTCGCAGAGCCGTGTTGAGGCGATTGAGCCGCCGCCGCCGGCCGGGGCTGTGCAGGGTGATCCAGTACCAGCCGCGCTCGATGCAAAGCGTGACGGAGACGACGCTGAGCAGCAGCAGCGGCCACATGACCCAGCCGCCCCGCACCATGACTGACGAAAGTGATTCCAGCGCGCCACCGGGCATCCGCGGATGATACGACGCGTCCGGCGGGCAAGTCGGCAAAGCAGCCGCATGGAAAGCGTCGATACAATCCGGCCATGCCCGGTCCGTTGACCAACCCTTCCACGAGTCCGAGCGACTCCACTGCCGCCGCCGCACTGACCCACGTGCCGCGCTGGGCTCTGCACCGGCGCCTGTATGACTGGGTCCTCTCGTTCGCGCACCACCGCCACTCGACGCTGGCGCTGTTCATACTGAGCTTCGCCGAGTCGAGCTTCTTCCCGATTCCGCCCGATGTGCTGCTCGGCCCGCTGTGCCTGGGCAACCGGAAGAAGTCGATGTGGTTCGCCACGGTCACGACCGTCGCCAGCGTGCTGGGGGCCTATCTCGGCTACGTCATCGGCTACGCGCTGATCGATCTCGCCCTGCACATCCCGGGCATCACGCAGGAGCGCATCGATTGGCTCGCCGGCGAATTCGACGCGCGCGGCGAGGTCTGGGTCTTCGTGGCCGCGCTCACGCCGATCCCATTCAAACTGCTCACCATCACGGCCGGGTTTGCCGAGATGAACCTGTTCGTGTTTACCATCGCCTGCATCGTCGGGCGCAGCATGCGCTTCTTCGCCGTGGCAGGCGTCTTCTGGGCCGTGGGCCCGCGTGCCCTGCCCTTCATCGACCGGTACTTCAACCTCTTGTGCATCGTCTTCACGGCCCTGCTGGTGGGCGGCTTCCTCGTCATCAAGATGCTAAACTGAAAACGGCGCCGGCCGGGCTCGCGCACACGAGGTGACACCGGGGCGGCGGAGTTGGATGGACCTTCGGCATCGGGTGCGGAGGAACTCATGAACGTTCTGGTGACCGGCGGGGCTGGTTACATCGGCTCGCACGCCGTCAAGTTCTTGCGCCGGGCGGGGCACGAAGTCGTCGTGGTGGACAACCTCAGCCGCGGCTTCCGCGCCGCCGTCACCGGCGAAACGCCCCTGGTCGTCCACGAACTGTGCGACTGGCGGCACATCGCCCGCGTGCTGCGCGGCAACGCCATCGACTGCGTCATGCACTTTGCCGCCCTGGCCTACGTCGGCGAGTCCGTCGATGACCCCCTGCGCTACTACCGCAACAACGCAGCGCACGCCATCGAACTCCTCCACGCCATGCGCACCGTCGGTGTGCAGAAGTTCGTGTTCTCGAGCACCTGCGCGACCTACGGCGAGCCGAAGCCCGAGCACATTCCCATCAGCGAAGACTGCCCGCAGCAGCCAATCAATCCCTACGGCTGGTCGAAGTTCTTCGTCGAGCGCGTGCTCACCGACTACAGCCGGGCCAATCCTGATTTCTCCTGCGCCATTCTGCGCTACTTCAACGTCGCCGGCTCCGATCGCGAGCACGAGATCGGCGAAGCGCACGACCCCGAGACGCATCTCATCCCGATCATCCTCCAGGCGGCGCTTGGTTTGCGGCCGCACGTCGAGATCTTCGGCACCGACTACTCCACGCCCGACGGCACGTGCATTCGCGATTACATCCACGTCGAAGACCTCATCGACGCGCACATCCTGTGCATGGACCGGCTTCAGCCGGGCACACGATTCATCTTCAACCTGGGAATCGGCAAGGGCTACTCGGTGCGCGACATCATCAACGCAACCCAGCGCGTCACGGGAAAGAAGATCAAAGTGATCGAAGGCCCACGCCGGCCCGGCGACCCGCCCCGGCTGTTTGCCGATCCCGGCCGCATCAGGCGCGAACTCGGCTGGTCGGCGAAGATCACCGGCATCGATGACATCATCGACTCGGCCTGGGGCTGGTACTCGCGCCACCCCAACGGCTATGCCGGGCGGCTGGACTGATCGTCTGACCTTCACTGACACGCGCCCCCTGTTGCGCCATCGCCATGCACGAGCCTGTGAAACACATGGAGTGGGTCGGCGATGCGGTGAGCGGACATCTCCGCCTGCTGGACCAGACGCAACTGCCTTCGCAGACCGAGTGGCTCGACTGCCGCGATGTCCAGAGCGTCTGGCAGGCGATCCGGCGTCTCTCGGTGCGCGGCGCGCCGGCGATCGGCATCGCCGCGGCGTACGGCTGCGTCCTCGGCGCCCAGCAGCGCGATGCCCGCGCCGGTTTCCTCGCCGCCGCCGATCACCTCGCCACCAGCCGCCCCACTGCCGTGAACCTCTTCCGGGCCATCGAGCGCCTCAGGAAATCCGCCGCGCCAATCCGCGATGAGAATCTGCGCGACCATCTGCTTTCCGAAGCGCTGGCGATTCACGAAGAAGACCGCGCAGCCTGCCGCGCCATCGGCGAGCACGGGCTGAAGCTGCTGCGCGAACTCACGGGCGACCGCCTCCACCTGCTCACGCATTGCAACGCGGGCGCGCTGGCCACGGGGGGCATCGGCACGGCCACGGCGCCGATGTACCGCGCCGCCGAACTCGGCCTGCCCATCACCATCCTCGCCGACGAGACGCGCCCGCTGCTGCAGGGCTCGCGGCTGACGGCATGGGAACTCAGCCAGGCCGGGATCGACGTGTCGATTATCACCGACTCCACCGCGGCCACGGCCATGGCTCAGAAGCGCATCACCGCCGTCATCACCGGCGCCGATCGCATCGCCGCCAACGGCGACGCCGCCAACAAGATCGGCACCTACGGCGTGGCCGTGCTCGCGCGGCACCACGGCATTCCCTTCGTCATCGCGGCGCCCACCAGCACGATCGATCTCGACTGCCCCAGCGGCGCCGATATTCCCATCGAGCATCGCGCCGCCGAGGAGATCACCGAAGGCTTCGGCCGCCGCACCGCGCCGGGCGATGCCCGCGTCTTCAGCCCCGCGTTCGACGTCACGCCCGCCGAACTCATCACCGCGATTGTGACTGAGCGCGGGGTGATCCGGCCGGTGAATCAAGCAGGCATCGCGGCACAATTCGGCTAACACCAGTTCGCCAGCCGGCCGCCGGGGCGCCAGTCAATGATGCGGCTCCTCCGCTGCGGGTGACTCATCCTTCGCCGCGGCCGTCACGAGCAGTGTCCGACCGTCGGCGGTAACCAGCATCGTCGCCGCGCGACTCACGCGCAGGGCCTGCTGCTGCTCGCGCTGCGCCGGATCGGCCACGATGAGACTGCCGCCCGACTCCCAGTTGATGCGCAAAGCCCCGCCGCGTGCGGCGCCGTTGTGCACTCTGCCCGCGCCGAGGTCGAATACCTCGCCAAACTTCTGCCCGCCATCGGCGCTGACGGCGCCGCGGATCAGCGTGTCGCGCGTCCACGTGACGCTCACCTTGCCGCCGTCGCCGCTCACGGCCAATTCAGGCCCGTTCATCGGGCAGCCCTTGAGATGCCACTCGTCGCGACTCACAATGACGCCGGTGACGGCCCCGTCCAAGCCCACGCGCGCCACACAGATTTCCTTGATGTTCTCGCTGCTCGTGCGGTACGCGACCCAGAGATCACCCGAGTCGTCAAACGCCACATCAGGCGTGCAGCACACGCACGCGCCGGGCAGATCGGTGTTGATGGCCGTGGGCGAGGCGTACGTCGCGCCGCTGTTGGTCGAGATGGCCACGTGCAGCGGCGCGGCCAGTTCATCATCGCCTCGACCCATCACCGCCGTGTCCGTCCAGGCAAACGCGACGCGGCCGCCGGGGCTCGCGCCCATGGTCATAGTGTCGGCGTGGCCGGGCGCGTTGGCGGCGCGCGGCGAGACCGCCACCCACGACCCGCCGTTATCCGCGCTTCGCACAGCGCCGATCATCCCGCCGCTGGGCCACGCGACGAGTACGACATCGCGGGGCATCACGGCAATCAGCGGCTGGCGCTCGCCTCCCACCGTGGCGGGAAGTTCGCCGGTTGGGACCAGCCTCGGATCGAGCCAGCGCTGATGGCTCGCATCGCTCGTGGCCACGTAGTAGAGACTCGATGCCCCGCGCCGCCCCTGGCCCGCCGCTTTGACGGAGTAGACCACGTGCAGCCGACCGTCGGGCGAGAGCGCTGCGTCCCACAGGTCGGCCTGGTGCGGGAAGGTGATGACGTGTACCTGCTCGCTCCCCGACGCGACCGGCTCATGGGGCTGCGCGAGTGCCGCGCTCGAAACCGCCGCGGCTCCGGCCAGGGCATAGACGACGCTGCAACTCATGATGGTGCTCCGGATGCGGCTTGCAGATGATTCTCTGACGGACTGGATCATACGGCCGCCCGGTTGATTCGGTTATCCACCTCCCCCGCGCGCGGGCCCTCGCATCCTACAATCACCGTTCACACACCTCCCGGAACGCCCGCCGTGCCCGCCGAAACCGTCACCATCCGTAATCTCGCCATCATCGCCCACGTCGATCACGGCAAGACCACGCTCGTCGATCAGATGCTCCGCCAGTGCGGCCAGTTCCGCGACTCGCAGTTGCGCGGCGAGCGCATCCTCGACAGCAACGACCTCGAACGCGAGCGCGGCATCACCATCCTCGCCAAGAACATCGCCATCAACTACAAGGACACGAAGATCAACCTCATCGACACGCCCGGCCACGCCGACTTCGGCGCCGAGGTCGAACGCGTGCTGATGATGGCCGACGGCTGCCTGCTGCTCGTCGATGCGTTCGAGGGCCCGATGCCGCAGACGACCTTCGTCCTGCGCAAAGCGCTCGAATACAGACTCCGGCCCATCGTGGTCATCAACAAGATGGACCGCGCCGAGGCCCGCCCGAGCGAAGTCGTCGATGAAGTGCTCGATCTGTTCATCGAACTCGGCGCCGACGACGAGACGCTCGATTTTCCGGTAATCTACGCCTCGGCCGTCAACGGCTGGGCGTCGCGCGATCCCGACAAACGGCCGGACAACATCTTCGAACTCTTCGACGCGATCCACGACCACGTCCCCCCGCCGCAGGTCGATGTGAACGCTCCCGTGCAGATGCTGGTGACGACGCTGGACTACAGCGACTATGTCGGGCGCATCGGCATCGGGCGCGTCTTCGCGGGCACGCTCAAGTCGGGCCAGCCCGTCACGGTCATCCACCGCGACGGCCGGCGCACCAGCGAACGCATCGGCGAACTCTTCGTCTTCGACGGCCTGGGGCGCACCAAGGTGGAGGAGGCGCTCGCCGGCGACATCGCCGCCATCGTGGGCATCGAGGACGTCGATATCGGCAACACCATCGCCGACCCCAACGATCCCAAACCGCTGCCGATGATCCGCGTGGATGAGCCGATGCTGCACATGACCTTCCGCGTGAACGACTCGCCGTTCATGGGCCGCAGCGGCAAGTACGTCACGAGCCGGCACCTGCGCGACCGCCTCGAGAAGGAACTGCAGCGCAACGTCGCGCTGCGCGTCGAAAGCGGCGCGGGCGGCGACGAGTTCCACGTCTCGGGCCGCGGCATTCTGCACCTGAGCGTGCTCATCGAGAACATGCGCCGCGAGGGCTACGAACTCGCCGTTGGCAAGCCCAAGGTCATCTACCGCGAAATCAACGGCAAGAAGGCCGAACCCATCGAGCTGTGCGTCGTCGATGTGCCCAACGAACACGTCGGCCCGGTCATGGAACTGCTCGGCGGACGGCGCGGCCTGTGCGTCAAGATGGACACCGGCGAGCAGCGCACCTACCTCGAATTCACCGTCCCCACGCGCGGGCTCATCGGCGTGCGCTCGCGCATCCTCACCGCCACCAACGGCACGGCGATCATCCATCACAACTTCTACGAGTACGAGAACCTGCGCGGCAGCGTCCCCGGTCGGACCAGCGGCGTGCTCATCTCCGCCGACACCGGCGCCGTCACCGCCTACGCCATCGAGAACCTCGCCGACCGCGGCATGTTCTTCGTCAAGCCCGGCGACCAGGTCTACGCCGGGCAGGTCGTCGGCGAGCACAACCGCGAGAACGACATCGAGGTCAACGTCTGCCGCCTCAAGAAGCTCACCAACGTCCGCGCCGTCTCGGCGGAAAAGCTCGTCGTCCTCAAGCCGCCGCGCGAGATGACCCTTGAGATGGCGCTCGAATACATCGAGGATGATGAACTCGTCGAGATCACGCCCGATGACATCCGCATGCGCAAGCGCCTGCTCAGCGAAGCCGAGCGCCGCCGCGTGAATCGCAACGCGAGGGCCGTGGCGACGTGATGTTTGCCTAACGCTCGGGCGCCAGCGCCGGCTGCTCCTGGGTCACGGTGTCGGGCATGGGCAGCGGGGCGAGATTGTTCTGGGCGCGGATCATGTTCTGGTATTGCAGTTGCGCGGGAAAGTCCGCGACGGCGTAGGTGCGCGTCTCGCCATCGGCGCGGCCGACGACAATCTCGTACGCGGGATCGAGCGCTGCCGCGCCCGTGCGATCGGGCCAGGCGATGATGATCCACAAGCGATCGGACTTCGGCCCGCGGTCCACGCCGTGGTAGGTGAAGACCATGTCGCCGACGCGATGCGCGATCGTCGCGGAAGAAAGCGATGCGCTCGCCGCATCGATGGACTGCTGTTGCACCGATGAGAGCGGCCCGCCCGTAAAGTCGGCCAGCGTGAGCGAGCCGATCGGCACATCCGCCGGCGACAGCGTTGCGTCGGCGGTCAGGTAGGCGCCGGAACTCACGATGCCGCTTTTCATCAGCGAGCTGCCGTGTGCGGTCACGGGCCCGCTCTGCATCGCCGCCTCGGCCCGCCACGCCATGGCGAGCGTCGTCACGGAAAAGTCCGTGCCGAGGGTGGCGGAAGCAGTCGGCGGCATCGCCGCGCTGAAAGCGCCGATGGTCGAGAAAATCGAAATGATCACCGACGCGATCGGAATGCCCGGCAGCACCACGCCGGGCACGGCCATCGCCACGAAGCACTTCCAGGTCTTCGCCTGCTGCGCTCCGGCCAGTGCCAGCGCGCCGCCGACCATCCACCAGATCCACCCGAGCGGCAGGATGTAGATGCCCATGCACGGCACCGCCATCGTCAGCATCGGCCCGGTCGTGTAGGCGATCGCTTCCGTGCTGCGGCCCATGCCGCGCGTTCCTTCGCCCATCATGCGCAGCACGCCGTGCGCCGTGGCGATGACAATCCCCAGCAGCGCCGCGGCGACTGCCAGCGAACAGAGCAGCGCCACGGCGGTGCCGACCACCAGTTGCAGCGCGAATCCACCCGGCGCGTCGCTCGCCGTCATCACCCCGGCGAACCACCCTGCAGAGAGCAGCACCATGATGAAAAGGACGCTGACGCCGAAGCCAAACGCAGTACCCGTGGCGGCCTGCGTTCCCAGCGACCGCCCGACCTGCGGCGACATGCCGAAACCCCACCCCACCGTGCGGAACCACGCGCTCAGGCGCCCCTTGTCGAGCCGCACGAGCCACGGCACCTGGTAGGGCGCCGTGTCCGCTTCGCGCAGGCCCTGCGCGGGCAGCACCACCATCTCATCCATGGTGATGGGCTTCGTGCACGTCACGCATTCAAACTCGCGCGGCACGAGGTGGCCGCGGGCATCGGTGCCGTAGTACTCCTGATTGCAGTGCGGGCAGCAGAACTTGACGCTCGTAGGCGCGAATTCGAAATCCGCCGGGCTGAAGCCTTGGCCGCACTCCGGGCACACGCGGGCGCGGAGGTTCCACAGCGCATAGCCGCACGTCTTGCAGTTCATCGCGCCGCTCCGCCCGCTGCAATCAACCCCATTGGCTCACCTCTTCGCGAATCGGCCGCCGGTTGAACCAGATGAGCGTGAAGATCGGCAGGGCCCAGGACCAGACGATCTGCAGGACCAACCCGACGGCGCCGGCAGCGCGCATGAAAGATCCGAACATCGCCGGCATCTGCCCGGAGAAGTTGGGATCGTTCTGCATCGCCTCGAACTGGGCCTGCTGCATCAGGTATCCCAGTACGCCGACCAAGATGGCCACCAGCATCTTCATCCACGACCAGTGCAGCAGTGCTGCGCGCGACCAGCGCAGGCGTTTGACCAGCCCGATGCCGCCCACGAGCAGCACGACCGCCACGCCCAGCCCAAGTATGTTGGCTGCTGCGGTGTACGGCGTGTACCGGGCCATCGCTTCCAGCGTCTCCTGCGACTGCCCGGCGTTCTGCGCGACTCTGCCGATGAAACCCTGCAGCAGGCTGCCCAGCGCCCCGCAGAACCCGCCGAGCGAACCCAGCGAGCCGAACACGATGCAGATGATGCCGATCACCTTCGGCCACGCCGACTCCTGCGGCCGCTCGTAATAGGGCCGATACGTCGGCGGGGCCGTGCCCACGGGCGGCACGCGCACCTCGCCTGCCGCACGCAGTCCATCCTCGCCCGGCCCGGGCGGCGGAGTCATCGGTTTGAAATCCGGAATGTCCGACTCGCCCATGTGGAGCTCTCCTGTGCACTACCCCGCCGCGGCCGCTGCGGCGGCGTGCTGCTGCTGCGCGGCGCGGGCGCCCATGCCGCTGGCGCCCGTCATGCCGCGCACGCTCGCCAGCGAGGGCACGCCAACCCCAAAGCCGCGCAGCGGATTCGCCCAGACCTGCTGGCCGAAGAGCGGTTCGAGGCAGTACGTGTAGCCGTTCACTGATGCAATCAATCGGTCGCCGTCGAGCAGCAGCGACACAAACCCGCTGCCCTTGGGGCTCTTCCACTGCCAGACGAGTTCGCCGCTGTAGCGATCCAGCGCCGCCACGCGCGAGTTGAAGCCGACGAAGATGAGATCTTCGACTCGACGCTCCGCCGTTGCGGACGATTGAGCCATTTCCGAAGCCATTGATGGCCCCCCAAGCACACGACCTGCTGCCCTATCGGAGCAATCCTATCCGTCGTAGACTCTTCGCGCCTCCGCGGGAGACGACCTGTCCGAAAACACGGCTCTTGGGACGCGCTGTGAACTTCGTGAGCCCTGCCGACAAACGCGCCGACCCGAAGACTCGATGCACCGCCGGAGGATGCGTTCGGAAAGGCGGTGCCGCTGATTTCACGCTCCACAGATCCGGGGGGAGATTCCCCGTGGCCGCGCGAGGTAAGTCGGGTGACACTCAGGTAGCGCCAGCGAACACACCACAAGCGGCCACGCGCCGCCAGCCATCACTCGACGGGAAGTGAGCCATGAACCGGAAAGCGACTTCAATGAGATCCCTCTTCCGCCACGCTGCGATGCTGACCTTGGCGACCGGCGTCAGCATGTCGTGCAGCAGCCAGAACACAAGCTCCACGGCACTGAGCGAATCTGCCGACGCGCAGCGCGTGGCGATGCTCGACGAACCCACGCAACTGGCACTGCTCGCCGCTCTGGACGACGAACGCCGCGCCGAGGCGTTGTATGCAGCGATCATCTCCTCCATGGGTGAGGTCAGACCGTTCGTCAACATTGTCCAGGCCGAGCGCCGTCATCAGATGTTGCTGACCCCGCTGCTGGAAAAGTATGGCGTGCAGGCGCCGGCCAACCCGTATGGTTCATTCGAATTCGAAGTGCCGGCCACGCGCTCGGAGGCGTGTGTTGTGGCCGCCAAGTCGGAGCGAGAGAACATCGCCCTGTACGATCGGCTGCTGCCGACCATTGAGCAACAGGACGCTCGAGACGCGTTCGAACGGTTGCGCTGGGCATCCGCAGAACATCATCTTCCGGCGTTCGAACGGTGCGCGGGCAGGTGAGTCAAGACTCAGGCCACCAGTCGCTCGTCGTCATCCGCGACTTCGGCTGAGCGCGGGAACGCCAGCGGGCGCGGGGCCGGGTCGCGCAGGCGGTCGGCCGCTTCGCGCACGAGTTCGACGATCGCTTCGAGTTCGCGATCGAGCATCGGCCGGCTCGAGCGCGGCTTGACGTGCAGCCGGCTCACCCAGCAGCCAAAGCCGTTGCGCTCCACGCCGCTGGCCGCAAAGTCCGCGACCCACTCGCGATCATCCACGACGTATTGAAACGAATGATCGCCGGGCTCGATCTCGATTTCCGCCGTCCACCAGCCGTCGCCGCGCCGCTGCATGGGGTGGCGCTGGGGCGACCATTCGCAGAACGTACCGGCCACGGCCACCGTCCGCGCTTCGGGAAGATAGATTTCGAAGCGGTGCGTGCCCTGCGGCTGAGGCGTGACCATGATCGACTCGTCCCTTCCTTCGACTGCCCGCGCTAAAGTCACGGCAAGCCGACGAGGGCCCGCCGCCACCCATGCCCCGACGATCCTCCAGACCGTCGCCTTCTCCACGTCCGCCCCGCGAGCCTCGCGCTGCGCGGAGGCCACAGCGGTTATCGGTTGCGCTGTCGTGCGGCTTTGTCTGCATTGCCCTGAGCGCGTGCAAAACGGGAAAATCGTCCGGCACAGAGCGCCCGACCGAAGCGCCGGCCGAGTCCGCCGGCCATTACGCGCTGCTCGAAGCCTCCATTGCCACGCTGCCCGATCGGCCGCTGCTCATCCCCCTGCTCTGGACCGGCCAGCCGGCCGCCGCCCCCGCGAGCGTGCAGGCCCGCACCGACGCCGGAAGCAGCGTGACGCTGCCGGTGCGTCGTCTCGGCGCCCGGCCGCATCAACCCCGGACCGGATCGGTTTTGCGCTATGCGCACTGGCCGTGGGCGTCGCCGCCGGCTGAGATCTTCGAAATGGAGCCGGGCGAGAGCGACATGCCCGTTGCCGCCTACGTCATCGTGCTCGACGATCCGCCGGCCTGGCCCGGCGCGGGAATCAACATCGGCGCCGATCGCGCGGTGCTTGTGCCCGTCACGCCCGATCCCGATGAGCCATCGAGCGCACCTCTGGCGCGCGATGGCGATCTGGCCGAGCCCGACGCTACCTCGCCACTGGAAGCGGTCCGCCGCGCGCTGTGGCGGCGGCACGTCAATCCCGACGCGGCGGCGGGCGAAACCGACGAAACTTCGCTCGTGCGCATCCTCGGCCGGCAGACCAGCGGGCGGTGGATGGCGGCGCTGCGCGACCTGACCGCCATTGACGAAGCGCTCTCGCAGCAACTCCAGACCATGCTCATTCGCACGGCGTGGGATGGACCGGAGCGCTTCGCCGCCTGGCCCGCGTGGGACGCGAATTTCAGCCGTCTCGAAGCGATTCTGCTGGCGCGCCTCACCGAGGCGCCGCGCGATGAAGAGTGGCGCCTGCGCATCAAGTCCTGGCTGTCGAGCCAGCCCGATGCGGCGCCGTGGATCGAATCCGACGCCGGGCTTGAAGTCAGACTGGCCTGCGCCAATCTCTCGGCCGCGGCGCAGATCGCTTCGATGTCGTTCGCCAATTCGCCCGAGCCGCTTACCGACCTGAGCCTCGCGCCCGCCAGCGTGGCGCGCGCGCGCCTCCATCGCGAGACGTCCCCGCCATCGGAGCGCCTGATCGTGCGCGTGCTCGACACCAACCGCACGCTCGCGCTGCTCGCGCCGTCCGCGCTCGTGCTGCCGCCGGGCTATGGCGCCGAGGTGGGCTGGCGCAGCTGGACGCTGGCGACGTGGCTCGCCGGCGAGCCTGAAGCGGCCGACCCCGCGCGGCCTTCGGCGCTGCTCGTGCGCCGCCATCCCGACACCGACGAGTGGCAACTGACGGTCTCGTGCACTCTTGCCCAACCGCTGCCGCAACCGGCGAGTGATGCGCCGCCGTCGCCGCGGCCGACCGACGCGGTCGCCCACTGGAGCGAGCTGGTCGGCTACGAATCGCTCACCATCCTGCTCGGCCCGTTCGATGAGCCTGTCATCGCGCTGACCGTCCTGCCCGACGGCTCAGTGCGCGACTGGCAGCGCTCCGCCCTGCTCGATTCCCGCGACGTCACAACCGCAATCGAGCCCAGCCGCTGGACGGTGACGATCACGCTGCCGCGCGCGGTGACCGACGGCATGGCGCTCGATCTGGGCCTGGTGCGAATGCACGAGGGCAGCGATGCGATCGACTGCTTCCCGCGCCCCGCGCTGCCCTGGCGTCCCGATCCGGGACGGTGGCGCTTCGATCTGAGCCGCTGGGACCCGTTTCCGATCGCTGCGCCGAGATCGGTCCCGCCCGCTGGTAGTGGCGAATAACCTCGCGGCAGCGCGGTCCTATGATGCGGTGCAGGTCGGGTTGCCGCCTTGCCGATGATCGCTGAGACCTCTGCCCGCTGCGCCCGCGACGCCAGGAGATGGACCCATGCCCGCCTTGACTCTCGCCCGTCGATTCGCCCTCGCCGCCGTCGTCTTTGGCGCCGCAGCGCTGGGCGGCTGCAACATCGTCAGCGGCAACAAGACCGTCAGCGTGCAGGGACGGCGCATCACCAGCGCCAGCCTCGCGCAGGTTCAGCCCAACCAGACCAGCGCCGAGTGGCTCGACGCCGCATTCGGCGCGCCGACCTCGCGCAAGACCTTCGAGCGCGACGGCGTGAAAGGCGAAATCTGGCGCTACGAGTACCGCCGCAGCGAAAGCAGCAGCGGCGAATTCCTCTTCCTCTACGACGGCTGGAACCACAAAGAAGAAACCACCACCACCTGCTTCGAACTCATCGACGGCAAGGTGATGCGCTACTGGACCGAGAAGAGTCCGTAAGCGCGGCCTCAGAATCTCTCATAGCCGTAGGCGGCAGCCGACGGTTTCAACCTACTGCACCACGGTCCTCACCACGTTGCTCGTCCGGCCCTGCTGGGCGGCCTGGAACCACACCGTCACGTTGTGCACGTTGGGGATCGGCAGCGACCACCGCGCGGCGCCCTGGCCGTCGGTTCGTTTGGCCGTGCCGGCCTGCACCGGTTGGGCGAGATCAAGTGTGACGCCCAGAGGCGCCACGTTGGTCGTCCCGTAGCCGCGCAGGCTGTAGACGAGGTACGCGAGTTCGTTGGGCGTCGCGCCGGTCACATCAAACTGCCCCGATTGCCCGCCGGTCAGTTGACCCACCGCCAGAACCGGGAAGGGATCGCAGCGCGAAGTCGTGATGGAGACCCCATCGACGCCTGCTTCAACGATCGACTGCGTTCCTGCGTCGTTGGCGGTGAAGCGCAGGGCCATGTTCGCCGTCATGGTGATGTTGGCCGCGTCAAGATCGGCCTGGGAAATCGTGTGCGTGCGCCACGCGAGGCCGCCGTTGGTGGTGTGCGCGATGACGGGCGTCCACGGCCCGCCGGTTCCGCTGCTCGAGACCTCGACGAGCAGGCGGTCGCTGCCGTCTTGGTTGGTGAGATTGAGGTAGTAGTAGTAACTGATGCTCGCGCCGCCTGCGGAAAGATCGAACACGGGCGAGGTGAGCAGGACCGCGCCGTTGTCCACGTCGGTGTTGCCCGATTCGTTCTGCGTGAGAAACGCCGAGCCGCTGCCATCGCCATCGGTCTCGGGGTCATAAGCCCAGTTTGGATCGTTCACCGGCACGCCGCGCTGCCACTGGCCCGCAGTGGCGCCGTTGACGGCGGTGGTCCAGCCGCGACTGGTTTCGAAGTTGTCTTCGAACACTGTCTGAACGCCGGTCGAGGAGAGCGCCAGATACGTCTCACCGGGTGCGCCCGCAGGGCTGACGACCTGCACGCCGTTCACATCTTCTGCGCTGAGCCAGTAGGCGACTTGCTCGCCGCAGGGCGTGAGCGGGAAGACGGCCAGCCAGTTGCCGCCGCCCATCGACACGAGCGGGTTGGCCTCAAACGGCCCTCCCGGCGGGCCATAGTGCAGCAGAGCCGTTCCGGGCTGCAGCGAGCCGGGCTCGGACTCGTCGATGCGCAGTGAGAATCGATCAAATCGCGGATGAATCGTGGACGGCACCCCGCTGGGGAAGTCGAAGGAAATGAGAGTCCGATTGAGAGCAACGTCGAGGACTGCCGGCGAGCCGGATTGCACATCAACCTGCACGACCTGCGACTGATAGCCCGGCGCTTCGAAGACCACGTCATACGAGCCGGGCGCATAGGCGGCGTAGTAGCGGCCGGTGGCGGGGCTCGACGAGTTACCTTCGCCGAGCACGTAGTTCACGCCCGCCGGCGTGATCGTCGCCTCCACCGCATCGCCGCTACCTGCTTCCGTCACGCGGCCGGTGAGCGGCACATGGTGTTCGAGCATCCACAGGATGCCGGGCCAGACGCGGCTGGCCTCGGCCAGTGCGCTCTGGTAGGACGGCTGAAACTCCGTGTGCGTCTCGATGAGGAACGCATGCGTGCCGAAGTTGCCCGCCTGCCACTGAAAGTGCTCGCCTTCAGCGCTGGGCAGGCGCGCATCGACGTAGCCCGAGGCGATCGTCAGGCCGAGCGCTTCCTGCTCAAGGTAGCTCTCAAACGGATGGCTCGTGCAGTTGTAGGCGTAGAGCGTCTCGCGGCCCGACGAGTGATAGTCGATCACTTTGGCGAAGCGCACATCGCGAGCCCAGGTCATGAGCGTCTGCGTCTCGACTTCGGAGCCGGCGCTGGGGCCCTTGTAAGTCTCGCTGTCCGGATTATTCGTGCCGGCGCACGGCCGCTCCCAGCCCAGCGGGTAATTGCGATTCTGATCGACGCCGATGCCCTGGGCAAAGACGCGGCGGTTCTTGCGCCACATGTTGTTGGTGGTGAAGACGTGGTTGTAGCCATCCGGATTCCACACCGGCGCAATCCAGATTTCGTGGCTGTCCACGACGTCGCGAATCGCCGGGTCGCTCGCATAGCCGCTGAGGAGGTTGTCCATCGCCAGAAGCGAAATGACCGGCGTAACGATCTCGCGGGCGTGATGCGCGCCGACGATGAGCATCGGCGGCTCATCTTCGTCCGTCGCCACGTTGTCCGAGATCTTCACGGCGTAGAGGTGCCGGCCCTCAAACGTGGGCGGCGTGTTGTAAAGAGTCGTCAGATCGACAAACGCGCAAATCGCCGGGTACTGGGCCGCGGCGTTCTGCATCTGGGTGATCACTTCGGCGAGGTCAGGATAATCCGGGCCGTCGAGCTGCGCCTGGCGCTCCGCAATGATCTCCGCCAGCGGCCGGCTGCGTTCGACGAGTTGCACCGCGCAGCCGAGTTGCTCGAGTGTGCGCCACTGTTGCTCGCTCACGATCAGCTCCGCCGATCGGTTCGACCACTTCGCTTCGCCCTCGTCAAAGCCCATCTGGCGGACGATTGATCGAAGCAGGTCGCCGCTCGACGCCGAGACCTGAACACGGCTCAGATCATCGCCTCGGGCGGACTCGACCGGCGGCGGCGCCACGGCCGCTGCGGAGGCGATCACCGCCAGCAGCAGCACCACGCCCCGCACGCACCCACCCACGATTCCGTTCACACGCATCCCCGCCACGTGGTCCTCGCTTTCACGCCCGCCGCCCCTGCGGAGTGCAGTGGCCCGCGGCGTAACGATAACCGGCAGGAACCGGCGGACATTCCCGCGAAGGCGGCCCCGGCGGCGGATGCTCCGTTCTGACCTCGGAAACCGATCGGGAACAGCCCAGCCGACGCGCGGCCGGGCGAGGCGAAGGCAACGCGAAAGGCGCCCGGAGTCTTCGACCCCGGGCGCCGCACTGGCGTGGTGCTTTCAAACCATCGAACGCGTGAGTTACTTCCACACGTTCGTGGCTTCGGTCTCTTCGACATCGCGCGTGATGTTGTCGCTTCGCATCCTCACTTTGAAGCGGACATCACCCGGCGTGACGTTCTTGACCGTGACGGTCCAGACGGCCTGGGCCTTGGGCGCGAGTTGCGCCAGCGGCGACAGGGTGATCACGCCCTCCGCGGCGGTGCCGCCCGTTGCGCCGCTCACCGACACGAACTGCTGATTCTCCTCGAGAGTGCAGATGAGTCGGATGTTGTGGTCCGTCGCCGAACCCTGGTTGGTGACCGTGATCTGGTACGTCACGTTGTCACCGACGCGGATGGGATCGGACAGGTCCACGACCTCGAGCAGAATCGCCGGGATGCCGCGCACCACCGTATCCGCAGTCGCGGTCACAGCCGAGGCGCAGTAGGCCTTGGCGGTGACAAGATTGCGGAGCGAGACGGGCTGATCGCCGCGCAGAGTCACGGTAACCTTCTTCGACGCGCCGGTGGCGATCGTGCCGAGCTTCCAGAGGACCTTGCCGCCGACCGCCGATGCGCCATTCGAAGCGTTGACGAGCGCAGCGCCGTTTGGCACGGCGCTTTCGAGCACCGCGTCCGCCGCCGCCGCATCGCCCTTGTTGGTCACGGTGATCTCATAGGTCACCGGCACGGCGATATAACTCTCCTTCGGACCCGACACGGCGATCTCCAGGGCGGGTTCGCGGGCCATGACGGACACAAGGGCCGACTCGGCCGTCAGATCGCCATCGCCCGTCGCGACCGCGCGGTTTTCAAACTTGCCCTTTGATCCCACCTCGGCGCGGAAGGAGTAGCGCTTCATCTGCCCCGCCGCGAGCGTGCCCACGGCCGCTTCGAAGACATTGCGACCTTCGATGGTGGTCATTCCCTTGGGGAGAGTGTCGATCACTCTCACGTTGTTGATGGCGCCGGTACCAACGTTCGACACCTCGATGTTGTAGACGATCTCGTCACACCGCACGATCTCAGCCGGACCGGTCTTGACGATCTTGAGTTTCGGCGAGACCACCGGCACATTGGCGCAGAACGCCGTGGCGTAGGTCACGCTCGCGCAGGCGCCGACCGTGCCCTCCGCGGCGGGTTTGGCGGTGACGACGATGTTCCTCGTTTCGCGCGGCGCCATGGTGCCGAGCATCCAGGAGATGCGCCCGCCGCCGGTCGAAGCGGACGGCGTCGATGCGTAGTACTCGAGGTTCTGACCGAAGTCTTCAAAGAGCACGACGCTCTCGAGCGTGTTGGCAGTCAGATTGGTAACGAGGATCCGGTAGTTGAAGTTCTGATTGAGCCTGGCCTCGGTGGGCAAGCCCTTCTCGACGCCGATCACGCTGGTGAGCGGATCGCCGGTCGGGAAGCACATGGCCGTCCAGTGCATCGTCCGATCGTTTTTCATCGTCGGCCACCATTGCGGCGCCGCGCGCGCCGCGACCGGAGGCGCCTCCGGCGCTGCGGGCGGCGGCGTCGGTTCAGCCCGCGCGACCTGCTGCTCCTGCACGACAGGTTTGGCGGGCTCCTGGCGCGTTTGCGAATCGTCCGTCGTCTCACACGCTGTGGCGAGGACCAGCGACAGAACGCCTGCAGCGCCTGCCGCCACTTTCCAGATACTGCTTCTCATGATCGCACATCCCTTCTTGCGTTTTCCGCGCCCTTGCGGGGCCGTGGCCACCGCGCGGGTGGTGTAGTGCGCTCACTCGTCCGACGCGACGCGCGCTAGGGGTGAGCGTCCGAACTGGCTGATGAGTCGTCGTGCAGACGACGGCTCGGCGAGGCCGATCGCGCCGCCCCGCTAGAAGCAATCATGCTTCAGTCAAGTCATCACGCCATTGGTGCAGTTTGCCTGATTCGCCGTGCGCGCGGCGCCGCCGATCGCGACGCGCAGCAAGCGCCTGACGCTTCAGGACTTGCCCGCGCTCTGATCCTGCGCAGCGCTCAAGCGGGTGCGGCACAACCACTTCAGATCGAGCATCTCACCCCGGGGCTCCCGGGCGGATTACCGGCTCAGCGTGGCTTGCGGCGCGGCAAAGAGAGAGGTCGACCGTCTCACCATCGCGCTGCGGCGCATCGAATACGCTCGGCCGAGACGCTTGAGAAATCGGGTCCGATTCAGTCGGCCCATGCTTCGCCGCGCCGGTTCATGCGGCGCTGGCGTGCTCGACGGCGGTGAGCGCGGTCATCACGTCGCGGCAGATCGGGAACACCCGATCGAGCCGCGTGATTCGGAAAAGGTACGCCACATTGCCGTCAGCGTTCACCAGGGCGATGCGGCCGCCGCCGCGCGTCTGCTGCATTTGCGTGAGCATCTCCACCAGCACCCCAACGCAGACCGAGTCCATGGAGGACACGTTCTGCAGGTCGAGGATGAAGTGCTTGTTGCCCTGCTGGTACACGCTGGTGAGCAGTTCGCGGAGCATCAGGGCCGTCTCGTCGCCCGAGAGGACCTCGATCGTCAGCGTCACGACGGCCGTTTCACCCAGCCGATCGAGTACCGCGAGATTCGGGTTGATGATATTGGGACCTGACATGACCACATCCTTCACTTTCCCATCACCCGATTCAGAACCGGCTCCCGAGTCGATGGCGCCATTGGCCCGGGGCGCTGCACTGCAGATCCAGTTCGACCAGCGGCCGAAGTGGCATAAGCCATTGCAACCATTGACGCTGCGAACAGGGGCTGACCTGAGAGCGTGGGAAAGACGTGCGGCGCGTAACGCGCCGTTTGCGGACCATCAGGCTTCGCGTCCGTTCCGCGGATCAGGAGCCCGTGGGACGAAAGCCGGTGGGGTGCAGCGACTGCTTGGGCTTGATGGGAGTGGCGCGCAGCGGTCGGTCCGCTTCGGGCCCGGCCGCAGGCGGCGCTGCGTGGTTGGCCGGCATGGGAATCGGGTTCCCCGGACCCGGCTGCGCGGCGTTTGCCGGCGCTGCGGCAGTGCGGCCGGCCGTGCCGGGCGCCGGCGGGACCGTATCGTGCCCCAGGCGGCGCTTGCGGGCGTCGTCGATCGATCCTTCGAGCATGCGAAGGAAGGGCTTGATCTGATCGAAGTTCTTCGACGGCTTGCTCTGTTGCATGGCATCCACCCCCTGCTGCCAGTGATGTCGGCCCGCCGAGGGCGCAACTCTCGGACTCGATGAGCCTCGCGCGGCAAACCGTGCCGGTTGCGCCGATTGGGTAACGGCGCTCCGCGTCGTCGCGCCGCGACTACTATGCTCGCAGCCGGTGCATCGAGGCGCGCGGCCGCTGCACGAGGAGAAACGGCGCAATGGCCGAAGTGGTCCTGAGCCACATCTGCAAGGATTACCCCGGCCCGGTCCGCGCCGTCGATGACGTCAGCCTCCACATCGCCGACGGCGAGTTCGTCGTGCTCGTCGGACCCTCAGGCTGCGGCAAGTCCACCACCCTGCGCATGGTCGCCGGCCTGGAATCGATCACCTCCGGCACGGTCAGCATCGCCGGACGCGTCGTCAACGACGTGCATCCCAAAGACCGCGACATCGCCATGGTGTTTCAGAACTACGCGCTCTACCCGCACATGACCGTGCATCGCAACATGGCCTTTGCGCTCAAACTCCGGCGAGTGCCCCGCGCTGAAATCGATCGCAAGGTGCACGAGACGGCCCGGATCCTCGGCATCGAGAATCTGCTCGACCGCAAACCCCGCCAACTCTCTGGCGGTCAGCGGCAACGCGTGGCGGTGGGCCGGGCCATCGTCCGGGAACCCAAGGCCTTCCTCTTTGACGAGCCACTTTCCAATCTGGACGCCAAACTGCGCGTCGAAACCCGCGCTGAACTCAAAGCCCTGCACCAGCGCCTCAGGACCACCACCATCTACGTCACCCACGATCAGGAAGAGGCGATGACGCTGGGCGATCGGGTGGTCATCATGAGCCAGGGCGTGGTGCAGCAGGTGGGCACGCCGCTGGAGGTCTACCGCGAGCCCGCCAACCGCTTCGTCGCCGGGTTCCTTGGCATGCCTCCCATGAACTTTATCGACGTGCGCATCGAGTCCGAGCAGGGGCGGCTGTGGGCAGCCGAGCAGGGCGGCATCCGCTTGCCCCTGCCCGAGCGGCTCGCGGCCGCGGCGCAACGGCTCGCGGGAAACCAGGTTGTGCTCGGCGTACGGCCTGAAGCGTTCAGCCTCGCCGCGAAGGCGGCGGACAACGGCCACGCGGCGGCCGTCCAACTCGAGGTGCAGGTGGTCGAGCCCCTCGGCGACCGCATGGACCTGTTTCTGGCCAGCCCGGCCCGGCGGCGGCTGGTTGCCCGCGTGGATGCCACGGCGGCTGTCAAGCCTGGCAGCCGCGAGAGCCTGCGAATCGACCTCGATCGGATTCATCTTTTCGAACGCGGGGAATTCGGCAACCGGATCGGGGCCGGATGACGTATATGATCTGGTAAGACACGGCAGGATCTGCGGAAAACGCAGGGAAAAGCGCGTGATCCGCCGCAAATCTGCCGCTGCGGCTTGCATTTCCGCGGCGGCGGGGTCTACTGAAGGGCCGGTCTATCACCCGATGCGCCACCCGCATCGGCTCAGGTAACGCGCCGTCGGCGTGTTCAATCGGGGGTTGCAGCGCGTCGAGAGGGGCGCGCCACAGTCACAGAAGTGGAGAACGCAAGATGATCAGGTATTCGCACATCACCGCTGTCGTCGCCGCCCTCGTGGCACTCGTGGCCTCTACGGCCAACGCGGCGCTCGTGGTTTACTACGAGGAGCCGTTCAGTCTCAATCCAAGTGCTCCCCGCACCTTCGTGCTGGGCGAACTCAACGGTCAACACGGCTGGCAGTCGATCCCCGGCACGGCATCGGTGGCGTATTGGGGCCAGGGCGACCGCAGAGTCGGCGTCAGCGTCACTTCGCGCGGCGCGGCGTTCGGGTTCGAGACGCTGGTCTCCAGTCCCGTCTTCGCCAGCATTCCGCAGCCGACGGGCGATGACTACGTCATGACCATGCTGCTGGGCTTTGATCGCAATGACGTCACGTGGTATGTCACACCCAAGAACGTTACAAACAACCGAGTCGTCACGCGCGTCAAGTTCGCGGCCGGCGGCGGCATCTTCGTGCTCGTCCCGGACGGTCAGGGCGGCGGTGCGTACGAGCCCATACCCAACATGACTTGGGAGCCAAACCACAACTACACGCTCGTTCTGGCGGCCCGGGGGGATGGTCGGCTTCAGATCTCGCTCGATCAGCGCTCCGTTGTGGAATTCGACGGCGCCTCCTTCATCCAGGGCATCGAGGCGGTCGCCATCGAAACCGGGAACGAGCGCGCAGGCCGAAAGATGATTTTCGACAAGATCAAAGTCCGCGACGGCCGCATCAATCGCCAGTAATTGAACCGACCATCCACCGGCGCGGGCCGCTCTCGACGGAGCGGCTCGCTTCCTTTTTTGCAGCGCATTGCGCCGGGCTGCTCAGTTCAGATCGAGATGCGTCACCACCGCGCCGTCGGAATCGCGCACCAGGATGTGCACGCGCATCGAGCCGTCCGCGAGCAGCCGGCGCTCGCGCGGCCGGGCCGTGAAAAGGTGCAGCACCGGCGCCGCCGATGCCTCGCCGTTCGCTGAAAGCCACGGATTCAGCTTCCTGAGCAGATCGCCGTGTTCGCACGCCCAATCGCCGGCCGCAATCAGACGCTGCAGCGAAGCGTCGCCGTCATCCTCGACCAGAGCGTGCATCCGCCCCTGCTGATCGAACGCGAGTTCGACCTCCGGCGCCCGCGGGCACGTCGCGTCCAGCGGCCGCAGGTCAGAGAGCAGAGAGACCAGCGTTACGGTTGGCGCTGCGCTCGGTTCGCTCGGCTGCGACCGGGAGCAGGCCCGCTCCGTCGCGCCATCACTTCGATTTCGCTCGCGTGCGGCTGCAACGGCCGGTTCGTTTGAGAATGGGACCTTGACGACAGGTCGTTCAGCCGGCCGGCCCGCGGGAGCTTCAACGGCTTCGGTTCTCAGAGCCGCAGGCCGCAGCGCCACGCGCGGCGGCGCGCCTTGAACGACTTCCGCCCGCGCGGCTGCCGGCGCCTCAACTGACACCGCCCGCGACGCGGCGCCGGCTTCGACCAGCACGCGCGCGATGAGCGCAGCGCTGCCCTGCACGCGATCGAACCGCCCGAGATGGCGCATCGGCACCGGCTGCATGCGGCGCACCACCGCCCGCAATTCAACATCGCAGCCGAGCGACTCTTCGCACGCCCGCGCGATGCGGCCGCCCGCTCGCCGGGCCGCATCATCCTCGCTGCCGACCACAATGAGGC
Source organism: Planctomycetota bacterium (assembly GCA_963205185.1). Classification (GTDB taxonomy): domain Bacteria; phylum Planctomycetota; class Phycisphaerae; order Phycisphaerales; family UBA5793; genus UBA5793. The sequence goes on along the minus strand of CAUJHZ010000034.1, from coordinate 5,619 downwards.
ACAATCGTGGCATGACCTCCACCGCGGCCTGCAGCGCCTTGACCTGCGCAAAGGCGGCCACCGTCGCCGCTTCGTCCGCCCCCGTGAGCAGCACAATTTCATCAAACTGGGACCAGTCGACCCCGCCGGATGCCGATGGCGTCGGGGCCTCGACCGCCCAGCACGCCATCACGTCGCGCAGTTGCCGCACTGCCGACTCGAGCGTCGTCGCCGGGTCCGAATCCGAGCGCAGCGCCGAGACGGCCTGCTGCCCTGCCCGGCCGGCGATGAGATCGAGCATCACGTGCGAGCCTCGCTCACGAAGCAGCGCAACCGGCCCGAGTTCAGCCGCCAGAACAGACGCCGCCTGCTCCAGCCACGGGCCTGCAATCACGGGAAGGTTGACGCGCATCATCGCCAGCAGGCGTCCCCGCGCCTTGGGCCGCCGCGACTCGTGCTTCGCTTCGCCTTCTGCGCCAGTCCGTGCGGGAAAGCGCAGCGGCTCACCCGGGCCGGATTCGCCGCGCGCGGCCTGCGGCGACGCCGAGTGCGAATCCGTCAAAAAAAGATCGGCCAGGTCGTCGTAGGCGTCGCGCGAGTATGGCACGTTCGAGTTCGTCATGGTCATTTGGCCCGTCGCGGCCGCTCGCTCATCCCGCCCGGTCTCTCGCCGGCGCCGCAGCATCCTCCGCCACGGTGAGCAGACTGTGCAGTTGCCCGGCAGCGCTCGGCTCGGTGCGCGGATTATCCGGGTCGATGATCCAGTGCCCGTCCACGACAAAGCGATAGCGATAGCGCCCCGGCGGCAGCGTGAGCCACGCCTCAAATTCCCCTTGCGAGTCGTTGAATCGCATCGGCGTTTCCTGCGGCGTCCACTGATTGAAGTCGCCCGCGATGAACACGCGCTCGGCGCTGTGCGCGGCGCGGTAGACCATCCTGATGCGGCACCCGGTTGCCGCCGGCCGGCGCTCCAGTTCGACCGCAGGAATCGGCGCTGCCTCAGGCGCGGGCGCGACGGGCGCCGGCCGCATCACGGGCTCGGCCAGACTCGTCTGCTCGCTCGCCTGCGCCTCGCAGCGCCGCTGCAGCAGGTAGCGAGCCCGCTGCGCCAGTTCCGCGGCGCGATTACCGCCTTCGGCGATCGGCCGCGGCCACATCGGCCCGATGCACGTCTCCACCGCCGGCGAACCGAGATCGGCCGGCGCGTGAACTGGAATCCCGTCGAATTCAGTACGTCGCGGCGGGCGATAGGTCTCCACCCACTGCGCCAGCGCTTCATAGTCACGCCGGCCCGTGGAGTCGGGCGCATACTCGAAGATCGGCTGACCGAAACTCGCCGCCTCGCGCAGCGAAGCGCAGAAGCGAATCGTAATCGGCGCCACGCTCTGGCCGTAGCGCCGCTTGAGTTCTTCGAGAATCTCCTGCGACAGGCGCACCGCTTCGTCGAACATCGTCGGCAGCAGCACCACCGAGAGCGACCGCCCGATCCGCCGCGCCACCGTGTCGATCGTGCGAACCTGGTTCTCCGCCCCCTGAAGCGCGAAGTAACTCGTCTCGACGGGCACGATGATCTCGCTGCTGGCCCGCAGCGCGTTGAACGTCAGCAGCCCGATGTGCGGCGGGCAATCGAGAACGCACAGGTCATAGCGCGGCGCCACCCAGCGGAGCAGTTGCTCCAGGCGCCGGTCCCGATCGGGCAGCCGCGACAGCCCGCCGCTCACCGCCTCGAGAGCCGCAAGCCGCACCGAACTGGGGATGAGATCAAGATTGTCCCCCGCCTGCCATGTCAGGTCGGTGGCGTCGAAGGAGCGATTGAGATCGGCCATGAGCGCATCGCCGATCTGCTTCTCGATCGATGTCGCCGGCACCGACAGCCCCAGCGCGCAGTGCCCCTGCGGGTCGAGGTCGATCAGCAGCACCCGCTTGCCCCGGCGCGCTGCGGCGGCGCTGAGGTTGATCGCGGTCGTGGTCTTGCCGCAGCCGCCCTTCTGGTTGATGATCGCGATGGTTCGCACGCGCAGCCCCTTGAGCCCCGGACATCGATCACGACCATGATGACCGATGTCGGACTTATCGGAGGTTCACCGCCTCGGGCATGAAATCCTCAAGTCCGCCGCACGCCGCGGCGCTACCGCCCCCGGCCGACCGCCTGCCGCACGAGATAGAGGCGCATCTCCAGCGGCGCCGCCGCCTCGCTGCCTCTGGCCGGCGTTGAACTCGCCCGAAGATCGAGCGACCACTCCTGCAGCCTTGCCTGCTCGAGCACCTCGTCCAGGCCCCGATCGGCCACGATCAGCCAGACTCCCTCGTGGCCCCGCATCGCCTCGACGAGTTCAGCCGGCGCAGCGAGCACCGGCTGCGAGCGATGCAGCATCACCTGCAGCGGCGCCACGCCCGTGCGATAGAACTCCAATGTATGCGGCTGGGCTTCGATCTCCGGCCGGACCTGCCGCGCAAAGTCCCGGAGTGATTCCGCCAGGGGGTACTTCACGGCATATCCATTGATTCGCTCGTGCGCAATCAGCGCTGCCGTGGTGAGCGCCGCTACGGCGAGCACCAGCCCCGGCTGGCGGGCGGCGAGCCTCCAGCCCAGGTGCGTCAGGCACCACGCCGTCACCAGCGACGCCGAGACATACGCCGACGCGATGTAATCCGCCCGCTTGCCCGCCGAGACCGTGAACGCCACGACGACGAGCAGCGTGTAAATTACGCCGCTGCGCATCCACTCGTGCACGGGGTTCATCGCGGCATCGGGCCAAGAGTGCTCGTCGCCGCCCTCGCGCCGCAGGTCGATGAGCGCCCCAAAGAAGAAGATCGACCACGGCAGGAACCGCGTCACGAAGTACAGCGGCATGTTCAACGCCGTTCGAATCAGATCCCACGGCCCGTGCTTGACGCCCTCGGCGCCTGTCCCCATCGCGCGATCGACGAACTCTTCGCGAATGAGCGTGTCGTAGAGATGATCCGGACTCACCCACCACACCAGGCCCAGCCAGCACGCGGTGACGCCCAGCACCAGCGGCAGGCCCCATAGCGCGCCGCTCTGCCGCAGCGCCCGGCCCGCGCGCCGAAGCCGCGCTGCAGCGCCGCTGCACGGCTCGCCCGTGAACCAGCCGAGCACGACGATGAACATCGGAATGAGCAGCGCCGGCGGACCCTTGGTCAGCGCCGCCAGTGCGCACGCGATCCAGATCACCGCTCTCCACCGGTTGCGCTTTGCTGCGCCCGCCGCGTTGCCGACCACCGCCGTCGCGCCGATCCAGCCCAGCACGAGCCACATCGACAGCAGCGTGTCCGGCCGCACGAGGACGCTGAGTTTGAACCACGCGTAGTTCGACGCGAGGATCATCGCGGCCAGCGGCCCGGTCAGGCCCTTGGGATCGATGCGATCGCCAAGGCGCCACAGCACGGCGCACACCGCGAGGTACGCCAGCAGACTCGGCAAACGGTGCGGCCACTCCCATCGACCCTGCGTCAGTTGCACCAACGGCGTCGCGAGCCAGTTGTACAGCGGCGGCTTCGTGGCCGGATAGGCGCCCTGCTGCATCGGCAGCACCCACCGCCGCCAGTCGCCCGCGTGCAGAGCCAGATCAGTCGTGTAGGCGCTGGTCTTTTCCTGCGTCTGGTCGTGCAGGTCACTCGGTCCGGTCAGGCGCGCCGCGGCGACGAGCGCGCAGATCATGACAGCCGCGATCGCGAACCAGCGCCTCCACCCACGACTCATCGAGTTTTCGCGGTCCACGATGAAATTCATCTCACTGGCATGAAACGCAGCATAGCCGCCGGCTGCCGGCTCGGGTTTTCGCCCGAGGCTCATTATCGGCAGTGCGGTTTCGAAAGCACCTTAAGCGACGCCCCGATCGCGCCGAATTGAATTGAGCAACATGTATCTCTCTCCCACCCAACCCGTTGCGCGAATGTCCGGCCTGGCGGCCGGCGCCGCGCCCGAATTCGCGGACTGTCTCCACGACGCCGTCCGCGCCGGATTCGGCGGCCAGGGCGACGATGACTTCCAGCCCGGGCCCGAGCCGATCGACCTCTTCCCCGCCTGGCTCGCCGGAGGAATCGTCGTCGGCATGAGCTGCGTGTTCTGGATCGGTCTGCTGACCATCGTCGGCTGGATCGTCTGACCGCCGCCGCTGCCCTCCCCCCGCCAGGACCGTATGATCCGGCGTGCACAGGAGCGTCCCCACGCCGTCATGCGCCTCCCGCCTGGCGCTGCTCGTCATCGCGCTGCTCTGCGCCCTGGCCCCTGCTTCGTGCAGCCGCCCGCCCGCCAAGCGCACCGTGGTGGTCTATACCAGCGCCGATCAGCAGTACGCCGAGCAGATCTTCGCCGCGTTCAACGCAGCGCACCCTGACATTCTCATCCTGCCGCGCTACGACTCCGAGGCCACCAAGACCACCGGCCTCGTCGAGCGCCTCCGCGCCGAGCGCGACAACCCGCAGGCCGATGTGTTCTGGTCGAGCGAGGTCTTTCTGACGCAGAAACTCGCCGACGAGGGGCTGCTCCAGGCGTGGGAGAGCGAAGCCACGCGCAACTGGCCCGCAAGCTTCCGCGATCCGCAGGGGCGCTGGTACGGCCTGGCCGCCCGCGCGCGCGTCGTCGCCTACGACCCGCAGCGCATCAAGGACCCGCCGCGCTACTGGCGCGACCTGGCCGATCCGCGCTTCAAAGGCCGCGTGGTCATGGCCGATCCGAACTACGGCACGACGCGCGGGCACGTCGCCGCGTGGTTCGTGCTCTGGGGCCCGGACAAGGCCACCGAATTCCTCGAAGCCCTCAAGGCCAACGACATCCGCATCGTCAAAGGCAATTCACAGGCCGCCCGCGAAGTCGCGCAGGGCCTGGCCGATCTCGCCTTGACGGATACCGATGACGTCTGGGCCCTGCAGCGCAACGGTCATCGGATCGCGCTCGTCTATCCGCGCCACGGCGACCGGCTCGGGCACGGCACGCTCTTCATCCCCAACACCGTCAGCCTCGTGGCCGGCCGGCCCGACAACGCCGACGCCCGCCTCTTCGCCGAGTACCTGCTCAGCAGCGAATGCCAGCAACTGCTCAACGAGAGCGACTCACACAACATCCCGATCCTGCCGCGCGAGCAGTTGGATGCGTTCCCGACGGATGTGCGCTACATCGTGCCCGACCCGCTGATGGTGAACCCGGCCCAGGCCGCCGCCGTGATGGACGCGGCCATGCAGGCCGTGGATGCGATCCTGCTGAGTCGCGCATCGAAGTCGAACTCAGGGCCGAAGGACGATCGCTGAGCCGAGCGGTTGCTGCCGCATCGCACGTGGTCGTGCGGCGAGAAGCGCTGACCGGCGGGCGACGCGGTATGCGGTGGGCCGTGTTGCCCGCCGGTCTATGACTGAGCCTACGGAATCTGCACGACGTTGCTAGTTGTGCACGGGCTTTCGTACACAATCATCTGCAAGAATCCTCCACATGCACCCGATGCAAGGCGAGGGTGGAACTGTCCTTGCCCTTCGGGCCCGGTTCGGAATGGCCTCGTCGCGCGGAATCCGCCGCCGTAGTAGAGGCCGATCTCGGTTCCGCCACATGGGCCATTGGGCAGAACGAAATATCCCGTTGAATGGCTGAATGCGATCGCCGCCCAGTGATCAGCGGCAGCGCCC
>CAUJHZ010000033.1 GCA_963205185.1 Planctomycetota bacterium | reverse complement strand
CCGAGGAATTGCACGAGATCGCCATGCCACAGGCCGACGCCGGTGTAGCCGGCAGCCGCCGCGGCCGCGATGCGCTCCTCGAGGGGCAGCGGGCAGGCCGTCCGATCGGCGCCCGGGAGAAAATCGCCGGCGATCGTCCAGCAGGTGGCGATGAGATCGACCTCGTTCGTCATGGGCGCATCGTCCTCCCGCCATCGACGCTGATGACCTGCCCGTTGATGGACGCTGCGTCCTCGGACAGCAGGAAGGCTACCGCCGCGGCCACGTCCTCCGGCGAAACCAGACGCCTGCCGCGTACGCCGGCGAGGAACTCCGCACGCAGCCCCGGCGCCAGATGCCGGTCGCTCTCCTCGGTCAGCGTGAAGCCTGGCGCGACGGCATTGGCGCGCACGCCTTCGCGGCCCCAGCGGGAAGCGACATGGCGCATGAGCGCGTTCACGCCGCTCTTGCTCATCGCGTAGGCCACACGGGTCGGCTCGCCGATGTAGGCCGACTCGGAGGTCGTATAGGCGATCGCGCCGCCGCCGCTGCGCAGCAGATGCGGCAGCGCCTGCTGGGTGCACAGTAGATGGCCGCGCAGATTCACGGCGATGGTTCGGTCGAAGAGCTCGAAGGAGACCTCGGCGGCGTCGGGGTCTTCTCGGACTGCGCCCATGTCGGCGGCATTGACGTGCAGTTTGTCCAGCCGGCCATAGGCGTCCATCGCTGTCTGCATGAGTCGCGCCACGGATGTCGTATCCCTTACATCGAAGGCGAGGCCGGTCGCCCGTCCGCCCGTCGACTCGATACTGCTTGCGACCGATCGGGCGGCGTCGGCGAACAGGTCTCCGATCACGACCTGCGCACCTTCCTCGGCCAGCCGTCGGGCGGTGGCCGCGCCGATGCCACTGCCGCCGCCGGCGATCACGGCGACCTTGCCCCTCAAGCCACGCATGACAATCTCCTCTCAGCTCCCGACGTCGTCCGGACCCCAGTATCCCTCGAGGCGAGTGATGCGGCCCGCCTCGTCGAAAGTGCACACGTCGAGCGAACGGATGCGCACGCTGCGGCCTTCCCATTCGGTGGTCACGGTGAAGGCCATTGCTGCTGCATTGCCGTGCGAACCACGAATGGGAGTCGCGAGCGCGAGCTGCGCCTTCATCGCGACGGCCTGACGGAACCAGCCGCGGATCGCCTGGCCCTGCTTCGGCTCAGTGCCGACCGGATCCTCGATGACCGCATCGACCGCGAATAGCGCGATCACAGCTTCCGCATCGCCGCGATTGAGGCCATCGACATAGGCCTGCATCGCAGCTTTCATGGACTGCTGATCAGGCGGCATCGTCGAGACCGGGTTCGGTGCGCGGCAGGGCGGGGCGATTCAGGATCATGTCGGCGGCCTTCTCCGCAATCATGATGACGGCCATGTTGGTGTTGGCGCCGACGATCCTCGGCATGATGGATGCGTCGACCACGCGCAGGCCCTCGACGCCGCGCACGCGCAACCGCTCGTCCACGACGGCCTGCATATCCTGACCCATGCGCGCCGTGCCGACGCTGTGATAGTCGGCATCGGCGTGCGAGCGGATGAAGGCATCGATGTCGGCATCACTCAGGGTGGCTGGCCCGGGCTCGATTTCGTCGCCTCGATAGGGATTAAAGGCGCGCTGGGCAAAGATCTCGCGGGCGATCTGCACGCCACGGCGCATGATCCTGAGATCCTGCGGCTCGGCCAGATAGTTCTGGTCGATGAGGGGTGCTGCGGCCGGATCGGCCGAGGCGAGCCGCACCGTGCCGCGGCTCTCGGGGCGCAGGCAGTTGATGTGTGCGTAGAAACCGTGTTCGGGAATGACTTCGCGACCGTGGTTGCGGTAGAGCGCCATGACGAACAGCAGCTTGATGTCGGGTTCGGGCTCGCAGGTCTCCGACTTCACGAAGCCCGCCGCTTCCATGCCTGGATCGGCGAGCGGCCCCTTGCGCAACAGCAGGTACTGGCCGAGCGCTGCGGCACCTTTCAGCGGGCTGAAGTACTTGAGCATCGAGATCGGCTGCAGACAACGGTGCTTGACCGTGATGGCGAGGTGATCCTGCAGATTGCCGCCGACGCCCGGCAGGTCGAGGAGCGGCTCGATTCCGTGCGCGCGCAGATGATCCGCGGGCCCGACGCCGGAGAGCATCAGGATCTGCGGCGAATTGATCGCGCCGGCCGAGAGGATCACTTCGCGCTGCGCGCGGACGGTGTGTTCCCTGTCGCCCTTGCGATAGCTGAGCCCGACCGCGCGTCGGCCCTCGAACAGGATGCGCGTCACGTGTGCGCCGGTGATCACCGAGAGATTCGGACGGTTCATCACGGGACGCAGACAGGCGGAAGACGTGCTCGAGCGCCGGCCGCGGCGCACCGTGACATCGACCGGCCCGAAGCCTTCGCGGGAGGCACCGTTGGTATCGTCATTGTGCGGGTAGCCGGCCTGCACGCCTGCCTCGACGAAGGCGCGGGCGAGCGGGTGTTTCACCTGCGGGCGGCTGACGTGTATCGGGCCATTGTCGCCGTGGTAGTCGTTCGCACCCGGCTCGTAAGTCTCGGCACGACGGAAGTAGGGCAGCACCTCGGCGTATGACCAGCCCTTGTTGCCGAGCTCGCTCCAGCGGTCGAAGTCGCGCGCCGAGCCCCGATCGTAGACCATGCCATTGATGGAGGATCCACCCCCGAGCACTTTGCCGCGAGGAAGATAGAGCACGCGATCATTGAGATGCCGCTGCGGTGCCGAGCTATAGCGCCAGGAGTAGGCGCCCGAGAGCATGATGGGCAGCAGCCCACCCGGGGCACTGATCAAGGGGCTGCGGTCCCGCCCGCCGGCCTCGACGAGCAGTATCCGCAGCGCCGGATCGGCCGAGAGACGCTGGGCGAGGACACAACCCGCCGAGCCGCCGCCGGCGATCACATAGTCGAAGCGGTTCTTCCCATTCACTGCGCCAGCCTGGTCATGCGGTCGACCTAGGCCAGCTCGGCGCTCGTGAGTATCCAGCCCGCCGCACCCGCATTCTGTGCTATCTGCTCAGGCCCGCTCGCGCCGGCGATGACACTTGCGACGCCCGGCTGCGCAGCGAGCCACGAGAATGCGAGCTCGAGGAGTGTATGGCCGCGCGCGATGGCAAAGGCCTCGAGCTTCGCGGCCATCTCCCACTTTGCAGCGTCGCGGTAGCTGTCGAAGAACGGGGGTGCATCGGCAAGGCGTGAACCGGCCGGTGCCGCCTGCCCGGGCTTGTATTTGCCGGTCAGCAACCCGTTGGCGAGCGGGAAGTAGGGCAGGAGCGCCAGCTCGTACTTCGCAATCTGTGGGCCAAGTTCGCTTGCGACATTCCGCACGAGCAGGCTGCATTCGTTCTGGGTAGATGCGAAGCCGGTCAGCCCATTCCGCTTTGCAGTCTCCTGCGCGTCGCCGAGCTGCGCGGCCGAGAGGTTCGAGCACCCGATGGCGCGCACCTTGCCCTGGGTGATGAGATCCTCGAGCGCGCGCAACGTCTCCTCGATCGGCGTCGCCGGATCGGGATAGTGCAGCTGATAGAGATCGATCCAGTCGGTCCGCAGGCGGCGCAGGCTCGATTCGACGGCCGTCATGAGGTAGGCGCGCCCGGCCCCCTTCTTCCGACCTTCCGTGTCCATGGGCGAGCCGAACTTGGTGGCGAGCACCACGTTCTTGCGCCGCTCGCCCAGGATCTCGCCGATGAAGTCTTCCGAGGGGCCGTAGCTGTCGGCGGTGTCGAGAAAGTTGACGCCGCAGGCGAGTGCCCGGTCGATGATCGAGCGCGTGCCGGCAAGATCGGCTTTCCAGCCGAAGTTGTTGCCGCCGAGTCCCACCACCGAGACGCGCAGGTCTGTCCGGCCGAGTCGACGCAATTCCATGGTGGTCAGCCGGCGGCGGTTTTCTGGTTGCGTTGCAGAGCGATCCAGTCCTCGATGGTCTGATAAAGATAACTGCAGTCTTCTTCCGTCATCGTCGGATGGCAGGGCAGCATCAGGCCCTGCTCCATGATCTGGTCGGCGTTGCGGTAGCCTTCCGGATCATTACGGTAGGTGACACCTTTCATCATCGGGTGACGGGTGATGTTTCCGGAGAAGATCACGCGCGTCATGATGCCGGCATCTTCCAGATGCACCTGCAGGGAACGGCGGCTCCAGCCTGTCTCGGGGCGCAGCTGCACGGGGTAGCAGATCCAGGTGGTCTCGACTTCGGACAGGAGGCGTGCGGGGATGAAAAGGTCCGGATGCTTGTCGAGGAAGCGGCGGTGACTCTGGAAGTTGCGATCGCGCAGCTTCCAGAACATGTCGAGCTTGTTGAGCTGCTCGTGGCCGAAGGCCGCGCCCGCCTCGTTCGGGATGAAGCCATAGGCGACATCCTCGAAGATGAACATGCCGTCGTAGGGAATGCCGTCGAGATCCTCGAGAAAGCGCCCGTCGCTGTCCTTCACGCGCGTGCCGTGCATGAATTTCTCGGAGGAGCGACCCCAGCAGCGGGCCATCAGGCCCCAATCCCATAGCTTCTCGTCATCGACGGCGACGAGGCCGCCGTTGCCGAGGCAGGTGATGATGTGAAAGATCGAGAAGCTGGTCACCGAGATATCGGCGCGCAGCCCCGTTTTCGTGCCGCGAAGAGTCCCGCCGAGCGTGTCGCAGCTATCCTCGACGAGTTTGAGCTTGTGCTTGTCAGCGAGTGCCCGCAGCCGATCCCAATCAGGTGTGCCGCCCACGAGATTCGGCACGAGCATCGCCCGAGTGTTCGGGCCGATCATGCGTTCGATGCGCCCGATGTCGATCTGGTAGGTATCGAGTTCCACATCGACGAAAACCGGTACGTAGCCGGCGTGCACGATGGAGGCCACGTCGGTGGAGAAGGTGAGCACGGGCGTGATCACTTCCGAGCCCTTGGGGAGGTTCAGCATGCGCATCGCGAGCATGAGCGCCGAGGAGCCCGAATTGACCATCACGCCATACTTGTGGCCCATGACTTCGGCGCAGCGCTTCTCGAACGTCTGCACCTGCTTGCCAACGGCCATGCCCTTCTGCATGACCTTGACCACGGCGTCGATCTCTTTCTGATCGAGCATGGCACCGCCGTAGAGAACCTTGCGCGGGGGGAGTCGCTTCTGCATGGCTCGTCATCCTCTCTGGTGATGTAGCACAGTTTCCGTCTGGGCGATGAGGGCGGCAATGGCAGAAAAGTTCAAAGACTGCTGCAAAGTGGCTCACCCCGTCGCGAACAATACAACGACCACATTTGTCTATAATCGACCAATGAACCGAGAAGATTCCCTGCCTGATTCCGCGCAACTCGATGCTTGGCGTGCCGCAGCCACAAAGTCAGCACCTGGTGGTGACGTCAACAATCTGAACTGGCATACGCCGGAAGGCTTGGTCGTCAAGCCCTTGTACACGGCCGCCGACACGGCCCGGCTCCCATTGGCCGATACCCTGCCGGGGTTCGCGCCTTACGTTCGCGGCCCGCAGGCCACCATGTATGCGGTGCGGCCCTGGACGATCCGTCAGTATGCAGGGTTTTCCACTGCGGAGGAGAGCAACGCGTTTTATCGGCGCGCGCTGGCTGCGGGCGGGCAGGGCGTGAGTGTCGCCTTTGATCTCGCCACCCACCGTGGCTATGACAGCGACCACCCGCGTGTCACGGGTGATGTCGGCAAGGCGGGTGTTGCGATCGACAGCGTCGAGGACATGAAGATCCTCTTCGATGGCATCCCGCTCGACAAAGTGAGCGTGTCGATGACGATGAACGGCGCGGTGCTGCCGATCCTTGCTGGTTACATCGTGGCGGCTGAAGAGCAGGGTGTGGCGCAGGGTGCGCTGTCCGGGACCATCCAGAACGACATCCTCAAGGAGTTCATGGTTCGCAACACGTACATCTACCCGCCCGAGCCCAGCATGCGCATCGTCGGCGACATCATCGCCTTTTGTGCGCGCAACATGCCGAAGTTCAATTCGATCAGCATATCCGGCTATCACATGCAGGAAGCGGGGGCGAACCAGGCGCTCGAACTCGCCTTCACGCTCGCCGACGGCAAGGAATACGTGAAGGCCGCGATCGAACGCGGCCTCGATGTCGATGAGTTCGCCGGCCGCCTGTCCTTCTTCTGGGGGATCGGCATGAACTTCCATCTCGAGATCGCCAAGATGCGCGCCGCGCGCCTGCTGTGGTACCGGATCATGAAGGGTTTCGGTGCGCGCAAGGACAAGAGTCTGATGCTGCGGGCGCACTGCCAGACCTCGGGCTGGAGCCTCACGGAGCAGGATCCCTACAACAATGTCGTGCGCACGACGATCGAGGCGATGGCAGCCGTTTTTGGCGGCACGCAGAGCCTGCACACCAATGCACTCGACGAGGCGATCGCGCTGCCCACTGATTTCAGCGCCCGGATCGCGCGCAACACGCAGTTGATCATCCAGGAGGAGACGCACATCACGGGCGTCATCGACCCTTGGGCCGGCAGCTACATGATGGAGAGCCTCACCAGCCAGATGGCGGACAAGGCGTCGGAGATCATTGCCGAGGTCGATGCGATGGGCGGCATGACCCGCGCGGTGGAGACCGGTTGGGCGAAGCTCAAGATCGAGGCGAGCGCGGCGCAGAAGCAGGCGCGCATTGACTCGGGTGCCGACGTGATCGTCGGCGTCAACAAGTACCCGCCGCCCTCGAACGAGCCGATCGAGATCCTCGAGGTCGACAACCATGCCGTGCGCGAGAACCAGATCAAGCGCCTGGCCGCGGTGCGTGCCGGGCGCGACGGCAAAGCCGTGCAGGCAGCCTTGCAGGCGCTGACGGAATCTGCGAGAAGCGGTACTGGCAACCTGCTCGAACTGACGGTGAATGCCGTCCGTTTGCGTGCCACGATCGGTGAGGTGAGCGATGCGCTCGAGAAAGTGTTCGGACGGCATCGGGCCGAAATGCAGAAGGTGACCGGCGTGTACGCGGCGGCCTATGCAAGCCCCGAAGGATGGCAGAAGCTGAAGGGCGAGATCGACGCGTTTGCGGTCGAGCACGGTCGCAGGCCGCGCGTGATGATCGCCAAGCTCGGCCAGGACGGTCACGATCGCGGCGCCAAAGTGGTCGCGACCGCCTTCGCGGATCTGGGCTTCGACGTGGATATCGGCCCGCTGTTCCAGACGGCCGACGAATGCGCGCGCCATGCCATCGAGAACGACGTCCACGCGGTCGGCGTGTCGACGCTCGCCGCGGGTCACAAGACCCTGGTGCCGGCGATCATTGAAAGTCTCAAGGCACAGGGCGGCGGGGACATCATCGTGTTCGTCGGCGGCGTCGTCCCGCAGCAGGACTACGACTTTCTGCATGAAGCCGGTGTGAAGGGAATCTACGGTCCCGGCACCGCAGTGCCGGTGAGCGCGAAGGACGTGCTCGAGCAGATCAAGGCCCACCTCAAGCGGCGTCCGTGAGTCTGTCTCCGGAAGATCTGGCTCTGGCGGAGGGGGTGCGGCGCGGCGAGCGGCGAGCGCTCGCCAAGGCGATTACGCTTCTCGAATCGACGCGCGCCGATGATCGGGTGCGTGCCGACGCACTCCTGAATGCGCTGCTGGCGTCGACCGGGCAATCCGTGAGGCTGGGCATCTCCGGAGTCCCGGGGGCCGGCAAGTCGACCTTCATCGAAGCGCTCGGTCTGTATCTGATCCAGCGCGGCCACCGCGTTGCGGTGTTGGCCGTCGATCCTTCATCGAGCCTCTCGGGCGGCTCGATCCTGGGCGACAAGACGCGCATGGAGCGCCTGTCCGTTCAACCGCAGGCCTACATTCGCCCGAGTCCATCGAGCGGCACGCTCGGCGGCGTGGCGGAGAAGACGCGCGAGGCCATGCTGGTGTGCGAGGCCGCGGGATTCGATGCGGTGATCGTGGAAACGGTGGGCGTCGGCCAGAGCGAGATCACGGTGGCCGGCATGACCGATCTGTTCGTGTTGCTGCAGCTGCCGAATGCTGGCGATGAGCTGCAGGCGATCAAGCGCGGCGTGATGGAGGTGGCCGACGTGATCGTCGTCAACAAGGCCGACCTCGATGCCGATGCGGCCGCGCGCACCCGCGCGATGATCACGAGCGCGCTGCGCAGCTTTGCGCTGCACGGCCGCGGAGGCACCCAGCCGCCCGTCATGCAGCTGAGCGCGTTGAAGGGCGAGGGCATCGCGGACTTCTGGACCGCCGTCGGGCGGGTTCTCGACGAGCGGCGCGCGAGCGGCGCCTTCGGACAGCGCCGGCGTGGCCAGGCGCTGTCCTGGATGTGGGACAACATCCGCGCGCGCCTGCTCGCGGATTTTCATGCGCACCCCGCCGTGACAGCCGCGCTGCCCGGCGTCTTGCAGGACGTCGGCGAGGCGCGCGTGGCTCCATCGGCTGCGGCCCGCGACTTGCTGGACAGGTTCGAACACTCATGAGCAACACAGGCAAACGACCTTTTCGGATTCTTGGCGTCCAGCAGATCGCAATCGGCGGGCCGAGCAAGGCACGCCTGCGCACTTTGTGGGTGGACCTGTTCGGGCTCGAGCTGACCGGCACGTTCCGCTCCGAGCGCGAGAACGTGGACGAAGACATTTGCAGCCTCGGAATGGGGCCAGGAAGGGTGGAGGTCGACCTCATGGAGCCGCTCGACCCGAATGGCAAGCCTGCGGTGCATCAGACGCCACTGAACCACATCGGGCTCTGGGTCGATGACCTGCCGAAGGCGGTGGAGTGGCTCACCGCGCGGGGGCTGCGGTTCGCGCCGGGTGGCATCCGCCGCGGCGCAGCGGGTCACGATATCTGTTTCGTGCACCCCAAGGGTAACGACCAGTTTCCGGTCAGCGGCGAAGGGGTGCTGATCGAACTGGTGCAGGCGCCGCCCGAGGTCATCGCGGCGCTGTAGCCGATCCGCGTTTACGCGCCGGAGAACACGGTGATGCGCAGTTCGGGACTTGCAGTCATCACGGCAATGGCCTTGAATGCCCTGGCCGTTCTCCCGGTTGCGGCAGCCGACCCGTCCTGGAACAGGACGGGACCGGTCAAAGTCATCTTCGATACCGACATGTATGCTGACATCGACGATGCGCTGGCGCTCGCCATGCTGCACGCCCTCGAGAGCCGTGGAGAGATCGAGCTTCTTGCGGTGACGATCAGCACGGAAACAGAGTGGGCGGCGCGGTTCGTGGATCTGATCAATACGTTCTATGGCCGTGGAGAAATTCCCGTTGGCGTGGTGTCAGGCGGCATAACGCCGCAGGTTCTCGAGGACTCACGGTATGGCAAGTACTTGCCATCGCCAAATGGAATCAACTACACCGAGTACATCGCGCGCGATGCGCCGGCTGCCCGGGATCACGAAGATGCGGCAACGCTCCTTCGAAGAGTGCTGGCAAGGCAGCCCGACCAGAGTGTCGTCATGATCGGCGTCGGCTATCTGAGCAATCTGGCGCGGTTGCTCGACAGCCAGCCGGATGGCGCCAGCCCTTCGGATGGCCGAGTCCTTGTCGGTCAGAAGGTGCGGGTCCTGTCCGTCATGGCCGGAAATTTTGCGGCAACTGGAGTGCAGGAATTCAACCTGGAACTGGATGTGCCGGCCGCCCGCAAAGTCTTCGGGCAATGGCCAACGCCCATTGTGGTCAGTGGCAGCGAGGTCGGTGCCCGCATGCTCTTTCCCCAATCCGCGATCGACAGCTATTTCAATTACGTCGATCATCATCCGATAGCCGAGACGTACCGATACGCCGCGTCGTTCTATCGCAGTCTTTCAAACACTCCAGGGTCACCCCACGATCACGCCACCTACGACCTGACATCCGTGCTGTATGCCGCACGCCCTGAAGCCGGTTATTTCACGCTGTCCGCTGCCGGGACCGTCGAGGTGCTGGAGGGTGGCAGATCCGGATTCACTCCGCGGGAGCGGGGCCGTCATCGACGGCTCCTGCTTTCGGAGGCGCAGCGGGCGCGCGCGCTCGAAGCGATGATCATGCTGGCGAGCCAGCCTCCGACCCGTCAGGTCACTGTCACGAAATAGTGCCGTCAAAGAAAAAGGGGCGCCGGCAGATACCGGCGCCCCTTGCAGAGTGGCTGATCAGTGGGTGCTTACCACTTGTAGCCGGCAGTCACCAGCCAGGTCCGCGGCTCCTGCCAGTTGGCAGTGCGGTACATGCTGAAGTCGATGCCCTGGTTCATCTTGTCCTCGTCGGTCACGTTCCTGACGAGCAGCGACAAGTTCAGATGGCCGGGGCCCGCCGGGATGTCCGAGAACAACAGGCGCACATTGGTCAGGTTGCTGGCCGGAATCCCGTCTGCAGCCGCCGTATAGGAGCCGCCGGCGTTCGGCGACGCCAGAGTCTTGTTCACGGCGTACAGGTAGAAGCTGTCGACGTAGCTGTAGTCGACGATCAGGCGCAAATCGCCGTACTCAGACTGGAACAGCCGACCATCCAGGTTCGCACCGATCGTGTTTTCCGGTGCAAAGCCCGGCAGACGGTTGCTCGCCGTGTCGATGACCGGGCGTCCCGGCGCGAACGAGTTGTCGAGGTACTTCTTGTACTTCGCATCGAGATAGCCGTAGTTGAGGCCGAACGTCCAGCCATCCGCCACCCGCACCCGGGTTTCGAGTTCGAAGCCCTTGCGTTCGCTCTCGCCCGCATTCTGCAGGAAGTTCTGCGTGGTGCCGGGTACGAGAATGGTGCCCTGCTGATCCGAGATCTCGGTGAAGAATACCGTGGCGTTGAGAGTGGCACGCCCATCCCACAGGGTCGACTTGGCGCCGATCTCGTAGTTGGTCGAGAACTCGGGCTTGTAGGGCGTGTTGACGCGTGGGTCGATCAGCTCGGAACTGAAGCCACCACTCTTGAACCCGCGCGCCACGCGCGCGTACAGGTTCAGGTTGTCGCTGTACTTGAAGGACAGCGCCGCCATCGGCGTCGTGCCCGAGAAGTCCGCGCTGTAAGTGGTCAACGGGATGCAGGTCTGGCGCAAGACGGCACACTGCGCCGTATTGTCCATCAGGAAGGGGCCCTTGTAGCCATTGGTCAAATACCTGTGGGTGGCGCCGCTGCGGGTCTCCTCCGTGTAGCGGATGCCGGCCGTCAGAGTCCAGCGATCGGCGAAGTCCCAGTCGACCTGGCTGTACACGGCCTTCGCTTCAGTGTCGGCGCCCACGAGGCCGCTGCTCGGAGCCGAGCCAAACAGGCTGAAATTCTGCGCTCCGACCGTCGCGGCTTCATCCTCGAAGTAGTAGAGGCCAAGGACATACCGGAACTTGTCGTGGTTGCCCAGCCACTGCAGTTCGTGCGACTGCTGTTCGTAGGTCGTGGACCGGTTGAAGGCTGCGAGCATGCCGAACGGGAACGGGACGGTGATGCTCGCGAGCGGCGTGCCGCTGATCGACTGCTGGTCCTCGTAGTCGAATGAACGATCGGCAAAGATGTACTTGAAGTGCTCGGTGTCGGTCGCGTTCCAGTCGAGCACGACGGTGTGCGACTCGTTCTTGATCTTCTCCCACAGGGGCATGCCGGCGGGCGTGCTCACCTTGTCGGGACGTGACGTCGTGACGAAAGGCGTCATCGCGGTCTGGATTCCCCCACCGAGTACCGGGCCGAAGACGGTCGGGAACGTGCCCGCCCAGCCGCTCAGGGAGAAGAGACTGGTCACGGGTGGTGTGTTGTCGGCTTTCGAGTAATCGTAGGCGTAGGAAGCCTTGAAGCTGTCCGCAAAATCGAACTTGAGTACTGCCCGGTAAGCATCCTTGTCGAGCGCGCCCAGATCATCGGGGCCCGTCAGGTTCTCCGCCCAACCATCCATCTTTTCCTTGCGTGCGGTGAGGCTCGCGCTCAGGACTCCCCAGCGTGGCAGGTCCACGTGCAACCGGCCGATCTTGTGGTTGTATTCACCGCCACTCACTTCAAACCTGCCGCTGAACTCGCCGCTGGGCTGGCGGGTGACGAAGTTGATCGCGCCACCCTCGGTGTTGCGACCGAAGAGTGTGCCCTGCGGACCGCGCAGCACTTCGATGCGCTCGATGTCCACCACGTCGAGCACGCTGCCCTGGGCCTTACCGAGATAGACGCCGTCGAGGTACATGCCGACCGGCGGATCGACATAGATCGAAGGCTGGCTGGAGTTCGCGCCACGGATGCCGTAGACGGCAATGCCCGTGGTGCCGGCGCTGGCGCCTGCGTACAGGTTCGGCACTGCAGCGCTCAGATCGACGACATTGCGGACGCCGCGCATCTCGAGTTCATC
>CAUJHZ010000032.1 GCA_963205185.1 Planctomycetota bacterium | reverse complement strand
CATCGCCTGGCTGCACCAGTACCGCCGACTTCGCATTCGCTATGAACGCACCGGCGAAATCCATCAGGCCTTCCTCTCCATCGGCTGCAGCCTCATCTGCTTCAACAAACTCAAACCGCTATTGTGTTAGGGGCTCTAAGGGGCGGGGGTCGTCTTGGCCGTGGCCTCGTGTGCGCGTTGCGCGCGATTGGTGGTCGTTGCACGTTCGTGGATTCCTGCCTTCGCAGGAATGACGGAGAGTTTTTGCCCGTTTGAGCGCAGCATGCTTCACGCAGAGCCGATGAAGCATGGCACCCTTGGATGTTTGTTGCGCGTTCGTACGCAGCATGCTTCACGCAGAGCCGATGAAGCATGGCACCCTTGTGTTGTTGCGCGTTTCGCGCGGCATGCTTCACGCGGAGGTGGTGAGGCGTGGTGACCGTTCGTTCTTGCGCGCTTGAGCGCAGCATGCTTCACGCAGAGCCGATGAAGCATGGCACCCTTGTGTGTTGTCGGCATGCTTCACGCAGAGCCGATGAAGCATGGCACCCGGCGAAGGCTGGTGGGTTGGCGAAGACCCTTCCTTGCGGGCGGGGCTCGGTTCAGCGGGTGCGGCGCGAAGAGCATCCCACGATTCGCTCCAGGACTCGCTCATCGTGGGCGTGTCGTTGTATCGTGGGCGTGTCATTGCACGCTCGCACGCAGCATGCTTCACGCAGAGCCGATGAAGCATGGTGACCGTCGATGAGTGCGCGATTGTTATGGCGAAGGCTGGTGGGTTGGCGAAGACCGCTTGCTGACACGCGCGGCTCGTTTCGGCCGTGCGGCCTCGTGTGCGCGTTGCGCGCGATTGGTGGTCGTTGCACGTTCGTGGATTCCTGCCTCCGCAGGAATGACGACGTGGTGTCGCACATGCACGCGGCATGTTTCACGTGGAGGCGATGGAGCGTGGCGGCCGTGGATGAGTGCGCGATTGTTATGGCGAAGGCTGGTGGTTGGCGAAGACCCTTCCTTACGGGCGGGGCTCGGTGCAGCGGGTGCGGCGCGAAGAGCATCCCACGATTCGCTCGAAGACTCGCTCATCGTGGGCGTGTCATTGCACGTTCGCACGCAGCATGCTTCACGCAGAGCCGATGAAGCATGGCACCCTTGGGCTGCCTGGTCAGTCGTTGTGTTTCTGGCGGAGGCGGGGGCTGAGGCGGAGGAGGAGTTGGATGCGTTCAAATTCGTCGAGCCAATCCTGGAGGGTGGCGAGGAGCTGGTCGGTGGGGATGGGGGCGCCGGGGAGCGGGCAGGCGGGGCCGAGTTGGGAGTCGGCCAGGGCGCGGTAGCGCGTGAGGGTCCGGTCGCCGTAGAGCGAGACGAACTCATCGTCTTCGGCGAGGAAGAGGACGGTGGGCACGCGGGCGCCCTGATTGATGTGCACGAGGCTGGCGAGGTCTTTGTGCTGATCGCGGTCGAGCCAGACGAGGCTGATGCGATCGGATGCTTCGGCGATGCGCTGGAGGAGGGGGCCCTGCTGGACGCAGTCGCCGCACCAGATGCCTGAGATGCAGATGACGTGCATTTCGCGCTTGAAGTCGGCGAGGAGTTTTCGCTGGGAATCGGTGAGGGTGATCTGGTTGTAGACGCCTTTCCACGCCTCCTGCTGGGAGAGCTTGCCGGTGGCGAGGTAGTCGTCCCAGGAGAGGCCGGCGTCGAACTTGGCGGCGAGGAAGTCGCGGCTGAGTGCGGGTGCGAGCGCTGAGGCGGCGGTGGTGGAAGCGGTGGTCATGACTGGTCCTGCAGATGCTGGATTCGGCGTCGCCGAAGGTGGTCGTAAAGGGGGATGGTACGCGCGGGATGCGTGGAGGTGGTGGTCGGGAAATGGCCGGAGTTGGCAGGCCAAGAGAGTAAACACCCCCATCCCCGGCCCTTCCCCCGCGGAGCCGGGGGAAGGGAGTTTGGGCGGCTGCGCTGAGAGCGGAGAGAGGTTTTTTCGCGGTTTTTGGGGCCGCGGGGGGCGATGAGGCCGGATTCATGGGGAACTCATCCGGGCGTCACGGGGGCGCGGTAAAGATTGTGTTGTCAATGGCGGGCGCGGGAGCATCGTTTTCGCTCAGGCTTGTTCCGCCACATCGTGGCCTTCCCACAGGCAGGGCCACGTAAAACAAGCCGAGGTCCTGAAGTATCGGACGCTGAATCCGACGGCTTCCGCGACCCGCCTGATGACACTCAACCGCCAAAAGGAGGTTAACAATGAAGATCATGTTTATCACCACTACTGCTGTCGCCCTTGCGACGACTCCTGCAATTGCAGGCGTGTGCCCGGAAGCTTTCATGAGTTCGCTTCAGCGGGTGATGGTTGAACCGGCCATGGATGAGGCCGAAGGGATGATCATGACGGTCGCGGCCGACTGGAGCAATTTCACGCTCAAGGCGGCGGACGACCAGGTCGTGACGATCCAGATCGACAAGGAGACGGTCTTCACGCTGGACGGCAAGGAGGTCAGCCGCGACCTGGCGCTGGCTTCGGGCCGGCACGCGAAGGTGACGCATGATGAGAAGACGGCGTCGCGCGTGGAAGTGACGACGCAGAAGTAAGACCCCCTGCTCTGAAGCGTGGATCACGCACTCGCGTGCGATGTATGTGATCTGTTGCTCCGGGACCCTGGTCGCGGCCGGCGAGTTGATCGCCGGCCGCGCTTTTTTTGGAGAGTCGTTCGCGGTTGTCGCAGCGCGAAGCGGAGGCGCGCGAGGTGAGGGGATCAGCGCTTGCTCTTGAGCCAGGCGTGGAGTTTCTTTGCGGGCCAGGTGTTGATGCACTGGGCTGCGGTGAGCCAGCCGCGCCGGCCGGTGAGCACGCCGTAGATGAGATAATCGAAGTGCTGGGTGCGGTGGGCGTCGGTGTCGATGGCGATCAGGCAGCCGGCCTCGACGGCGGCGCGGACGTGGATGTCGCGCAGGTCCAGGCGCTTCCAGTTGGCGTTGATCTCCAGCGCGACGTTGTGCTGCTTTGCGGCGGCGATGATCTCTTTCATGTCAGGCTCGAGGCCTTCGCGCGCGCCGACCATGCGGCCGGTGGGATGGCCGAGGATGTGCACGTACGGATTCTCGATCGCTCTGAGCAGGCGCTTCGTGGCGGTCTTTGAGTCCTGGCGGAGCGAGACGTGCGGCGAGGCGACGACGACGTCGAGGCTGGCGAGCACATCGTCGTCATAATCGAGCCGGCCATCGGGGAGGATGTCCACTTCCGCGCCGCAGAGGACGGTGATGTTTTTGCGCTTTTTGGCGCAGGCGCAGATCGATTTGCCGTGGGCGCGGAGGCGTTTGACGTCGAGGCCGTTGGCGATCACGCTGCTGACGGAGTGGTCGGTGATCGCGAGAGTGTGGTAGCCGCGCTGCTCGGCGCAGTCGATGAGTTCATCGATGGTGAGTTTGCCGTCGCTGGCGGTGGTGTGGGCGTGGAGTTCGGCCTTGATGTCGGCAAGTTCGATGAGGTCGGGGATCTCGGCGTCGAGTTCGCCGCGATCTTCGCGGATCTCGGGCGGGATGTAGGGCAGACCGAGCGCCTTGTAGACATCGGCCTCCTTCGCGGCGGCGACCGGCTTCTCGCCGGAGTCCTGCGGGCGTTCGTCGAGACCTTTATAGAGGCCGTATTCGTTGAGGCGGTGTTTTTTCCTGATCGCGCGTTCGCGGAGGCGGACGTTGTGCTCCTTGGAGCCGGTGAAGTAGAGCCAGGCGGCGCCGAAGTTGGCTTCGGGGACGAGTCGCAGGTCGGCCTGGATGACGAGGCCGCGCACATCGAGGCGGACGGAGCACTTGGTGTCGCCGCGTGAGAGGACCTGGGTGACGTCCTCGTGGTTGCAGAAGGCTTGCCGCATGGCCTCGGCGTCTTTGCAGGCGGCAAGGATGTCGATGTCGCCGATGGTCTCCTTGCCGCGGCGCAGGCTGCCGGCGAATTCGACGCGCTGCGCGCTTTTGACCTTGCGCAGGGCCTCGACGAGTTCGATGGCGACGGGGCGGACGATGCCGATGGGCGCGCGCTGGCCCCCCTGCTCCTTGAACTGCAGCGCCTTTCGGATGTTCTCGATGGTCTTCTCACCCATGCGCGGCAGGGTGCGGAGTTCGGGCGAGTCGAGTTTGCCTTTAAGGTCTTCGATCGACGTGATGCCGAGCTTCTCCCACATGGCTTTGACGGTCTTGGGCCCGAGGCCGGGGATGTCGAGCACGCCGAACAAGCCGTCGGGCACCTGGTTGAGCAGGGCGGTGTGTTCGGCGATCTCGCCGGTCTCGAGGAACTCGACGATCTTCTCGGCCGAGCCCTTGCCGATGCCGGGGATCTCGCACAGCCGCTTGAGGCCTTGCGCGGGATCTGCATCGACGAGTGATTCGACGTCCTGAGGCAGTTCAGCCAGGACGCGGGCGACGCGCGCATCGGAGTTGACGCGGAATGGATTGGCGCCGGTGAGTTCGAGCGCGGCGGCCATCTGCTCGAAGAGGCGGGCGAGGCGTGAGTTGGTGTTGGTGGCCATCGGCTAAGGGTATCGGCGCCAGCCAGTCCGGCGAGAGGCTGGTACAGTCATGCGTCCCAAACCGCATCGGCGGATTCAGAGAGGATCAACCATGATGACGTGGCTGGCACACGCGGGCGGCGCAAGCGCGATGCAGACGGATACGCTGACAGGCGCCGTGCTGGCGCTGGTGACGCTGACGGCGATGGAAGTCGTGCTGGGGATCGACAACATCGTGTTCATCTCGATCATCGTCGAGAGGCTTGAAGAGTCGAAGCAGGCGCTGGCGCGGCAGATCGGGCTCGTGCTCGCCATGCTCATGCGGATCGGTCTGCTGCTGAGCATCAAGTGGATCATGGGGCTGGAGGCGGCGCTGTTCACGGTGTTCGGCAACGAGTTCTCCGGGCGCGATCTCATCCTCCTCGGCGGGGGCTTGTTTCTCGTCGCGAAGGCGACGTTTGAGATTCACGAGCGCATCGAGGGCGAGGGGCACGAGCGCAGCGCGCACCGCAAGGCCACGGCGTCACTGGCGCAGGTCATCATCCAGATTCTGCTGCTCGACCTGGTCTTCTCGCTCGACTCGGTGATCACAGCCGTGGGCATGGCGGACGAGCTGTGGGTCATGATCGTGGCGGTGGTGGTGGCGATCGGCGTCATGCTGGCTTTCGCCGGCTACATCGCGACGTTTATCAAGCGCCATCCGACGCTGAAGATGCTGGCGCTGGCGTTTCTGATCCTCATCGGCGTGATGCTGCTGTTCGAAGGGTTCGGCGGGCACATGAACAAGGGTTACATCTACTTCGCCATGGCGTTTTCGCTCGGTGTCGAACTGCTCAATCTCTGGGCGGCGAAGCGGCGCAAGGCGACGACGGCGTAATGCTCCGGCGCCCGAAGCAGTGCATTCACCGCAGAGATCGCCGAGCGCGCCGAGAATGCAGGCAGAGCGCGATGTGGTTCCGCAGCCCGCAAGTGCGGACCGCATAAGATGGCGCACCAGGAGAGGCATCGATGATCCGCAAAAGCAGATGGGTGTTCGTTCCGATGCAAGTGGCGCTGCTCGCCGCTTTGGCGCTCCCAGCAGCGCCGGCGGCGCAGAACCCCGCGCCACCGACAGAGGAGCAGAGCGTCAAACCCGGCATCAACGAGCGGTGGAAGAGCGAGAACATCGCGCCGCTCGTGGAGACGCTCGAAGATGAAGGGCGCGAAATCTTCTCGCAGCGCGAAAGGATCGCAGCGCTCGTCGGGCCGCTCAAAGGCAGCGTCGTGGCGGACATCGGCGCTGGAAGCGGGTTCATGACGGAGTTGTTTGCGGGCCTGGTGGGCGCAGCCGGCAAGGTCTACGCCGTGGACATCAACGCCGGCCTGATGGAGCGACTGGCCAAAGACGCGGCCGACAAGGGCATCGCCAACATCGAAACGGTGGTGTGCGGCGAGCGGAGCGTCGATCTGCCCGCGAACTCAGTCGATCTCATGTTCATCTGCGACACCTACCACCACTTCGAGTATCCGGTGAGCACGATGCGGTCAATCCACGAAGCGCTGCGGCCGGGCGGGCAACTGGTGGTCGTGGACTTCTACCGGATCGAGGGCGTGTCGTCGGATTGGATTCTCGAGCACGTTCGCGCGGGTGAAGAGGTGTTCACGCGCGAAATCGAGGAAGCAGGCTTTGAACTGGTGAACCAGCACTACCCGCCGTATCTGCCGCAGAATTACGTGCTGCGGTTTCGCAAGATCGAGCGGTAAGGCGCCCGGCGGCGGCAGGAATACTCCCCCACCGCGCCTCGAAAACGGCCGATAGACTTGCGCATCGCATGGCGCGGCGCCGATGGTACATCCCGAAGTGGTTCAGGCGGCTGCTGCAGACGCCGACGGCGGAGTTGAACCGCTGGCAGTACGCGCTGCGCTTCATGGCGGAGCTGGCGCGCCACGGCCTCAAGCAACTCCGCGAGGACCGCGCAGGGCAGATGGCCGCCGCACTGGCCTTTCGAACCATCTTCGCGCTCGTGCCGATCACCGCCATCGGCCTGCTGATCTTCCGCGTGCTCGGCGGGATCGACCGATTCGAGTCGTTCATCCGCGACGTGCTGGCCGCCACGCCGCTGGACACGGTCACCGTGCCGACGCAGGTCGTCACGGACGGCAATCCGGAGAAGGTCGCCGTGCCGCTCATCGACTGGCTCACCGATCTCATCCGGCAGATCAATCAGAACGTGAATTTCGAGTCGATCGGCATCATCGGCCTGCTCATCCTGATCTGGGCGGCGATCGGGATGATGACAACCATCGAACGCTCGTTCAACACCATCACGCGAGCCTCGGAGAACCGGCCGCTGTCGCGGCGCGTGCCGCTGTACGGCTTCACGATCATGATCGGGCCGGGGCTGCTGTATCTCAGTTTCTTCCTCGACCGTCGGTTTGATGAACTCGTCACCCGCGCCGCGGACAACCTCGGCCCGTGGGCGACGTCGAGCCTGTCTGCCGTGGGCGTGATCACCTCGCTGGCGACGACGTGGCTGTTCATTCTGCTGCTTTACGTGGCGGTGCCCAACACCAAAGTGAAGATCTCGGCGGCGGCGATCGGCTCGCTCATCACCGCCGTCTGCTGGTCGATCGGCGCCCGGGCCCTGGGCGCGTACATCTCAACGATCTTCGGCACGAGTTCGACGTACTCGGTGCTCTACGGCACGCTGGGACTCATCCCGGTATTCCTTTTCTGGGTCTACGCGATGTGGATCATCGTGCTCTTCGGCCTGGAACTGACTTCGGCGCTGCAGGCGGTGGGAGTGCGGATGGTGCGATCGATTCCCGACCGGCCGTGCATCGCGCCGGTGATGGATCCGGCGCTGGTGCTGCCGATGCTGCGCGTGGTGGCCGAGCGCTTCGAGCGGGGCGAGGCGACGGATGTGCGGCACATCATGGAGCAGGCCAGCATCAACGAGCCGGCGATCGAACTGGTGCTCTCGACGCTCGTCGATCAGGGCGTGCTGCACCGGATCGAGCCCAACGAGCGGCCGACGTTTGCGCTGGCCCGGCCGGCGGACCGCATCACGCTTGCGGAAGTGGTCGAGGCGGCGCAAAACCTGCTGGGAACGAAAGATGCGATCGGCGAGGACTGGGAACTGATCTCGCGCCTGCGGCAGGCTCAACTCCGCGCCGTGCGCGATCAGACGGTGGCCGATCTGCGTACCAACGGCAAGGGCCAGGTCACCGCGACGGGCTAGATTGCTCATTTTGACCCGGAGCAGGGCTGGACTATCCTTGGGGTGGTCTGTTGTGGCCAGTTTTTCGGCTCGCTGGCGTAGGAGTACGCAGAATGCACCGTTGGGAAGAACCCAGTGCGTGGTAGGCAGCGCGTCAACTCGCACGCCTCCCGCACGCCCGAAACCCGGGCTTTTGAGGGGCGCGTCATGACCTGAGGCACCGCCACAGGTTGGGTTGACCGGCTGTGATGGGCTCTTGAGCCCCGCAGCCGCACGACAGGCCACAGGCGCTGCGGATGCGCCGGTGGTTTTTTGTTTGACAGGATTCCGGTGGTGGAACCGGCTGACCGGTTGCAGAGACAACTGAATACACAATTCGGCGAAAGGACAATCAGCAACTATGAACCAGGAAACCCTCCGCATCATCGACTCGATCGCGCGCGACCGCAAGATCGATCGCGAGTCACTCTTCCGCGACATCGAGACGGCGATGATCTCCGCAGCGCGCAAGCACTTCGGCTCGCTCGACACGGATGAATTCCGCTGCGCGATGGACCGCTTCAACGGCGAGATCCGTCTGTGGAGGCGCTTTCCCCCCGCCGAAACCGATCCGGTCACCGGCGAACCGGTCGGCGAATGGACCGAAATCGAAATCGACCTGCGCGAACTGGGCCGCATCCCCGCCCAGACCGCCAAGCAGGTGATGATTCAGCGCTTCCGCGAAGACGAGCGCGAGGCGCTTTACGAAGAGTTCTCCAAGCGCGTCGGCGAGATGGTCACGGGCACGGCCCAGCGCTACGAAGGCGGCGCACTGGTCATCCAGATCGACCGCGCGGAGGGATTCATGCCGCGCAGCGAGCAGATCCCCGGCGAGAACTTTCAGCCGGGCGACCGGGTGCGCTGCCTCATCCTCGACGTGCGCGACATGGGCAACCAGGTGAAGATCGTGCTGAGTCGCGCTCATCCGGATTTCATCCGACGCCTGTTCGAGGTGGAGGTGCCCGAGGTGAGCGAGCGGATCATCGAGATCAAGGCGATGGCGCGCGAGCCCGGGTTCCGCACCAAACTTGCCGTGTCTTCGATCGATTCGAAGGTGGATGCAGTGGGCGCGTGCGTGGGTGTGCGCGGCAGCCGCATCAAGAACATCGTCGATGAACTTGGCGGCGAGAAGATCGACATCGTCCGCTGGAACGACTCGAGCCAGATCCTGATCCAGAACGCGCTCAAGCCGGCGGAAGTGAAAGATGTCTCGCTGTGCTTCGAACTGGGCCGGGCGACGGTCGTGGTCGAAGAGGATCAGCTCAGCCTGGCCATCGGCAAGCGCGGGCAGAACGTGCGCCTGGCGGCGCGGCTGACGGGCTGGGACGTGGACATCCTCACGCCGACCGAATACGCCAAGGGCCTTGAGGTGCTCGTCGAAACGCTGCGCCAGGTCGAAGGCGTGACGGAAGAGCAGCTCGACCGCCTGGCGGCCCTGGGCATGGTGAGCGTGTTTGACGTTGAGGAGGTCGGCGCGGAAGTGCTCGCCGACGAACTGGAGATCACGCCCGAGCAGGCGGACCAGATGGTCGAACTCGCCTCTGCGAAGGCCAAGGTCGTCGCCGAGGAGCAGCAGCGCGAGAAGGAAGAGGAAGCCCGGCGGCGCGAAGAGGAGCAGCGCCTCGTGGCCAGCGTGCTCGATGGCGCGCCGGCTCCGGAAGCGGGCCAGGCGCCGGCTGCGGGCGGCGGCGAGAGCAACGAAGACGAAGGCGCCGCGCAAGCGGCGACGATCCTGGGCCTGGGCCGCTCGGCGGCGCCGGTAAACCAGGCTGGTGGGGAAGAAGGATCATGAGGAGAGCCGCACTGCAGCGGCGTCTCCGCCCGGCGCGTGCCGGACTCGAAATGAACTGAGGAGCAGCCTTTGGCTAAGAAGATTCATCAGATCGCGAAAGAACTCGGCATCAAGAGCAAAGACCTCGTGGCGCGCTGCGAGGCCGAGGGTATCCCCAACATCACCAACCACATGTCCACGGTGTCGGCGGGCCTCGAGCAGACGATTCAATCGTGGTATGCGGGCGGCGGTGAAGAAGACGAGACGGTGGAGGCCGGCGAAGACGCCGGCGCATTGACCGCGGTTGCAGCGCGAACCGCCAAGAAGGCGGCTAAGAAAGTTCGCGCCACGGCGCGCAAGAAAGTGGCGAGCCAGCCCGTCGAAGAAGCCGCAGACGAAGCGGCCGCGATGGCCCGCGCGCTCGAAGAGACGCGCAAGATCGCCAAGAAGGGTTCGGCGGAAACGTCGGAAGAAGTGATCCGCCGCGTGGAAGCGCAGACGGCCGCCACTGAGCCCGTCCACGCGCCGGCCCCGATGGCGCCGGTCGAAGAAGCGCCGATTGAGCAGCAGCCCGAGGCGCCGGTTGAAGCGCCCGGTTCGCTCGCGGCCGCCGCAAGCGCGCCGGCGCCGAGCGCGCCGGTCGAGGCGGAGACGGCGGCGGATCGCCGCCGGGCGGTGGCGGTTCCCAACGTGCCCAAGCGGCCCAAGGAAGTGACGCCGGCCGGGCCGATGCTGGGCGAAGTGCAGTCGCCTGCGAAGCTCTCGGGGCCGAAGGTGGTGCGCATTGAAGAGGCGGAGGTGGTCGATCGCCCCCGCCGCCGCACCCTGGGCGAGGGCCCGGGCGGCCGCGGCCCGATGGCGCCGGTGGGACCGATGGATGGCCCGCCGACGGGCGACGTGTCGCGGCGCAACACGCGGCGCAAGAACCGCAGCGGCCGAGAGGGCCGCAGCGCCAGCGCCGACGGACCTTCAGGCGATCGTCCCGCGCGCAGCCGCAACTGGGGCCAGCAGGACCTGCTCGAACGCGAAGAGCGTCTGCGCGGCGCGCACGGGTACATCAAGACCGTTCGCCGCGATGCGAGCAAGTCTGATCACGGCGGCGAGAAGGCCAAGACAGCCGCGCAGGTCGGCGGCATGGTCAAGATCCAGGAGCCGTTCTCGATCAAGGACCTCAGCGCCGCGACCGGCGTGCAGGTGAACCAGATCATCCGCGCGATGATGAAAAAGGGCATCATGCAGGCGAACCCCAACGCCGGCATGCCGACCGACCTCGCCGTCGAACTCATGATGGAGCACAACATCGAACTCGAGGTGGAGGAGAAGCGGTCCGCCGTCGATGTCGTGACGCAGGAGTTCGAGCAGCGCGAGACGGTCGATCTTCAGCCGCGCGCTCCGGTGGTGGCGATTCTCGGGCACGTCGATCACGGCAAGACCTCGCTGCTGGACGCGATCCGTCAGACCAACGTAGCCGCGGGCGAGGCCGGCGGCATCACGCAGCACACCTCGGCGTTCCGCATCAACGTGCGCGCCGGCGACGACGACAAGACCGTCGTCTTCCTCGACACGCCCGGCCACGAGGCGTTCACCGCCATGCGGGCCCGCGGCGCGCAGATCACCGACATCGTCGTGCTCGTTGTCGCGGCCGACGACGGGCTGATGCCGCAGACGATTGAATCGATCAACCACGCGCGGGCGGCCGAAGTGCCCATCGTCGTGGCGCTCAACAAGATCGACAAACCCGAGGCGACGGACAGCAACATCCAGCGCATCTACGGCCAGCTGGCCGAGTACGAACTCTCGCCGGTCGAATGGGGCGGCAAGACGGAAGTCATCAAGACCTCCGCGACCAAGAAGGTCGGCATCCAGGACCTGCTCGACACGCTCGACTTCCAGGCCCAGCTCATGGAACTCAAAGCCGACGCCGCCGGTCCGGCGCGCGGCACGGTCATCGAGGCGCGCATGGTCGAAGGCCGCGGCGCCGTGGCCAACGTGCTCATCCAGGACGGGCGCATCAAGGTCGGCGACTTCATCGTCATCGGCCGGGCGTACGGCCGCGTGCGCGACATGACCGACGACCGCGGCCAGCGCCTCAAGGAGGCCGGGCCGTCCACGCCGCTGGAGATCTCGGGCATCAACCTTGTGCCCGACGCGGGCGACCGCTGCTACGTCGTCTCGAGTCTGCGCAAGGCGGAAGAGGCGGCAGAGCAGCGCGTGTCGCAGGAGCGCGAACGCGCCCTGGCGGCGCCGAAGGTGACGCTGGACAACATCTTCACGCAGATGAAAGGCGCCGAGCGCAAGGACCTCAATCTCGTGGTCAAGGCCGACGTGCAGGGCAGCGTGGAAACGCTGCGCCGTTCGCTCGAAGACATCTCCACCGACGAACTGCAGATCCGCGTGCTGCACGCGGCGGTCGGCGGGATCACCGAGTCGGACGTGCTGCTCGCCGAAGCCTCGGGCGCCATCGTGCTTGGCTTCCACGTCATCGCCTCGGGCCGGGCCCGCGAACTGGCGGAGAACAAGGACGTCGAACTGCGCACGTACCAGGTCATCTACGAACTGCTCGACGACGTGCGCAAGGCCGCCAGCGGCCTGCTCGCGCCCGAGATCAGGGAAGAGGTGCTCGGCCACGCGACGGTGCGCGAAGTGTTCAAGATCACCAAGGTCGGCATGGTCGCGGGCTGCTACGTCACCGACGGCACGATCGAGCGCAATGCACGGATTCGCGTGACGCGCGACGGCATCGTCGTCGAGAACAACCGCGTGCTCGAACAGCTCAAGCGCTTCAAGGACGACGCCAAAGAGGTGCGCAACGGCCAGGAATGCGGCATGAAGATCGAAGGTTACGACGACATCAAACCCGGCGATGTGCTGGAGTGTTACCGCATGATCGAAGTCAGCCGCAAGATCTGATCCGGAGCGGGGCAAGTGGGCCATCGGCGCGAACAACTCGCTTCCGTGGTGCACCGCGCGGTGCAGGAGGTCTTCACGCGCGGGCTCAATGACCCGCGCATCCGCGGCATGCTCACGGTCACCGAGGTGGACGTCTCGCCGGACACGCGCGATGCGATCGTTCACGTCTCGATCCTGCCGGCGGAGTTCCAGGCGGCGACGATGCAGGGGCTGCAGGCGGCGACGATGCGCCTCCAGCGCCTCGTCAATTCTCAGATGGATGTCCGCCGCCCGCCGCACCTGCGCTTTCAACTCGACGAGCGCATCAAGAAGCAGGCCGAACTGCTCAGCGCGATCCGACAAGCCGTGGGCGAAAAGCCCGACGAAGCGGCTGAGCCGCCAGGCGCGAGCGACCAGGCCGGCGGGCAGGACGATTCGTAGCCGGACGGAGAGAGGCCCTGACTCGGCGAGACTGAGGCGCGAGGGAGAGGCGTTGACGAGCGCAGCGGTGCATGCAGGTCGGCTCAGTCGATTGCTCCGGCTCACGGGCGCCGGTGATCCGCCGCCGACCATCTCCGCCGCGACGCCCGCTGAACATCTCATCTGGGGATTTCTCGCGTGGGAGTGTTCGCACAAGCGCTCGGCCCGGGCGTTCGAGCGCCTGCGCAGCCGCGTGGTCGATCTGAACGAACTGCGCGTGTGCCTGACGGATGAGATCCAGACGCTCATCGGCGACCGCTATCCGCGCTCGCGCAAGCGGGCCAGCCGCATTCGCCGTGTGCTCCGCGACCTGCACCGGCGGGAGATGAGCACCTCCATCGACCACCTGCTCGAAGCCCACACCTCGGACGCCGGCGCTTATCTCATGACGCTCGACGGCATGCTGCCCTACGCGGCGAGTTTCGCGTGCCTGCATGGCCTGAATCATCCGGTGATTCCGATCGACGACCGGCTGCACGCGGCATTGATCGAAGAAGGCATCGCCGACACGGCCGCCACGCCCGATGAGATCAGCGAAGCCATCGTGGAGCGCATCGAACCCGAACAGTGCGCTGCCGTCCACCTGCGCCTGTGGTCCTGGGTTGACGACCGCGATCACGAAGCAGGCCTGGATGGGGAGGAATAGGCGCGGGGGCGGATACTCTGATTTGGCCGCGGTGGGGCGTGGGCGGTCGCCGCGGGCCGGAGGAGCGCGAACACTGCGCGGCGGTCGTCCAACACCGCGTGCTGACGCGTGCGGCTCGTTCATCCAATTCCTCGCTTACGCTTCGGGCTCGTCTTGGCGCCGCTGCGCAATGGGGCGTTAACGCCCCCACCCTGGTCCTCCCCCGCCGTTCGGCCCGGCTCAGGGCAAGCAGAGACTGGGGAGGGGGCTTGATGGCTCGCTGCCTTGATACCCTGATGCCTCGATGACTCGTCCTCCGCTTGCGGCGCGACCGGCGGCTTAGAATGGGGCGGCCATGGCTCGTGGGTCGCAACCTTTTCATACCGGCGGAGGGCGGCGCGTTTCGCCGCTGCATCTCATCCTCATCGCCGCGGCGATGCTGGCTATCGGTATCTCCATCTGGCTGACGCGCGGGCGGGGCGGGGAGGTGAGCCGCTTCGCGCCGGCGCTGTTCGTCATGGCCTTCGACGCCATCCCGGTGTCGGGCTGGCTCATTGCCGCGTGGGGGTTCGGTTCGCTGGTGCGCACGGGCCTGCGGCTGGATGCGGCGGAACTGGGCCCGATCGATTTCGGCCTGGGCGTGCCGGCGCTGCTCTGGCTGGATCATGCGCTCGGCGCCGCCGGGCTGCTGCAAGTCGGCGGCAGCGCCGGCGGCTGGCTGCTGCTGTGCGTGGGCTGGCTGGCGGCGATGCTCAGCCTGCGCGAGCGGCTCGAAGCCCGGAATCTCTCGCTGCGCATCGGCGGCGTGTCGTCGCTGGCGCTGGTCGCCGCCGTGCCGGCGCTGACGGTGATGTTCATCGCCGCCGCCAGCGCGCCGGGCTGGCTGTGGGCGTCGGAAGCAGGCGGCTACGACGTGCTCGAATACCACCTGCAGATGCCGCGGGAGTGGCTCACGCTGGGCTCGATCACGCCGCAGGTGCACAACGCCTATTCGTTCGCGCCGTCGTACGTCGAGGCGGCGTACTACCACCTGGCGGTGCTGCTCGATCCGCTGGCCCAGCGGCCGGGCAACGGCGCGCTCAAGGCGGCGACGGCGTGCCAGATGCTGCACGCGGCGCTGATGATCTGGGCCGCGCGCGAGGTGACGCTGCTGGCCAGTCGGTACGTCTCGCACTGGATGGCGCTGGCGGCGGGCGCGATGACGCTGAGCGTGCCGTGGGTCGTGGTCACGGGCTCGATGGCGTACAACGAAGCGCCGCTCATCGGCCTGCTCGCGCTGTGCTGGAGATTGAGCAGCGCCGAGCCGCGCGCCTGGCGCAGCCTGGCGCTCATCGGGTTTCTCGCGGGCGTGGCGTGCGGGGCGAAACTCACGGCGGCGGGCTTCGTCGTCGCGCCCATCGGCGTCCTGCTGCTCTTGCACACACCTGCGGCGCGGTGGTGGCGGGCGGCGCTGGGCTGCGCGGCGGGAGGGTTGATCGCCCTGGGGCCGTACGCGCTGCGCAACTGGGCGGCGCTCGATGGCGGCAATCCGCTGTTTCCTTTCGCCACCTCCGTGCTGGGCGCCGCCCACTGGACCGCCGAGCAGGCGCAGCGCTGGAACGAAGCGCACGGCCCGCACGGCACGTGGGCGCAGCGCCTGGTCGCGCTGTGGCAGATGGCGTTCATGCATGGGCAGTGGGCGTGGCTGTGGCTGCTCGCGCCGGCGGCGGGCGCGCTGGCATGGATCGGGCGAAGCAATCGCACGGCGCGGCGCGATGCGCTGGTCGTGCTCGCGGTCCAGTTGATCTTCTGGCTGACGCTGACGCACCTGCAGAGCCGTTTTCTGCTGCCTTGCATACCGGCGCTGATGCTGCTGATCGTGCTCGGTCTCGACGCGCTGGTGCCGCGCTTCCTCGCCACCGCGTGCAGCGTGAGCATCATCGTGCCCGCGGCGATGGGTGCGTGGACGATGATGATCTTCAACAGCCAGGGGCGCGGCATGCCGGCGACGTTCATCGACGGCGAGATCTTTCGCACCGGCGTGAGCCAGCCGCCGCTTGATCGCCGGCTGGAGGCGGACCTGATCGCGGCCAACAGCGATATCTATCTGAACCTGCGCACGCGGGCGGATCAGGGCGTGTACCTGCTGGGCGACGCGACGCCGTTTTACATTCTGCGGCCGGTGGTGTGGCACACGACGTGGGACACTTCGCCGCTGGGCGAGATCATCCGCGAACATGGCCAGGACGAGCAGGCGTGGGCGCAGGCGCTGATCGAGCGCGGCATCGCGACCGTGCTCGTGAACTACGCCGAACTCGATCGGCTGGGACGGCGCGATGAGTGGTACGATCCGATCTTCAAGGAGCTGGATGTGCAGGGATTTTTCGAACGCCGCGGGCGCGTCGTGGCGGCGTGGCCTTCCGGGCGCGTGCTCTACGAGTTGAAGGCGGCGGGTCAGTGAGCGCGATGGCGGTGCATATCGAGCAGCCGCTGCTGGTGGCGACGTCGAACCCGCACAAGCTCGAAGAAATCCGCGCGGTGCTCGGCCCGCTGGGGATCGAGACGATCGGGCTGGATGAGGCGGGCGTTGATGTGCCCGAACCCGTCGAAGATGGTGCGACGTTCGAAGCCAACGCGCAGCTCAAGGCGGCGTACTACGCGCGGGCTGCGCGGCGGGCGTGCCTGGCCGATGACAGCGGCCTGGAAGTCGATGCGCTCGGCGGCGCGCCAGGCGTGTACAGCGCGCGCTATGCCGGCGAAGGCGACACGCGGGCCCAGCGCGATGCCGCGAACAACGCCAGGCTGCTCGCGGAGCTGAAGAACGTGCCCCTCGAGCAGCGCACGGCGCGGTTTGTCTGCGCCATGTGTCTGGCGGATGAGCACGGGCGGGTGCTGGCCGAGACGCGCGGCGAGTTCGCGGGAGTGATCATCGACGAGCCTCGCGGAAGCAACGGGTTCGGCTACGACCCGCTGCTGTGGCTGGCGGATGTGGGACAGACAAGCGCGGAACTCCCGCCCGCGGAGAAGAACGCGCGCTCGCATCGCGGCGCGGCAAGCCGGGCGATGGCGGCGTGGTTGTGTGGGTGATGGGGTGATGGGGTGATGCACGTAGCGACTGTCTTTGAAGTCAAGTGTTTATTGAAGGATTCCATGGCTGGTTGTCTCGGATCATGACGTTGATGGTGGTGAGGAGTTTGCGGGTGACGGCGATGAGGGCGGCCTTCTTGGGCTTGCCCAGTGCGAGGAGC
>CAUJHZ010000031.1 GCA_963205185.1 Planctomycetota bacterium | reverse complement strand
CCGGGTGATGACGGCGAGCCCGATCAGGTGCTGCGCTACGTCTTCTACGAGGATGAAACGCACGTGCGCGCTGTGCCGCCCGACGCGGGCTGGCTCCCGGGTGATCCGGGCGAAGTCGGCGAAGTCGTGGCCGTCGCCGGTTTGATCGATGGTTTCTGGCCGTACCGCGGGCTGCTCATTCCGGATGGCGCAGGCTTCCACTATCGCGCCGCGAATGTCTACGCGCGGATCGGTCAGGACGTCGCCGAAGCGCGCCGGCGTGGAGAGCGACGGGAGGCGATATGAAACAGCGTCGGCAAGAAGTGGAGCTGCTCGATTCACTCTGCGGCGAAGAGGCGCTGGCACTGTTCCAGATGCGCGGCGGTGAGATTCCCGGCGGGCCCGGATTCGCGCGCATCGACGAGACCGTTACGAGGCTCGCGCCGGATCTGCCGTTCGGATCGTGGCTGCTCTGCACTGAGTCTCTGCACTACTTTGCTCGTGGCGCTATCGAGCTTGATGACTGGCGCGATCGCGATTTCTCCGGCGATCTGTGCGCTGTCTGGACATTCCCGCCGAATGAGCGGGCTCGCGGCATGAACATCCACGTGCGGCGCGTCTGGAGTGAAAACGGACCGGTGGTGCGCATCGTCCATCCATCGATCGACTGGGCGCCGGGCAATCGCGGGCCGGCGCCAGGCGAGCAGTATCGGATCGACGGCGAAGACGAGATCAGCATCGACCCGTACTTTGGGGTGCTGACGTTCGACAATGCGCCTTGCGGGCGATACCCGAGGCGTCGGGCGCTGAAGGGGCATTTCCTGGCCGCGGCTTACTGGCGCGGCGTGGCCGGCCGGATCATGCCGGCGCTGAGTGCATGAAACAGGCCGCGCCGGATGGTCCGGCGCGGTGGATCGAGAGCAGAGAGAGAAAGGCAGGTGGATGATGACAAGCGCTCAGATGAAACTCGTTCGGGGACCGGAGCCAACGAGAGAGGAATGGGATCAGATTCGCTTCGAGCAGACCGGGCTGCGCGTGATCGCGCGAGGCAAGGAAGCTGAAGCGCTGTGGCTGAAGCATGGCGGGCACTGCGGCAACGATGACCCCGATTGCATCCTGCTCGTGGACACCGACCGCTACGCGCCTGATCTTCCGCGCGGGACGTGGCTGATGAGTTGCACCTACGGGCTCGGCGGCCACGAGGGTGATCTGTGCTACGTCTGGAGCCGCGATGGTGATGAGCTGACCTTTGGCTATCTCCAGTACGAAAACCCGGGCGAGTCCTACATCGCGCCGGATGACCCGCTGAAAGTGACGCGGTGCAGCATGGATGACACTCAGGAATTTCGCGGCCTGCTCCTGTTCGATGCGAACGGCCGTGCGTACCGGCCCGCGAACCGCTACGCACGGCGGGGCTACGAACTCATGGAGCAGGGGAAGTAGAGGGCGGCGCCCGGGTGTTCCGGCGCGGATCGAAGGACTCTTAGACGAAGGGATGACTCATGCCAGAGACAACCGAACGCACGAAGCGGCAACAAGCCGATGAGCAGTGTTACAACCAGACGGGCCTGCGCGCCATCGCCGAAGAGGAAGAGGCGATCGCGCTGTGGCACGAGCACGGCGGCCGCTGCCTCGATGAGCCGAGCGGGGCTTTCATCCATCGGATTGAGACTGACCGCTACGGCGCGGACCTGCCGCGCGGCAGTCTGCTGCTCTACATCGACGGCGGATGGTTCGCGCCCACGCCACTCGACGGCGATCTCTGCCTGGTGGAGGAGCGAGCGGACCGGGCATCGCTGCGGCGCATCGAAATCGGCGCTGCCGGCGACTACCGGCTCGTCGATCCCGCCAACGGCGACGATGCGCTGCCCGATGATGCAGAGATCAGCGACACGCTGGCCTACTGCGGGCTCATCCTGTTCGACGCGCAGGGCCAGGCGAAGTACCGCCCGGCCAACCGCTACGCGCGTGCCGGCTATGAACTCATCGGCGAGCAGCGCAGCCGGGCCCGGGGCGGGGGTCGCGGTGAGAATTCACCTGGAGCATCGACGCCCGAGGGTTGAACCGATGACGCTGATTGACCTGAGCATCCCGATTCTGCTGCTCGGCTGCGGCGAGGCCGGCGCGTTCGCGGTCCGCATGGATGGCAGCGCTGACGTTCCCGAGGGGCTCCGCGGCGGCTGGATCGAGGCGACCGTGATCGTCTCGCCGGCCACGATGGCCGGGCCCGGGGCGCTCGTGCTCGTCGAGTTTCAGCCCGAGGCGCAGCGACCCCCGGCGCTGCGCCGCTGGCCCGTCGATGAGCCCGAGGCGATGCGCATCTCGCCGGTGCTGGCGTGGTGGGCCGTGACCGAAGCCGGGCGGCTGGCCGAAGAGCGGCAGGTCGCGGCGCTGCGGCCGGTTGTCGGTTGAAGTGAAGGGCGCCATGATGACCATGCAAGCCTACGAAGTGGCGGGGATTGACGAGGCGACGGGCGCGCGGGTCTGTCAGCGCATCGATGCCCGCGGCCCCGAGGACGCGGCCAATCGCGCCGCTCTGGCGGGCGTTCGCGCTGAGCGGGTCGAAGTCTGGACGGGCGCCGGCGCGCACCCGCCCACGGCCCGGCCGTTTCGCACGGCGGCGCCGCGAGTGCCGGCGGGCCGCTTCCGGTCGATCCGCTGCGGCTGCGGCCAGGTGGTCGCGGTCCCGCTGTCAACGTGGCGCGTGGTGCTCGCCTGGCTGCTGGTGCTGTTCACGTTCCCGCTGGGCCTGCTCCTGCTCCTGCTGCCGCTGGCGGAAGTGCGCTGCCCAGGCTGCGGCGGGCGCGTCTCGGCGGGGCTGCTGCGATGAGCCGCACAGCGCGACCGCCGCAGATGCCACAGAACAAGCCGCAGCGGGTGCGGACGGCCGAAGCATCACCCGAGGCCGTCAACGCACGGCAGGGCGAACGCACGCGGCCCGCAGAAACGAATTCACGGCGCCGCGCCGGGCGGGATGATCCAACGCAATGACGATCGAACCGGCCGACGGGCCGGAGGAAGACGAGGTACGCGGATGAGCACGACACTACAGCGCGGCAAGTCGAAGCGGCGCAAGCGATGCGGTTCGCTCTTTCAGCGCGGCGGCGCTGGAGCGTGGATCGCGCAATGGACCGGGCATGATGGCAAACCGAAGTGGAGATCGACGCGCACCAGCGACCGCCAGGCCGCGGAGCGGATCCTTGCCAAGTGGACCGGCGACAGCGCGCTGCGGCGCGAGGGCGTGGTTGACGTCACTCTCGAGCGACTGGCGAAAGAGGGACGCCGGCCCATAGCCGAGCACCTGCAGGAGTGGCGGCGCTTCATGGAGGGGAAGGGCAATGCACCGAAGCACATCGCGCAGTATGTGAAGGCGGCGACGGAGACGCTTGCAGCGGCGAAGGTCGAAACCATCGCGGCAATCTCATCGTCCGGCATTGTGGAGGCCCTGAGCGGGATCTGCGGCGGCGACGCGAGCAACCGCACGAAGAATCACCACTTGGGGGCCGTGCGGGCATTCTGCCGCTGGTGCGTTCGCGAGCGGCGCCTGAGCCTGAGCCCGCTGGCCGGGATCGCAGAGTGGAACCTGCAGACGGATCGCCGGCGAGTGCGGCGCACGTTCGACCCGGCCGAACTAGAGCGCATCATCATCGCCGCGAAGGGGTGGAAGCGCGTGCAGGCGATGGAAGGCCCGGACCGCGCCATGCTCTACCTGCTCGCTGCGGGGACCGGCTTTCGAGCCAATGAACTCGCGAGCCTGACGCCTGAGCGGTTCGACCTGGACGGCGAGCCCCCGACTATCACCGTGCTGGCTGGATCAAGCAAGCGGCGGCGTGAGGACCGGCAACCGATCCGCCCGGACCTGGCCGATGCGCTGCGGCCGTGGCTGGCGGGCAAGCCGAGCGGCGTGCCTGTCTTCGCGCGGCGCATGGACAAGACGGCGGCGATGCTCAGGGCCGATCTGCGCCGGGCGTGGTATCTGTGGGTGACGGAACTGCCGCCCGGCAGAGAGCGACGAGAGCGGCGTAGGACGCTGTTCCTGCGGGAAGCGGATGACGACGGCCGGGTGGCCGACTTCCATAGCCTGCGGGCGTTCTACGTCACAGCGCTCGTCAAGGGCGGCGCAACCGTCAAGGTGGCGCAAACGCTCGCGCGGCACTCAACGCCGGTGCTGACGATGAACGTCTACAGCAGGTTGGGCGTCCACGACCTGACGGGGGCGCTTGCGGCACTGCCCGACCTGAGCGGGCCGGGCGAGGCGCCGCGGAGTGAGGCGCAGGTGCTCCGGGCGACGGGGACCGACGGGCCGGCCGATCCAGCGCGCAGCGGAAAGCGCAGTGAACCGCTCGCAACACATTGCAACGCATCGCAACCGGATGGGCCGCGCATGGCTGACTACAGCCAGGACGATGGTTCAAAAAACCCTGGAAAAGAAGCGGGAAACGCAACACATTGCAACGCATCGCAGCGCATTTCCACAAAGCCACCGCGGGGACTCGAACCCCGGACCTGCAGATTACAAATCAGCCGCTCTGCCAACTGAGCTACGGTGGCGCAGGACTCTCATTGTAGTTCGCGCCAAGCCGGCACTCGCGTGAGGCAGTGGCCAGCCTGTGGCTAGCCTTGAAGAAGGACGGCGCCTTCGACCGGATGCATTCTTACTGCTGGAGATTGACCCGAATGCCGCGGCCTCGACGGTGCCGAGAGGTCAAGCAGAACCGTTACTCAGACGGTTTCCCGCCCAGTTGTTCCTTCGCGCATACTCCAGCGGGTGCTCGGCGGTCCACCGCCGCAATCGCTCGCCCCGAATCTGACTGAGCAATCTACCTAGAGCGTTCCCATCTCACGCGTAGCGGTATCCCGCGTGGGCGAAGCAGTTGAGGGCGTCCGTTGGGGTCACGCGATCGAGGACGGACTGCATGGCTCGCCACAGCCGATCCACCGTGCGGCACGCCAGGCTGCGCAG
>CAUJHZ010000030.1 GCA_963205185.1 Planctomycetota bacterium | reverse complement strand
CATCGCCTGGCTGCACCAGTACCGCCGACTTCGCATTCGCTATGAACGCACCGGCGAAATCCATCAGGCCTTCCTCTCCATCGGCTGCAGCCTCATCTGCTTCAACAAACTCAAACCGCTATTGTGTTAGGGGCTCTTACGAGTACGACGTCGTCTACGTGGACATCGGCAAGTGGGATAAGAACATGGAGCTTGCCGCCTCTTATGGCGCAGACCTCAAGGACGCCGGCGTGCCTTATCTCACTATCCTCGACGGCGAAGGCAAAGTCGTCGCCAACCAGCGCACCGACGATCTCGAAGTGAAGGGCGTCAAAGAGCAGAGCCACGATGCGGCCAAGGTGTTGCAGTTCCTCGAAAAGCACCAGGCTGCATACCTCGACGCCGAGGCCGTGCTCAGCGACGCCATGACCAAGGCGCGCGAGAGCAATCGCGTCGTCTTCGTGCACTTCGGCGCACCGTGGTGCGGCTGGTGCCACCGCCTCGAAAACTGGCTCGCCAAAAACGAGATCAGCAAGATCCTCGCCAAGGACTTTGTCGAGGTGAAGATCGACACCGATCGCATGATCGGCGGCGCGGAGATGCTCAACCGCTACCGCAAGTCCGAATCCGGCGGCATTCCGTGGTTCGCCTTTCTCAACGCCGAAGGTGAGACCATCGTTACCAGCGACGGACCCAACGGCAACGTCGGCTGCCCGTGGACCGACGAGGAAATCAGCGCGTTCGGCGACATGCTCCGCAAAGCCCGGCGCAACCTCTCCGACGCCGCCGTCGATCGTCTGCTCCAAACCATGCGCGACGCTCGCGAAGCGGCAAAGTAACCTCAAGCCGCGCCGGGCGCCATGCTTCATCCGCTCTGCGTGAAGCACGTCCAGCGGCATTGCGGCGCCGCGCCGGGTGCCATGCTTCATCGGCTCTGCGTGAAGCATGTCCAGCGGCATTGCGGCGCCGGCGACAGGGCACCATCACGCGTTCACGCCCCGCCAGCGCGAGGCGTGAATTGCATTCCGGCTTCGAACGCGCGGCCGTTGCGATAGGCTGCCAGCGTCATCGCCCGGCCGTTGGGCGGCTGCAATTCCAGAATCTCCAGCGCGCCCGTCGCGCATGCGACGTGGAGGTTATCGAGGATCGTCCCCGGCGCGCTGCCATGCGGCTCGCGGGGCCAGTCGCGCACGCGCAGCAGCCGCACCGGCTCACCGTCGAGGAGCACGCCGCAGCCTGGCCAGGGGTTGAGCCCGTGAATGCGCGCCCGCACGCTCTGCGCCGGCAGATCAAAGCGGCAGGTGCCTTCTTCTTTGGTGAGTTTCGGCGCCATCGTCGCGAGCGACTCTTCCTGCGCTCGCGGGCTGAACGTGCCCTCACGAAACTGTTCCAGCACCCGCTCTACGACCGCCGGCCCAAGCAGCGCCAGCCGATCGTGCAACTCGCCTCCCGTCTCATCCGAGCCGATCGGCGTGGATTCGGTCGCGAGGATGTCGCCGGCATCCATGCGCTGGGCCAGGGTGATGACGCTGACGCCCGTGCTCGCGGCGCCGTCCATCATCGCCCGCTGGATCGGCGCTGCTCCGCGGTACGCCGGCAGGATGGAGCCGTGCAGGTTGATGGCAAACACCCCCTGCAGCAGCGCGGGCCCGATCTTCTGGCCGAATGCGATCACCACGAACGCCTGTGCATCCGCCGAGCGCACCCGCTCGACGACGTCCGGCTCGTTTACCCGCGCCGGCTTGATGCACGCCAGGCCCCGTTCGTGGGCCCACTGAGCCACGGGCGTGGGCGTGGGCCGCTGCTTGCGGCCCGCGGGCTTGTCCGGCTGCGACACGACGAGGGCGATCTCGAACCGATCGCGCTGCGCGCAGAGAAATTGCAGCGTCGGCAGCCCAAAGGCCCCGCTGCCGAAGAACACCAGTCGCATGGGTTTACCGTCGCCGCTCAAGGTGCCAAACCATAGGTCCGCCGCGCCGTGGTGCGTCGGCAGAGGTTGCGTCGCATGGCCTTGCGCTTCGCATGGCTATGCCGAGTGTTCTTTCGCGCATGTTTCCGTGTGGACGCCGCGCAGAGCGACGCGAAGCGCGACGCCATGTGACGCACTGCAACGGCGCACGCCTGAGCCGGTCATTCCTGCGCAGGCAGGAATCCACGAACGGGCAATGGCGCTCAGATCTGCAAGCGGCTTCGATCGCCCAGCGACGCTCGACTGGATGCCTGCGCAGGCATGACGGGGCGCGGCACGTGCAAGCGGTGATCACGCGCACTGCCCGCGAATGGCTTTCACTCGCGCCTCATGCTGTTCCCGCGCGCTCAAGTTCCTTGAGCACGCGGCGGTTGGCGAGTTTGGCCATCTGGCCGAAGCGGTGGATGATGAGCCGACCGTCGAGGTGGTCGTATTCGTGCTGCCACACCCGCGCGAGCAGTTCGCCGCTGCGGAGCGTGAATCGGTTGCCCTCAAGGTCCGTCGCCTCGATCGAGATCGTCGGCGGCCGCCAGACGTCGCCGAGTACATCCGGCAGGCTCAGGCATCCCTCTTCGTGCGCTTCGAGGCCGCCTTCCGGGTCGCGCAGCATCGGGTTGATGTAGACGCGGTCGGGCTCGTCCTCGGCTCCGCTGTTGGTGACGAACATCCGCCAGCTCAGGCCGACCTGCGGCGCGGCCAGCCCCACACCGCGCGCCTCGCGCATGAGATCGAGCATGCGGGCGGCGACGCTTCGCGTTTCGTCGGTGATGTCCTCGACCGGCCGAGCCGTGCGCAGCAGGGCCGGATGGGGGTATCGGAGGATGCGCAGAGATGCCGGATCGACGCTCATCGGGCGATGGTAGGCCGCGCCAAACCTGTGCAGCGCTGCACTTGGGGCCCGTCACGGTGTTGACGCGCGCAGCGGCAATCTCTATTGTGAAAGCCGCTTTGCCGCAAAGGCAGACAGGCCCCGGGTCTGAATCCATCCAATAATCTGGACGATAAGCGGAACGGGCAATGGCGAGACCAGGCAGCAGAGGAATGCTCATTGGCGTGGTTCAAGCGTAAAGAAGGCAACGGCTCATCGGACGGCGACGGGGGTGGTGGGCTCAACATCCAGCCGGAAAAGGCGCGCGCCTGGTTCAACCAGGCCCGGACCGCCGCCGATACGCGCAATTACGCCTATGCCATCCAGTGCTACCTCAACGGCATCAAGTTCGACCCGACCAACCTCGAAGCCCATAAGAGCCTCTGGGAAATCGCCAGCCTCCACGTCAAAACCGGCGGCAAGCCCGCCACCGGCAAGGACATCCGCGAGATGCGCGGCGACAACCGGCCCGTCGATCGCCTCGCCGCGGCTGAACTTGCGTGGATGACTGACGTCCTCAATTCCAACCTCAATCTCAAGTTCCTCAATGAGGCCGCGAGCCTGGGCCTCAACGACGTGGCCCTGCATTTCGGCGGCATCGGCATCAACGTGCTCGGCCGCTCCACAAAGAAGCCTTCCAAGAACGCCTTTGTCCAGTACGTGGACCTGTTCGAGGAGATCGGCGCCTTCGAGATGGCCGTCAAGGTCGGCGAGGTGGCGCTGAGCCTCGACCGCACTGACGCCGCCCTCCAGGCCCGCATCCGCAACCTCTCCGCCCAGGCGACCATGGACAAGGGCCGCTACGACAC
This sequence comes from Planctomycetota bacterium, assembly GCA_963205185.1. Classification (GTDB taxonomy): domain Bacteria; phylum Planctomycetota; class Phycisphaerae; order Phycisphaerales; family UBA5793; genus UBA5793. The sequence goes on along the minus strand of CAUJHZ010000030.1, from coordinate 90,356 downwards.
CAACGTCGGGCAGGAAGGTTCGTTCCGCGGCTCGATCCGCGATGCCGAGGCGCAAAAGCAGCTGACCGAAGAAGACAACTACGCCGCCGGCACCGATCAGATGATGCGCCGCATCCTCTCCGCCAAGGCCGAGTGGCAGGCGAACCCGACCGATCCGAATCTCATCCAGCGCTACGGCGAGGCCCTCGGCCGCTCCGGCGATGAAAAACTCGAGACCGACGCCATCGCCGTCTTCCGCAAAGGCTACGAGGACACTTCCGAATACCGCTTCCGCATGCAGGCCGGCGACATCAAGCTCATGCAGGCCAGGCGCAAACTCCGCGCGCTCAAAGAGAAAGCGGAAGCTTCCGGCGACCCCGCCGACCAGGCCCGCGTCGAAAAAGGCGAGCGCGAAATCCTCGCGGCCGAAGTCGGCGAGTACCGCGAGCGCTGCGAGAAGTATCCGACCGACCTCGGGCTGCGCTTCGAGCTGGGCAAGCGCCTCTACGAACTGGGCGAGTACGACGAGGCCATCCCCGCGCTGCAGGAAGCCCAGAACGACGCCCGCCACCGCTCCAAGGCGCAGCACCTCATCGGCCTGTGCTTCCTCAGGCACGAGTGGTTCGAAGAAGCCGTCGAGTCGCTGCGCACCGCCGTGGACAATTACGAGTTCAAGGATGACGATGCGCACCTGGCCATGCGTTACGACCTCATGTCGGCTCTCGAAGCGCACGCGCGCGAGAACGACGACCTCGCCGCGGCCGAAGAAGCCGGTGAGCACGCCAAGACCATCGCGCTCAAGCAACTGTCCTTCCGCGACATCCGCAGCAAGCGCGATGAAATCCGCCAGTTGATCAAAGATCTCAAGGCAAAGCAGTGATGGCATGAGCGACGTGGTCGTGGTCATTCCCGCCCGTTACGCATCCAGTCGCTTCCCCGGGAAACCACTGGCCGCCCGCACCGGCCGCCCCCTCATTCAACACGTCTGCGAGCGCGCATCGCTGGCTTCGTGCGCTTCGCGCGTTCTCGTGGCCACCGACGACTCGCGCATCGCCAAGGCCGTGCAGGGCTTCGGCGGCGAAGTCGTCATGACCCGCGCCGATCATCCCAACGGCACCAGCCGCCTTGCCGAGGTCGCCCGCGACCTGGCGCACGGCACGATCGTCGTCAACGTGCAGGGCGACGAGCCCGACATCGAACCCGCGCTCATCGACAAGGCCGCCCAGGCCTTGGGCGACGCGGACATGTGCACCGTCGCCTCCCCCTTCGCCGCCGACGAGGATCCGGCCGATCCAAACATTGTCAAGGTCGTCGTCGATCGCATGGGCCGGGCCCTCTACTTTTCGCGGGCGCTCATTCCCTTCAAGCGCGATGCGATCGGCCCGAGCCAGCCGCTCAAGCACGTGGGGCTGTACGCCTACCGCCGCGAGTTTCTCATCGAGTACGTCGGCATGACGCCCACGCCGCTCGAACGCACCGAGCACCTCGAACAGCTGCGCGTGCTCGAACATGGCCGGCGCATTCAGGTCGTCATCGCCGACGCGCGCCACCATGGCATCGACACGCCTGAGCAGTACAACGAATTTGTCAAGCGCTGGCTCGCTGAACACCCGGCGTAACGCCTCGGCGCCTCGCTGCCCCTGTGCTGAACTGCTCGACTCCCGGCGTTCACGGCACGCGCAGCATCAGCCGCTCGTGCGTCCAGCCCAGCGGGCCCAGCACCTTCACCTGCTCGCGACTCTGCTCGGCGGCCAGGCCCAGGTCCGGCACGTACCAGGCCCGGTTCGTCTCGTTCACCTTGGCGCGCGTCAGGTCCAGCGCCAACGTCCGTTCAAACACCGCCGCCCGGTCCATCCGATCGTGCGGCAGGCGCAACGCCTGGTCCGAGCGACGCTGCAGCGTCTGCGTCGCCTGGCCGCGATCGATCAGCGCCGCAGCATCATCGAGCGGCCGCACCGTTACTGAATGCTCAGTCGCTCGCTGCTCGCCGACCGCCATGCCCGAGATGATCAGCGGCAGCGGGGGCTCGAACGTCGTCACCGCGTTGTTGGGATAATCCGTCGTCTGCACCAGCAGCAGGTCGCCATCCTGCTCGCGCACCAGCGCCGCCCGCTGGCCCTCGATGACGGTGCGCCACGAGTCATTCGGCGCCGAGGCGACGTCCATTTCGATGATCTCCGAGACGCGGCCATCAACGATGATCGCAAACTCACGACGGCCGGCTTGGAAGTGCTCCAGCGAAGCGCCGGCGGGCAGATCGCCGGTGCTCTGTTCCTCGCCGAGCCACTGCGTCGCCTCGAAGCCCGGCAGCGGACCGGGCTCTCGCTCGCGGGCGCACCCCGTCAGACTCAGCGCCATCAGGATCAGGAAGGTCAAACCAGGGCGGAGAAGCGGTTTCATGAACAAGGCTAGCGGCCCCGCGCCAACCGCGGCTGCGGACAATTTCGCACGGTCCCTGCGGCCGGGCCGATCAATTTCGGTAGCATTGGGAAGCGACCAAGCGCCCATGTCCAGCCGCGATCCCATTCCGACGCTTCGCCAGCGCCTCTCCAGCGCACGCGTGGAGCTTGCGCTCGTTGGCGTCGCGGGCCGTGTGGCCGCAGCGCTGTGGCAGTGGCTGCCGCTCGCCGCGGCCGTGGTGGCCGTCGATGCAGTCTGGCCGCTGCCTGCGTGGCTGCGGCTTTTGCTGGGGCTGCTGCTGCTCGCGGGGCTGGCTCGTCTGCTGTGGCGCTGCATTCCGCCGCGCGCCATTCGCCGCGCCTCGCCCGCGCGCCTGGCGCGCGAGATCGAGCAGCGCTGCGGCCTGCGGCACAACCCGCTCATCACCGCCGTGCAGTTGCAAGTCGCGCCTTCGCTTGCAGCCCCGGCAGAGATCGGCGCCCTGCTTCGCGCCCGCACCAGCGAACAGGGCGAAGCCGCAGCGCGCCGCACCGAGCCGCAGCGCCTCACCGCTGCCGCCGCGCGCCGCCGCTCGCTGCTCGCGCTGGCCGGGGCGCTCGCGTTCATCGTCGCCGCGGCGTTGGCTGCGCCGCGGCCGATCGATGCAGTCGCGCTGCGCCTCATCGATCCATTCGGCGAACACCCGCCCTACACGCCGCTCATCTTAGACGTCTCATTCGAGCCGCAGCGCGCCGAGATCGTCTACGGCGACAGCGCGGCGCTCCAGGTGCGCATCACCGGCGGCCAGGTCGACCGCGCCGATCTCGTCAGTCGCAACCCGCGCGACCGCTCCGCCGCGATCGTTCGCCTCCCCATGCAGCCGGGCGATGCAGCAGCAGACGAGCGGCAGTTCACCGGCACACTGCGCGACTGCCGCGAGCCGGTGCAGGTGATGATCGACACGCCGCGCGGCCGCAGCGCGTGGATGACCATTACCCCGCGCCTCGTGCCCCGCTGGGAGTCGCGCACGCTGCTTATCCGCGGCCCGGCCTACGGCTGGTCATCCGACCCCCGCCGCGTGCCGCTGGGCGATCACCCGGAACCGATCCGTGTGCTGCAGGCGAGCCGCCTCACCCTGCAAGCCACTTCCACGCTGCCGCTCAGCGCGCTCCGCGCCGCCGGCGGCAACGCGCGCCATGGCGCCGTCTCACCAGACACTCGCGCTGCGGTGTGGGACTGGGACGCGGCCGCGGTCGGTACGCACGAGATCGCGCTGCATCTCATCGGCCCGACCGGGCTGGCTTCGACGCCCACGCCGCTGCGCATCGAGGTCGTGGCCGATGCGCCGCCGCAGGTTTCGATCGCGCAGCCGCCGCCGCGCGCTGCGGCCCTGGCGGATCAGCGCTTCACCGCGCAGGTGCAGGCGAGCGATGACCTCGGCGTATCGCAGCTTCAACTCACGGCCCAGGTGATGCGCGACGGAGAGGTCGTCGCCGAGGCGTCCCAGCCGCTGGATGCAATGCAGGAATCGGCCGGCCGCAGCGCTGCCGCCGCGCCGATCGACCTCTCGCAATTGGACCTGCAGCCGGGCGACACCGTGCGCCTCCAGGCCAGCGCCGCCGACAACCGGCCCGATGAATTCGGCGGGCCGCAGAGCGCCGCTGCGGCCGCGTGCGACATTCTCATCATCGACGAAGCAACTTACGCAGCGTGCAGCGGCGGCTCGCAGGCAAACGGCGGCGGCGCACCATCGAGCGCATCGGGCTCTGGCGCCGGGAAAGGTGAGGGTCAGTCCGGTGAATCCGGCAGCGCGCAGTCAAACGGCGGCGCGGCCGACGGCGCCACCGGCAGCAGCGCCGCAGCCACCGCGCCATCCGGCGAGTCCAATGCAGGCAGCGAAGGTCAGCAGCCCGGCGACGGTGCTCCCGGCGATTCACAGCCTCAGAGCGGCACACCCGGTTCGGGCCAGGGACAAAGCGCCAGCGCCGAACCCTCAACTGGCGGTGCGGCGGCAACGAACTCCGGCAACGACTCCGCCTCGAGCGCCCTGCTCGACGAAGCGCGCAACCGGTCGCTCATCAATCGCGATGGCGCCGCCGAACCCGTCGCCGGCCGTAGCGATCCGAACGGTCCGCGGCGTCACCTGACCGAACTCGAAGACCCTGCCGCGCCGCCCGGAATCGCCGCAAGCCGGTCGGCTGTCCGTTCGCAACAATCGCGCGAGAGCAAGGACGGCCAGGCGCTGGGCTCGATCCCGGCGCGCTACCGCGACCTGGCGGCCCGCTACTTCCGGCGCCTCGCCAGCCAGCAGGCCGCCCCCGACACGAAGGAGACCCGCGATGAACCTTGATCTCCGCCGTCTCGTCCTCGCAACGGCACTGGTGCTGCCGATCATCGAGCCGGTGCGCCTCGCACCAGCCGGGCAGGATCCGCCGCAGGAGGCCGCCGTCGTGCAGGTGGCGCATCTCGTCTACGACCAGGACAAGACCGCGCAGTGCTTTGCCTCAGGCTACCTCGATCTGCTCGCGCGCGAGACGGAAATCAAGGTCAACCGCGAGCCGGCCCGCATCGCGCTCGACTCGCCCGAGCTGTACAACTTTCCCTTTGCGGTGCTCAGCGGCGAGGGCGAATTCACCTTCACCGATGCGCAGTTCACCGCCATCCGCCAGTACATCGAGCGCGGCGGGTTCATTCTCGCCTCGGCCGGCTGCTCGAGCGGCGACTGGAATCGCTCGTTCCGTCACGAGATTGCGCAGGTCTTTGCCGAGGCGCCCCTTGAGCCGCTCGAACTTGATGAGGACATCTTCCAGACGGTCTTTCACATCACCAGCCTGCGCACCAAGACGAACAAGGCGGACGTGAAACTGTACGGCCTGCGCTTGAACGGCCGGCTCGCGATGATCTACTCGCCCGAAGGGCTCAATGACACCGGCAACGCAGGCGGCGGATGCTGCTGCTGCGGCGGCAACGAAATCCGCGATGCCAAGTACATCAACGCCAACGTCCTCGCCTGGGTGCTCACGCACTGAACCGCCGGGATTTGCCGCAATGGATTTGCCGCAAAGAGGCACAGAAGACACAAAAGAAAAAGAGCAAAGCGAAAAATCATTCTCTTGCGCCTTTTGAGCCTCTTTGCGGCTGAGTCTCCTCACTCTTCGTGTCTACTCTTCGCGCCCTTGGTGGGCTTTGTGGTGAGCGTTGGACGTGCAGCAATCACGAAGTGTGCCACGCGTCGAGCAGGTTCGCCGCCGCGTCGTGGTACAGGCTCGTCAGCAGGTCGCGCGGCAACTTCTTGCCGTCGAGCATCGGCGATGCATTCGCGTCATACCGCTCCGGCTCCGCCATCGCCAGGTCCGGATCGGCAATCGGCGAAGGCCCGTGGTGATCGCTCTCCCACATGAGCCGCAGCGCGTAGTACCGGCTCGCGTAGAGATCGAAGGCCTCATCCTCATCCGCCGCAAGATGCCCCATGCCCATCGCGCTGGCCGTGGGCTTGAGATGCTCATCCGTCGTCACGATGTCCGAGCCGAAGAGAACGCGGCCCTGCCACCGGGTCAGAAACTCCACGATGCGCTGGCGCGGCTGGCGCGAGATTTCGCGGATCATCCATTTCGTCGCCGACGTATCGAGATGCAGGTTCTCGTGCCGCGCCAGCAGGGCGTCGAGAAAATCGAGATCCTCCGGATAGCCGCCCATGTGCGCTGCGATCCACGGCACATCGCCGAACTCGTCGAGCACGCGCTCCAGCGGCCGGTACTGATCCAGCTTAGTGCCGTAGCGCTTCGCATTGGCGTATTTGCCGGCAAACCACGTATCAGGATCGGCCACGTGGGTCATGAACATCATGCCGCAGCGTCGGGCGACTCTCATCGCTTCACGCCGATGCGGGCCATCGAGCGCGAAAAGATCCGGCTCGCCCAGTTCGATGCCGATGTCGCGCGAGCGCGGCGCGGCCCAGAACTTGCAGATGCGGCAGCCGATCTCCGCGTAGCGCTCGATGCGATCAAGCCAGTCGGTCGTGAACGCCTTGCGCCGGTCGGTCGCGCCCCACTGCGGCACGGCGATGTAGCGCAGGCGCGGCCCGAAGACTTCGCGCGTCACTTCCACGTGTTCGAGATGCGTCATGGAATAGACTTGCTGCACGCCGAACAGGTCCGCCGCGCGCCGGTAGATCTCGACGGCCTTCGTCCCGTTGATGTGCGTGTGCACATCGGTGATCGGCGCCGGCGGCGGACCAAGGCGCCTGGCCTCGGTGCGATAGTCGAGGCCGTGCAGGTTCGCGGCGTGGACAGCAGGCTGGCTGGACATGGGTGATCGATGGTAGTCGCGCAAAGCAAACCCGACGCCTCAGCGGCCCCCTCAGCCACGCTGCGCATCGCCCTCGCCCACGACTGGCTCGTGGGCATGCGCGGCGGCGAGCGCGTGCTCGACCGCCTCGCGGTTCTGTTCGGACCCACCGATCTCTTTTTGATGGTGCACGACGCTTCGCGCCGCTACACGCCCGCGCTCGACGCCTGCACGATCCACACTTCATCGCTGCAGCGCTGGCCCGGCGCCGCAGGCCGCCTGCGCCGCTGGTACCTGCCGCTCTACCCGCGCGCCGTCGAATCGCTGCGCATCGAGCCGCGCTTCGATCTGCTGATCTCCACGAGTTCGGCGATGATCAAGGCCATCACGCCGCCGATGCGCTGCGATGGCTCCGGCCGCGCGCCCCACCTGTGCTACTGCCACTGCCCGGCGCGCTACCTCTGGTCGCTCACGGAAGATTACGGCAGCGGGGGGTTGCCCGGCCGACTCCGCCGCGCCGGCTTTAGCCTCTTTGGCAATCGACTCCGCCGCTACGACCGCCAGACGTGCGATCGCGTAGATACCTTCCTCGCCAACAGCGCTCACACCGCCCGCGCCATCGCATCCTGCTACGATCGCGAAGCGACCGTCGTGCACCCGCCCGTTGACACCGATTTCTTCACGCCCGAGCCGCGCATCGCGCGCGGCGAGCACTATCTTGTCATCTCCGCACTCGAGCCCTACAAGCGCATCGACCTCGCCGTTCATGCGGCCAACGCGCTGCGCGTGCCGCTGCGCATCGGCGGTGACGGTTCGCAGGCCGCCTTTCTGCGCCAACTCGCCGGGCCGACCGTCACCTTCCTCGGACCGCTCGACAACGAGCAGACGCGTCACGAATACCGCAGCGCGCGAGCCCTGCTCTTTCCCGGCGTCGAGGACTTCGGCCTCGTGCCCGTCGAAGCCATGGCATGCGGCTGTCCGGTCATCGCCCTGCATCGCGGGGGCGCCGAAGACTGGATGGCCGATCGCGTCGGCGTCACCTTTCAGCAGCAGAGCACCGCAGCCCTGTGCGAGGCGATGCGGCAGTTTGAATCGGCGGCAATCGACGCCGAGGCCTGCCGCCGCAACGCCCTGCGCTTCGACGTGCCGACCTTCGATGCGGCGATTCGCCGGCAAGTTGCCCGCATCCTCGAATTCTGACCGGCGCCAGACCGGCATGAGCCGCCCCGCAACTTTGCAGTCCATCTCAGGGAACCTGTGCATCATTGCTCACCGCGCAGCCGGGCACCTGCACGAGTTGCAGCCAGCCGCCGCAGGCCCCGGTGCCGGCACTGCCCGAGATGATGCCGCGGCCGCTGCCGGTGCCGAACGTGTGGACGATCCGCACGCCGCCCTGGATGCCGAGCATGGCGCCCTGGCACACGCCGCCGGGAATGATCGTGCCGCCCTGGGCAGCGCCGAAGATGAGCGCCTGTCGGCGCTCGGCCGTCGCGCCCCACCATTCGACGGTCACCTCCCCGGGGCAGCGGCCGCCGGCGCGCAGCGCATAGCCGCCGGCTGACCCGATGAACGCAATGCCGCGCACGCCGATGTACCCGCCGGCGCCGATGTACGTCCGCGCGCCGCTTTGCACGTCGAGCGAATAGAGCCCATATGCACAGCCCAGCAACTCCCCACCGGCCGAGAACGCCAGCGATTCGATATCGTGCGAGCCGTCGAGCTGCGCATTGACATCGCTCGTCGCGCCGGTCTCAAGCTCAAGGCGCAACAGACCCGACTCGGTATCCCAGACGAAAGCCTTCCCGGAGCTGTTGATGGCCATGCCCTGGAGGCGCGCGTGCGATGCGGCTCCGATGAGCGTCGTCGCGCCGCTCGCAGGATCGATGCGATAGAGCACATCGGGCATCGCCACGCCGCCGTCGTTGATGCCATACAGCTTGCCGTCGGGGCCGAACGCCAGGCCGCGCACGTAGTCGAGACTGGTCGTGATGACCGGTTCCATCTGGCCGCTGAACTCGTCGATGGTGATGAGTTCGCCGCCCGACATGGCAAACATCACGCCGTCGGCGCGTTTGGCGAGGCAGTTGAGATCGCGATAGCGCCGCGCGCCGTTGATGAGTTGGCCCTGACCCGTCATCGAATCGATGGTGTAGACGTCTCCAGGCGAGCTGACCGCCAGCAGGTCATTGCCGGCCCGCGCGGCGCCAGACATCGACGCGGCCGCCAGAGCGAGAGAGAGCACGAGCGTGCGCATGATCGACCTCTTCCTCAGAGTTTAAACGGCCGCCCCCGCCGGATGATTCCAGCGGGGGCGGTAAGTCACAAAGCATGTGCCGGCGCGATCAGTTCGGAATCTGATCCGGGTTGCTCACCGCACAGCCGGGTACTTCAACGAGTTGCAGCCAGCCGCCGCAGGCGCCGGTGCCAGCGCTGCCCGAGACCATGCCGCTGCCGTTGCCGGTGCCGAAGTTGTTGATGAGGCGCACGCTGCCCTGGATGCCGAGCATCGTTCCCTGGCACACGCCGCTGGGGATGATCGTGCTGCCCTGCTGGGCGCCGAACACGAGGCCCTGCTGCCGACCAGCGTTGGCGCCGCTCCAGGAAACGGTGACGGTGCCGGGGCACTGGCCACCGACGTTGAGTCGGTATCCGCCAGCCCCGCCAATGAACTCGAAGCCGCGCGTGTCAGGGTGGCCGCCCGAACCGATGGTCGTGAATGAACCATCGACGGTCGAAATCGAGTAGAGCGCCTCGCGGCAGCCGAAGAGTTCATCGTTGAGATCGAACGCGAGGGCCTGGATGTCGGTGTTGCCGGCGCCGCTCAGATCCGCGGTCGCACCGTTGGCGAGATTGACCGTCGCCAGCCCGTTGAAGATGTCCCACGCGTACGCGTTGCCCTGGCTGTCGATGGCGAAGCCCTGGATGCCGGTGTCGTTGGCCGTGCCGAGGCGCGTGGTCGCGCCGGTGTTCGCGTCGATCGAGTAGAACACGTCAGGCGTGCCGAAGCCCTCGTCGTTGTAGGCATAGAGCGTGCCGTCGGGCGCGAAGTCCATCCCGCGGATGGAACTGATGCTCATCGTGGCGACGCTGGTCATTGCCCCCGTCGTCTCATCCACGCGCACGAGCGTGTTGTTCGAGGTGGTGTAAATCTCTCCGGACGGACTCTTGGCGCTCGCATTGAGATTGATGAATGTGCGGCTGCCGTTGAGCAGCGAGCCGGAGCCGGTGCTCGAGTCGATCGTGTACACGTCGCCGGACCAACTCACGGCGATGATGTCATCCTGACCCAGCGCCACGCCCATCGAGACGCCGATGGCGCCCGACATGATGATTGCAGTGATTCCTCTCCTCATGGTGATCTCTCCTTCCAGACTTGGGTGAGTGCAGGCCACGAATTGGCCATGTCGTGCGTGATACCGCAAGTCATGCCCGCGGCGGCGTCGAAGGGGCGACCGAACGGAATCAAATCGAACAAACTTTTCTCGGACCTGCGCCAGCCCGGCGTGCTCCTGTTCCAGTTGTCCACTGTTTTTCCACAGGCTTGGCCGCGCGGGCTCGTCGCTTCGCAGCAGTGGACCGGCGTGTCCGGTCTCTAAGCCTCGCTGAAACAATTGCTTGGGCCGAATCGCGCAAATCCGGCCGATGTGGCGACCGCGCAGCCGTGGGGCGGGCCGGGAAGATTTCGACCAAATTACGCTCGAAAAAGTCGAGAAGTGTTGCATTGTGTAGCGAAGTGTGGTAACCTATCGCACCCTGTCGCCTTGGCCCGCGGGCGGCAGGAAAACCAGTCGGCATGAGGATCGGATCGTGCTGTTCACAGGCGAATTCGAACACACGATCGACGCGAAAGGACGCCTGGCCGTCCCTTCCGAGATCCGCTCTCGAATGAAGAAAGCAGAAGATGGCGAAGCGTTCTACCTCACGATCGGAGCCAACCGAGCCCTTCGGCTGTATCCGGAAAAAGGGTTCGAACGACTCGCCGCGATGATCGAAGAAGGCCTGGTCACCGACGAAGCGGTCCAGGAGTTCGATCAGCTGCTCTTTCCTCTCTCGAGCCGCCTGGAGCTGGACTCGGCCGGGCGCGTGCGCCTGCCCGATCGCATGATGCAGCGGGCCGGCCTGGGAAAGGATGTCGTGCTCATCGGCGTGCGGGACCATCTTCAGATTCGCGACCTCAAGCAGTGGAACGCTGAACTCGAAGACCGTCTCGCCAAGCAGGAGGAGATCTTCAGCCGCTTCGTCCGCCGCGGCCGCCCGAGTGAAGGCCACGGCGCCGCAAACGCGAGCGGGGGAGGATGACGGAATTCGCATCGATCGTGCGACGGGCGCGGAGGGATCGCCCGTCGGAGCATGGTCGATGATCACGCCGCCTGCCTTGAACAAAGGTCGGCGACGTTTTGACAAGTCGGGACTGGATCATCACGCCGCTGGAATCAGAAGGAGACCAGCGGCGAGGGTGGATGGAGGCGAACGGATTCGTACGTCGCCTCGGCGGAATTCGGTGTGCCTGCCGGCGCTCGGCCAGGGATCGGCTGATTAACGATCGCCCGCAGGTCACGGCTGATTTTCGCTCGACCGCTATTGATCTTGGCTTATACAGGCGCGTGGGCGCCGTGGGCCGGATCCGTCGCGGCGGCTCCTCCATCGCCAATTCGATGACCAGCCACCGCCGATCGACCAAGCGATCGGCGGCATCGTGTCCGCCGGCACGGATGAGGCGGCACGATACAGACCATCGGCCCGCGCAATGTGACCTCGCGCCCCGGCCGCACCTTTCGAGTCCGCTCGCGCTATCCCACCAGCGCGAGCGGACTTTTTTTCCGCCCGCCGCTCGTAGGTGGGGAGAAGGCTCTGCGCAGGCCCGGCGGTTGGACGCCCAGCGCGCGTAGGTCGGGACAAGGCTCTGCGCAGGCCCGGCGGTTGGACGCCAAGCGCGCCGCACCGGTTCTGCTCTCAGCACACCTCCAACTGCCGGGCCGCGCTCAGAGCAGCGGTCCCGACCTACGGCGGCAATCGATCGTCGCGCCCCACCCCTGCCCTCCTCCACGAAGCCGGAGGAGAGAGCCGCAACAACCTAGACTCCCCGTCATGACGTTGCCGGACCGGGAGACATTTCGCCAGCTCGCGCAGCGGGGCAATCTGGTGCCGCTGGTGCGGCGGATTTTTTCTGATCAGCTCACGCCCGTGCTGGGGTATCGGCGGCTGGTCGCGGCCGACGAGCGGACGGCGCCGAGTTTCCTGCTCGAATCGGTCGAGAATGGCGACAAGCAGGGTCGGTATTCGTTCATCGGGGCGCAGCCGCGCGTCGAAGTCATCGCGCGACAGCACGAGGTGACGATCGAGGATCATGGCACGGGGCAGGTGCGATGCGAGCGGCATGATGATCCGCTCGATGTGCCGCGCGCGATGAGCGCCGCCCTGCGGCCGGTGCTGCACGGCGATCTGCCGGGCGCGTTCTGCGGCGGCTGGGTCGGCTACGCCGGCTACGACAGCGTGCGCTACGTCGAAGCAGCCAAGCTGCCCTTTGACAGCGCGCCGCGAGATGATCGCGGCCTGCCGGAGGTGCACCTGGGGCTGTACGAGACGGTGGCAGTCTTCGATCACGCGCGGATGATGGTCTTCGCCGTGCACTGGGTGCGGGTGGATTCACTCGCCGCAGCGGATGCAGAGAGCGCGGAGAAGACGAACCTCCAAGGCTCCAAGACTCCAGGAGAAGCAGAAGGAGAGACGGGGGAGGAGTTTGATTCGGATTCGGATTCGGATTCAGATTCTCTCGCCGCGGCCTCTGCGAACTCTGCGGTGAATCCTGATCAGGTTGACGCGGCGTATGACGCAGGCGTGACTGCGCTGAGCCGGTTCGTCGAGCGGCTGCAGACGCACAGCGTGCCGTTGCCGGCCGGGTCGATCGAACTGAACCTCGCGCAGCGCGGCCGGGCACTGCCGGCGTCGAACATGACGCGGAACCAGTTCGAAGCGGCCGTCAACAAGGCGCGTGAATACATCCTCGCAGGCGACATCTTCCAGGTCGTGCTCAGCCAGCGCTTCGAGCGGCAGACCACGGCCGACCCGTTCGAGATCTACCGGGCCCTGCGGGTGGTGAACCCGAGCCCGTACATGATCTACCTGCAGGCGCGCGGGGCGATCCTCGTCGCGTCGAGCCCTGAAATCTTGTGTCGCGTGCACGAACGGACCGTCGTCAATCGGCCTCTCGCGGGCACGCGCCGGCGCGGCGCGACGGAGGAGGAGGATCAGGCGCTGGAGCGCGAACTGCTTGCCGATGAGAAGGAGCGCGCTGAGCACATCATGCTCGTCGATCTCGGGCGCAACGACGTGGGCAAGGTCGCCATCAAGGGCAGCGTGTCGATCGACCGGATGATGGAGATCGAGCGCTACAGCCACGTCATGCACATCTCATCAACCGTCACGGGCACGCTGGCCGACGGGCTCGACTCGTGGGCGGCGCTGCGCGCGGCTCTGCCGGTGGGCACGATCAGCGGCGCGCCCAAGGTGCGCGCGATGCAGATCATCGATGAACTCGAGCCGACGCGGCGCGGGCCGTACGGCGGGGGCATCGGCGTGGTCTCGTTCGACGACCAGATGGACATCGCGCTGGCGCTGCGCACCATGGTCGTGCCCGTGCAGGAGCATCAGGGCGGAACGTGGACGGTGCACCTGCAGGCCGGGGCGGGCATCGTGGCAGACTCGAAGGCGGCCGCGGAATACGAAGAGACCGTGAGCAAGGCGGCGGCCCTGGCGCGGGCGATCGACCTGGCCGAAGCGGCATTTGGAGCTTGAAGAGGACTTACGGTGGAGATCACAGAGAGCGCCGAGAAAGACGAATAGACGAACCACGAAGGCTCCAAGACTCCAAGAGAGACCCTAAAGAGAGGCAGGATGGACATTGATTCAGATTCTCCCTCGGCGACCCCTGCGTTCTCCACGGTAAAAAGGATCGGACTGCAACGATGAAGATCGCGCTGTTGCCGCGACACTTTTCGGGGACGGTCGGCAGGGCGCACCGCGTCGATCTTGATCATCCGTTCATCTGCGAGCGGCTGGCGCGCAGCGCAGCGGTGCGGCTGTGGGTCGATGGCATCGAGGTCTCAAAACCGACCGCAAACCTCGATGAAGTCGTCACGCTCGGGCAGGGCCGGTGCTTCATTGACGGCGCCAAACTGTGGATCTCCATTCCCGGCGACCGCCAGCCGCGGCAGGAGTCGATCGATCTCGTCGTCGATGTGCCGCTCACGACCGACGGCGCCATGCACAGCGCTGCGCGGCCGCTGCTCATCCTCGGGCCGCAGCGCTGCGGCAGCACGGCTCTGCAATGGGCGCTGGACCACTGCACGCCATACAAAGCCCCGCGCGACCTGCGCGGCTATCTCGACAACACGCTCGAAGGCTTCTACCTCACCCAACTGCTCAAGTCGTTTCTCAACCACCCCCATTACTCGCCGTGGGGCAGCGACGCCGCCGCGCACTTCTGGGGCACCGGGCTGTTTCAGGATTGCGGCCTGAGCAGCGAGATGCTCGCGCGCCTCGCGCAGCACATTGACTGGGCGTATTCGACGACGAGCGGCACGAAGGGAACCTGGACGGACAAGTGCCCGGGATGGGACAGCGTGGCGATCGCGCCGCTGTTTACGCTGCTCTATCCGCGCGGGCACGTGTTCTTTCTCAGCCGCGATCCGGTGAGCAACGTGCTCTCCATCATGCGGCTGCGCGGCGAGTTGCCCTACGACCTGCCCGAGGAGCGGCGGCCGGCGGCGGTGGCGCAGGCGTGCGCCGGCTGGGCGGCGGCGCACTACCTCTGGCGGCGCTACGTGCGGCCGATCATGCCCCGCGGCGCGGCGACGGAGATTTCGTTCGCGAAGTTTCGCAGGCGCGAGCCGGAGGCGCTCGCGGCGATCCAGGCGGCGGCGAATCTGAGCGATGAAGAGATTGAAGCGGTAGCGGCGGATCTGAATGAGCCGCAGGTGCCCACGCACGCCGTGGAGCGGCAGCGGCTGGACGAGTGGGTCGTTCCCGCGATCTGGCATCTCTGCGGCAGCGAAGCAAAGCGGTGGGGATACGAGAGGCCGGACGCGGCGGAGGTCGCGAATGAGGGTGCCGGCGGGCGCGCTGACCCCGTGGCAGCCGAGGCGCAACGGCATTTCAGCGGACGCGTCCAGCACATGCTCGGCTGGCTGCAGTTGAATCCGTCAGCGGCGAATCGAGCGGTCGGAGAACTGATGATCGCTTCATCGCCCGAAACAGAGCAGCCGACACCGCGCCCGGGGTCGCTGCTTTCTATCATGCTCGGAGAATCGAACCGCGCCGGTAACTTGCACGATCCCGACTCATGCTGCTGACACTGACTCCCCGCCATTTCGACCAGACGCTTGGCAAAGCGCACGCCGTGCCGCTGCGTCATCCACAGATACTCGATCGCATCAATGGGCGTTCGTGCATCACACTTTGGCTGGACGGCAGGCCGGTAGAGAAGCCTGGCGCCTCTGTGCAGGATGTGGCTGCCAACGGCGACGGAAGGTGTCACCTGAATCTGCCGTACGAGACCAGCAATTTGCCGCGCGATCAGTGGTGCGGCATGCTATGGGTTTCGCTTCCCGGCGACATTGATCCCCGTTCGGTCCCGGGTTGCGTCGTCGTCGAACTCAGCGAAGCCAACGCGAGCACTCCCACGCGCACATCGGACGACGGACCGCTGCTCATTATTGGACCACAACGCTCGGGAACGACGGCGCTGCAGACGGCGCTGGATGCTTCAACGCGCTATCGGGCGCCGCGCGACGTGTGCATGCATGCGTGGAACACGTTGGAGGGCTTTTTCTCAGCTCAGTCGCTCTGGCGGCTGGTTTCGCATCCATTCATAAGCCCGTTCGCGAGCCAGAGTGTGCCGCCGCCCTTTCGCACCGGCGTGTTTGATGACTGCGCCATGGCGGATGCGATTCTCGATTCAATCGCACGGCACGTGGATGAAGTGTTCCGCCTGGCGGCGTGCGGCTCGCCGTGCTGGATCGACAAATCGCCGGGCTGGGAGCCGGTGATACTCGCGCCGCTCTTCCGCGCGCTGTTTCCCACGGGACGCGTCATCTTCATGACGCGACGACCTGAGTCTTGCGTGCTGTCCATCATCCGGCTCGAAGGTCGGCTCACGCCGTCACTCAGCGATCCGCAACTGGTCGACGCCATCGGGCGTAATTCTGCCGTATGGGTGTTGGCGATGTACCTGTGGCGGACACTCGTCAAACCACTGGTGCCGAGCGTATCAACACTCGTCCTCTCAATGGAAGCCATGCAGCGGCGCGAGGCGGCTGCGCTGGACCGCGTTGCAGTGTTTCTTGACTTGAATTCAGCAGAAGCATCGGCGTTCGCGACCGCGCTTGATCGCGTTCCACTGCCGCGGCACGCGAATCGGCCGAATGAAGTGGAAGATGACGTATCGGCACTGGTGTCAGCGCTATGCAAGCCGGAAGCGGAGCGATGGGACTTGGCAACTGCGTTGTCCGCACTCCCGGAACATGATGCCATTATTAGGGCTCGCGCTGCGTTTGAGCGCCGCCTGCGGCAGATGATCGGATGGATCGGATTCCGTCAGGAGTTCATCCCACCGCTGGTTGCAGATATGGCTGGTCCCGCACCCGAACCGCCGCCCGCAACCGAGTCGGAAGAAGCCTCGATGGAGTCCAACCCCACCAACGCAGATGCGAACGCGCCCGGCGCTATGGGCGCAGCATCCACACTACAGACTACTGCGGCTGAGCGCCCCGCAGCACGACCAGCGGCGCCGCCGGTTCTCCCCGCGCCCGGGCCGCTGCTCGCCGCCCGGTTGGCTCGTGAGCCGGCGTGATGCGGGGCCGGCGCGCGGCGGCCGCGACTACGATGATGACGATGCAGAAACCCGGCCGGGTCATCGTGAACGCACCTCTGGCGCGCCTCGTGGCGCTGCTGCTGGCCCTGCTGGCTGCGCGGCAAGGCGCGGCGCGCCAGGGAGATGCGCCGCAGGGGGCAAACGCCGTCATCATCGAGCCGGGCGACGTGCGGCCGCGCGCGGGGCTGGCGTACATCATCAACCTGCCGCTGAGCGCCGACGAGGCCGACAGCAGCGATGCCCTGCGGCGATCGAACTGGGTGCTGCTGGAAGATTCCATCGCGCTCGGCCCGGCGCACGCGACGCATCGCGAAATCGAAACCCTCGGCGGCGGGCGCTACTCACACTGGAACAGCAGCCTGATCTTCTCGAGTTCCGACGGCAGCGACCCGCGGACCAACGGCCGGCGCTACGTGCTCATCAAGACCGCCGACGAAACGGGCCGGCGCGTGCACTTCTGCGCCCCGGGCGCCATGCTCATGGTGCGCCAGGGCGATCGGCTCTGGTGGCCGCACGGCGAGGCGTACGAGATGTTCACGTCGCGCTGGGGCGCGCGGCGGCCGGAGGTAAACCCGCAGCGGCCGCGCGTCGCGGGCTCGATGCTCGTGTTCGACAAACCGGGCGAGTACGGCCTGCGCGCGTCGGGCCAGGTGGCGCGGGTGCTCGTGCTCGATGGCGACGCCGCGATGCGGCCGCGGCAGATCATCGCCTTCGTCGCCGCCAACACCACCGGCGGGCGCGAGGATGAACTCACGCCCCAGGAAAGCGAAGACAACTGGCCGCTGGTGCTGCGCCACCACTTCGACCGGCTGTTTCAGAGCGATGCGAGTCTTGACGTCGCGTGCGGGCGCGCAGCGCTGCTGGCCGAACTGCTCTGCCGGGCCGCGGGGTTCGAGACGCGCTACTGCGGCTGGATCGGCGATGATGCGCGCTTTGCCGCGCACGTGGGCCTGGAGGTCTTCAACGCGCAGCGCGGCCAGTGGGAGTATTACGACCCGCATTTTGGCGTCGCGGCTCGCAACCGCGCAGATGCGCTGAGCCTGGCGCTGAGCCTGCAGCGTCTCTATGACGGGCGCGAAGCCGAGGGCCTGGCCGTGCTGGTGGACAAGATCACGCCCGCGGGCCTCGCCGAGCAGTGGGCGTCGTACAAGGCCGCCCTGCAACTCTGGAGCGACCGATCGCGCCGCGTCTCGACGGTGCTGCTCATGGATGACCTCGTGCCGGAAACGATCGAGCCCGACGCATTTGCCGAGACGAATTTTCTCTCGGCCTCGCGCGACCTGGCGGCGTTTCGCGCCCGCTTCTACGGCCCCGCCATTGTGGCCGGCGTTGAGGAACAGCGCTGAAGCGCACTGACCCGGCCGCGACTAGGATCAGCTGGCCATGACCGCTACTGATGTTTCGAACCATACCGTGCTGTCGTATTGCCTCGACGTGCTCAAGTCGATCGTGCTGCTGCCCCTGAGCATCGCGGCCGTGTTGCGCGACATGGCGCGCGATGTGCGGCGGTACCGGCGGCTGCTGCTGGAGATGACCTGGCGCGAACTGGCCGACCCCTTTGCCGGGTCGTTCCTCGGCGTGACGTGGTCGGTGCTGCACCCGCTGCTGATGATGGCGGTGTACGCGACGGTGTTCGCGATCATCTTTCGCGGGGCGCCGGAAGCGAATGCGCACGGGTTTGACTTCACCATCCAGATGATCTCGGCGTATCTGCCGTGGATGGCGATGACCAACAGCGTGGTGGCGGGGTGCAGTGCGGTGCGCAACAAGGCGAACCTGGTCAAGCAGGTGGTCTTTCCGCTTGAGGTGCTGCCGATCAAGACGGTGCTGGCCAACCTCGTGCCGCAGGTGATCGGGACGATCTTCCTGTTCTTCTACAGCCTGATCCGCTTCCACGAGGTGCCGTGGACCTGGGCACTGTGGCCGGTGATGTTCGGCTTCGAGGTGCTGCTGCTCAGCGGGCTGGTGATGATGGTCTCGTCGATCGGCGTGTACCTGCGCGACCTCAAGGATGTGCTGCAGGTGGCGTTCATGGTGCTCTTCTACGCCACCCCTGTACTCTACACCGAGAAGACGCTGCACCCGGACAACCCGACAGTGCTCAAGGTGATCGACGGCCTGCTGACCTACAACCCGATGAGCCTGATCGTGCGGCCGTTCCGCGACATCTGCTTCTTCGGCGAAATCCGCTACGGCTGGACGTGGGTGCTGTACCCCATCGTGGCGGTGCTGGCGCTGGTGATCGGGTACCGGACTTTCCGCAAACTCAAGCCGCACTTCGGCAACGCGCTGTAGGCGCCGCGGGGTGAGCCGGGCGCGGCTGATTGCGGCTGATCGTGGCTGGTGCGGCGCTAGTATTGGCTGAATCCTGCCATCGCGGCCGTTGCCGCGCCGGACCCATGGCCCACCGACACCTGGAGCATCGAAAATGGCCTTTGCCGTCTCCCTGCCTGTGTTCGGCGTCAGACCGCAGCAGCCGCTGCGCGTCGAGGCGGCGCCGCGCGAGTCGGGGCCGGCGATCCGGTCGATGCCGATCGACGCCGCGACGATTCGCCACGCCGGCGGCCACTGCTACAACGTCGATCTGCCGCTGAGCGCGTTCGGGCCGGGCGAGGTTCCGGCCGGAGAGATCCCGGCGTCCGTCGTGGAGAATGGCAAGCTGCTCGGCCCGCCGGCTCAACTGCATGACCTCATCCGGCTGCGCGGCCGCGGCCGCTACAGCCTGTGGAACTCGCAGACGAACAATTCCATCACGCTCTTTTTTTCGAGCAGCGACAACACCGACCCGCGCAGCAACGGCCGGACCTACGGCCTGATCAACCAGCCGCTCTCGTTCGCCAACGACTGGAACCACTGGATGGCGCGGGGCTGGAAGAACCACTCGCGCGGGGCGTACTTCCTGCGGCGCGGCGGCGATCGCATCGCGCCGCCGCTCTACGCCAGCCTGGGCATCACCGACATCTGCAATCTCAAGTGCGGCATCTGCGGCTCGCAGAACATGCTCACGCCCGTCAACCGCCGGCACATGGACATCGGCATCTTCCGCAAGGTCGCCGACACGCTCTTCCCGCTGCTGGTGACCGTCGAACTCAACAGCCGCGGCGAACCCATGATCCACCCGCAGTTCACCGAGATGCAGGAGATCATGCTCGACTATGACATCTTCACCCGCTACCAGACCAACGGCACGCAGTTCGTCGCAAGGAAACTTGCGCTGCTGGCCAAGACGCGGGGTGACGTGTCGATCTCGATCGATGCGACGGGAGATCTCTTCGAATATGCCCGGACCGGGGCCAAGTGGGAGCAGGTGGACCAGGGCACGCGCAACCTGATGAAGGTGCGCGACCCGCAACGGCTCGGCGTCGGGCTGTATCCGACCCTCACCGCCAGGACGATCGAAGGCGCGGCGAGGCTGATTGACTGGGCGGTGGAGATCGGCGTCGATCGCATCGACTTCCACGTCTACGAGCCGATCGAAGAAGGAATCGAGCGGGCGCCGTCGCAGCAGCAGCTCGATGCGCTCAAGCAGTATGCCTCGCGCGTGGATGGCAAGCACCCGATCCAGATCGCCGTGGAATTTGAGATCGTCAAGCCGGGACAGTTGCCGCCGGTCGATCGGCCATTGCAGATGCGTTACGAGAATATCCCGAGGCCGCTGGGCGCGGCGTCGGCGCATCCGGAGTACACCTGCATGGCGCCGATGCAGAACGTCGAAATCGATCTCGACGGGTGCGTGTGCGTCTGCTGCCGCACGCAGGATCGCAAACTGGGCAACGCGATGAGCGTCGAGGCGTTCGCCGACTGCTGGTTCGGCGCCGAGTATGAGGCGATCCGCGCTTCGCTGCGCCGCGACAGCCTCACGCCTCCGATCATCGATACCTGCCGCGGCTGCGTGAAGCACTACACCGCGGGCAGCGGCATTGTGGAGTTCGCATCGTGACCAGCGCTTCGGCCGCCATCCCCGAGTCTGCGGACGACGCGGCGCCACCCGTCGCGTCGGCGCGACCGGGTGTCGTGTATTACTTCATCGCCGCGGCGGGATGCACGGCGTACAGCATCTGTCAACTCGCCGCCGGACGCATGGATCCGCAGGTCAACGCCGGCAAGATGCTGCGCGGCGTCTTGAGGCGCCATGTGCGCGGCCGGCTCGATCCGATCCATCACGAGACGGGGCACTGTTACACGTGCTCGGTGCCCAGGGGCCTGCTGTCTGATGCTGAGGCCGTATCGCGGCTGGTTATCTACGAGGACGGTGTGCCCATCGGCCCGGCCCACGCTTCGCACAATGATGTGCGCGCACACGGCGGCGGGCGGTATTCGCACTGGAGCGGCTGGCTGTACTTCTCGACGCCCGACAACAGCGATCCGAGAAGCAACGGACGGCAGTACACGTTCAAGGACTGAAGCGGGCGCGCCGGAAGCGCGCGAATCATGGGGGTGAGTCGGTCGAATGTGCGGCATCGCAGGATTTGTCGATTTGGAGGGCCGGCTCGGGCCGCAGCGCCTGCGCACGCTGGTCGAAGCGATGAACCAGACGATGGTTCATCGCGGGCCCGACGACGCGGGGGTGTGGGTGGACCCGACCGGACGCTGCGCCCTTGGCCAGCGGCGGCTGTCGATTGTCGATCTCTCCCCGCTCGGGCATCAGCCGATGGTCGATGACACCGGCCGGGTCGGCCTGACCTTCAACGGCGAGATCTACAACTTCCGCGATGTGCGCCGGCGCCTGGAATCGCAGGGCCGCCGCTTCACGAGCCAGTGCGACGCCGAGGTGCTCGTGCACCTGCTGGCCGAACAGCACGAGGATCGGCTTGAAGCGCTGCGGGGCATGTACGCGCTGGCGATCTGGAACGCCCGGCAGCGCCGGCTCATGCTGGCGCGCGATCCGTTCGGCAAGAAGCCGCTCTACATCGCGCGCGGCCGGGGGTGGTTCGCGTTCGCCTCCGAACTGCGGGCGCTCGAAGTCATCGACGATCTGGACCGCACCGTGAGCCCCGAGGCGCTCGCGGACTACCTGCTCCTGCAATATTTCCATGCCCCGCGCACCATCTACCGCGGCGTGGAGAAACTTGAGCCCGGCTGTTGGATGCTGGTCGATGCCCAGGGGCGCGAGCGAACCGGCAGGCACTTCAGTTTCGACGCCGGCGCCGGCGAGCCTGAGGTGGAACTGGCCGGCGGCTACGAAGACCGCATCGAGCAGCTCGATGCGCTGCTCACGCAGGCCGTGCAGCGGCGGCTCATGTCCGATGTGCCGCTGGGTGCGTTCCTCTCGGGTGGCATCGACTCGGCCCTGGTCGTCAGCCGCATGCGCCGGCTCGGCGTGCACACCAAGACCTACTCCGTCGGCTTTGCCGATTCGCCCGATTCAGAGCACGTGCAGGCGCGCGAGATCGCCGCGCACCTCGGCTGCGAGCATCACGACATCGTGCTCAAGCCCGATGCGATCGAACTGGCGCCGATGATCGCGGCAAGCCTTGACGAGCCAAACGGCGATTCGAGCTGTCTGCCGACGTACCTGCTCAGCGAGTTCACGCGGCGGCACGTCACGGTCGCGCTTTCGGGCGACGGCGGCGATGAGATGTTCGGCGGCTACGGCCGCTACTTCGACACGCTCTCGGATGTCGCCGCCGATGGGGCCCGGCCGTCGGACCTCTACCTCGGCCCCCGACTGACGATCTTCCAGCCGCCCGACCTCGCGCGTTTTTTGGGAGAAGTTCCCAAGGCGACCCGCGCCAGTATCGACCGGTGGTCGGCAGATCTCGATCGGACGGACCGGCCGCTGATTCACCGGATGCGCAACATGGATGTGCAGGCGTATCTGCCCGGCGCAGTGCTGGCCAAGGTCGATCGCATGAGCATGCAGCACTCGCTGGAGGTGCGCTGCCCGCTGCTGGATTACGACGTCGCCCGCTTCGCCGCGGCGCTGGGCGAGGATGATCTGCTCGCCCGCTCGCCCGCAGGCTGGAGCGGCAAGCGGATTCTCAAGGACCTGCTCGCCCGCGAACTGCCGGCCGCCTGGGTGCACCGGCGCAAAAAAGGCTTCGGCCTGCCATCGAACTTCTGGGACGGGCGGGCCCTCAGGTCGTTTGCTCGGGAGGTCTTGGCCGGGCCGGATGCGTGCCTGGCCAACTGGCTGGACCACGGCCAGCTCAAGACGTGGCTGGTGGAGCAGGAGAATCCGCAGTATTTCTCGATCTACCGGCTCTGGCCGATGCTTATCCTCGAATTGTGGCTGAAAGTGGCGAAGGAAGGGCGACGACCGGCCGGGACACCCCGGGTGGAGGTCAACTCCCTCCGGCCAGCCACGGCCCATGCCGTCCGTTGAGGCGGGCGGGGCCGCAAGGCTGGTCGTGAATGCGTTGTTGACTCATTGCTCGCCGAACCCTTCAATTCGGCGGGGAAACGCGGTTGCATCCGCAAGGAAGCCCACATGCCTGCTCGGCTGGACAGTGCCGCAGCGGCTCGGAGCGTGATCAGTCGGGCGGAGCAATTCGTCGCGCGCTGGCCAGGCGGCTACGGGCGAACGCTGTGGCAACGTGTCGCCATCATCCAGGATGAACCGGCCGACCTCGCACTCGGCCTCTGGTTTGCCTGCGCGGGCGCCCAGGTGCAGTTGTGCTGCCCTGACGCCTCGCCGTGGGTGCGGGAGCGCGATGACGGCCTGGTGCCGATCCTGCTCGATGAAATCGCCCGCCGCGAACCGCGCCTGCTCACCCAGCCGCTCGAGGGCCTGCAACACGACAACTACCACCGCCGCTGGGGGTTCGCGTACCTGCAGGGCGCTGACGCCGACCTGACCCGGCAGTTGGCCGGCCCGATCGAGGTCGTACTCTTTGACGGCCTTGATCGGCTGTCACGCGACCCGCAGGAGATGTTGAAGCAGATTCACGAGCGGACGCAGTGGAGTTCATCCGTCGAAATCCTGCCGCGGACCGGCGAAAGCGACATAGATGCCAGACTCGAAGCCATCCGGCAGGCGGCCATCGCGGTCGGCTTCGGCTGCCGGCGAGTGGACGGCGCATCGGCCGGATTGAGCCTGGTCCGGCTCGGTTCGCCAATGTCGGATCACCCCGTGCTGGATGACCCGACCATCATGGCCCACTGCTCGGCGCGCCTCGACGTCGCGGCGGCGCTGGCCAGGAACCGCACCATCCTTGACGCCGGCGGCTGGGCGGGGCTGGGCGCCGATCGCTACCTGAAAGCCGGCGCCCGGCGCGTGGTCAATCTCGATGTCTCCGCGGATGCGCTCGAACTTGGACGGCAGCGTTTGGGCAACGATGATCGCGTTGAATTCGTTCAGTGGGATTTGAATCAGTCTCCTCTGCCGTTTGAGGATGGCTCGTTCGACATCGTCGTGTGCCTTGAGGCGCTCGAGCACATCACGCAGCAGCGGCGGGCGGTGGAAGAGTTCGAGAGAGTGCTCAAGCCGGGCGGCCTGCTGCTCGTTTCGGTGCCGGATCAGGAATACGAGACAACATGGGCGCAGCTGAATCAGCATGACAACGCCTTTCACCTGCACGTGCCGACGCGCGGCGAATTCGAGGGGTTGCTGTCGCAATTCGATTCCATCCGCTGGCTGCGCCAGACGGACGTCACCGGTTCGATCGTCTTCGAGGAATCGGACGCGGCCGGGCTGAAGGGGCGATATGAGATCGTGCCGCAGTGGGACGCCCGGCAGGCGAGCCCGCAGGTGATCATGGCGCTGTGCGCAAAGCGGGCGAGCGGATCGCGCAAGTCTCGGCGCGCTGCCCGAGCGCCAGCTTCCGACCTGCACGTGTACACAAGCCAGGGGGATCGCATCGCGCAGATGCGCCTCGACGAGGCGGCGCTGGATGCGTCGATCCGCGGCGAACGCCTGGAGTGGTGGTCGAAGGCCAACGCGCTGGAGGCGAAGCTGCGGAGCGCGGCGGCGCAGGTTGAAGCCGCGCGCAGCGAGGCGCGGCAATGGCGCGACCGCGTGCAATCCGACGAGAGGCTGGCCGCGCTCGAGGCGCGGTTCGACGCCACGCACCAGGCCATCGACTCGATTGCCGCCGAACTGGCCCAGGCGAGGACGGACCGCGAGCAGGAGAGCCGACGGTGGCTGGGCGAAGTGCACTACCACGCCAATGTGCTCAACGAAGCGCAGCGGCAGCGCTACGAGGTGAGTGTGCAACTCGAAAAAGCGCAGCAGCAGGCTCGCAAGCAACTCGAAGAAGCGGAGCGGCAGGCGCGCGAGCAGACCGCAGAAGCGGCGCGATTGGCGAGCGAACTCGCCGCCGCCGCGGCGCGCAACGCAGAACTCGCGGCACAACTGGAGACGGCTCGCCAATCGGCGCGCCAGGAACTCGCCCATGAGCGGGCCCGGCGCGAGGCGGACGCAGCAGCGCACGCCGAACTGGCCGCCGCCGTCAAAGCGCTGACGAACCGGCTCGACGATGACCGGCGAGCCCTGCTTCAGCGGGTCGAAGCGCTGCTCGAGCAATCGCTCGAAGTTGTGGACCGCCGATGCCTCACCGTCGAAGGAAAGGTCTACGATCTGCAGGACGATCTGGATCGCCCTGCCGTGAGTCCCCACCGCAACGGGAGTCCCTCCTCGTGAAGTCCCCCACCTCGACGACCGGCGCCAACGGCCGGCTCGTTCAGAATGAGTCCATTCCCGCTGAGCCGGGCGCAACGATCGATCTCGATGCGCTGGCTTCTTCGGTGCGGCAGTGGCACGACGAGGGCGGCGTGGCGGTTGCCTGCGGTGCGCTGCAGGCCGGGGCGTGGCTCGACCTGTTCAACGCATTCGTCCTGGCGCAGGTCGCGGCGTGCGGCGCCCGGCAGATACGCCATGACGCGCCGCTGTGGGTCCTGCACACCGACGGACCGATCCCGCGACTGAATCGAGCGGCCGCCGTGCCGCCGGGAGACTGCCTGGCCGTCATCCCGACATCGCGGCAGAATGTCACGATCCGCGCGATGATGTGGCTCCGGCGAGCCGGCATTCGTCGGCTGTGGCTGCTCACCGATCGCGGATGGTCTCTTGAAGACTCGTCGGAGGTGCTCGCAGATCTCCTCGCGCGGCGGCGCATCAAACCACTGCTGAGGCGCCTCGCGCCCGGGCTGCTCGTGGACAGCGCATCCATCGGCCACGGGCTCGGCCGCTGGCTCTCGCAGCGGGCACACGGAAGCGAGCCCCTCGACGCGCAACTGGTTCAACCACTCGCTGCGGGAATGGGCCGCGATCCCGAGACGACCTGGCGCGAGGCGATCGAAGCGGACAACGCGACGTTTGAGCTGCCGCGGCGCACCGCCCGGCGGCTGCGCGTCGTGCAGTACACGGGCTGCCTGTATTCAGGCGGCGCCGAGCGCCAGCTGTGCAACACCGCCATCGGTCTGCACCAGCGCGGCCACGTGTGCACGGTGCGCACACAGCATGACCTGGAGAATGAGCACGGCCACTACCTGCCGCTGCTCGCGCAGCACAACATCGACGCCGGCAGGGCCGGGCGCGGTCGCCTGGTCAACTCCGAGGCGCTCGCCCGGGTGCGGTGGGACCTGGTGGCCGTGGCGCCCGAAGCGGTGCGTTCCTACGTGGCGAATCTTGCGATGGAACTGGCGGCGGATCCGCCGGATGTGCTCCACGCGTGGCTCGATCACCCCAACGTCATTGCGGCTCTGGCGGGGATCGCGGCGGGCGTGCCGTGCATCCTGCTGAGCACGCGCAATTACAATCCGACCCACTTTCCGCGCTTCTACCTGCCGTTCGTCGATTGGTACCGGGTAGTGGCGTCGAGCCGGCGCGTGCACTGGCTGGCCAATTCGCACCGCGGGGCGGCAAGTTACGCCGCGTACGTCGGGATCGACGAGTCGCGCTTTCACATCGTCTTCAACGGCCTCTTCCGCGAGCATTTCGACCGGCCGACGCCCGCTCAGCGGCGCGCTGCCCGGCAGCGGCTGGGCCTGCCGACCGAGGCGCCGGTGGTCGCGGTGGTCAATCGGCTCGACGAAGAAAAACAGCCTGAACTGATGCTCAAGGTCATCACGCTGCTCCGCGAGCGGCTTCCCAAAGTCCGCGTCATCGTGGCCGGGAGCGGCCCGCTGGAGGCGCGCGTCCGCGAGATCATCGCGCGAAGGAATCTGGAGCAGACGGTGACGCTGCTGGGTCGCGTGAGCGATGTGGTCGAGATCATGAGCGCCGCGGACGTCCTGCTGCTCACCAGCCGCTACGAAGGATGCCCGAACGTCGCGCTCGAGGCCCAGCACATCGGCGTGCCGGTCGTCGCGACCGATGCGGGCGGCACGGCGGATGCGGTATCCCACGGCGCCACCGGCTACATCAGCAGCGTGGATGATGTCGCCGCCCTGGTCATTGGGTTGCAGCGCCTGCTCACCAGCGGCGCCATGCGCGAGCAGTTCGCGGTGGCGGCGCAGGAGTACGTGGACGCCTGTTTCAATCTCGATCAGATGGTGGATCTGACCTGCCGCGTCTACGAGCAGGCGCTCAGCGGCGCCGAGCGCCAGGAGCGGGTCGAGACGCCCCGGCCGCGGCGCGAGGCGCCAGCCTCCACGCCCGCTGCTTTCGAAGATGAGAATCCGGCGCCAACGGTGCAGACGGTGCGGCCGGCCGCCGTGCGAACCTGAATGCAATCGAAGGAAGTGTTGATGTCACGAACCGCCCCGCGCCTTTCCGGTCAGCCCGTGCAGGTCGAAGCGCCGCTCGATGCGGCGGTGCTGGCCGAGGTGAGCTTCGCGCTAGACAACGGCTACGAATACGCCAAGACGGTGGCCAACCACCTGGCGCGGCAGATGCACCCGCACCCGGATCTGTCGAATCTGGCGATCGCGGAACTCGGCACGCCCAATCGCTTCGGCCCGATGCTGGTGTGCCGCGCATTTGGCGCCAGCGTCGCCGCGATCAACACCCACTTTGTGCCTTGGAACGATGAGGCGCCGGCGTTTCTGCAGGCGCTGGGGCAAACTGGCCGCGAAGAGTACCCCGAAGCCGACTGGTCCTGGATTGACGAGGTCATTCAAGCCGGCACGTACGATGGCGCAGCCCTGGGTCTGCACAAGATCTCGAGCCTCTCCGGGCCGTTGGAGATCAATGATGCGTCCTTCGACTGCATCGTAAGCAACGCGATTCTCAGCCAGGTGGACCTGCCGGCTCTCATGCGCGAACTGGGACGCATCACGCGACCGAGCGGCTTCGGCATTCACCAGGTCGATTTTCGCGACACCGCGGATTACAGCCGGCCGCTTGAGTTCCTCACGCTCAGCGACGAGGAGATCGACGCGCAGCGGCGGGCCGGGCGCTGGTCGCGCGGCAACCGGCTGCGACCGGTCGAAATGCAGCAGGTCTTTCGCAGCATTGGCTTTCGCGTCGAACATTTCGGACCCAACATGTTCGCCGACGAGGCGTATCTCAAGGCGCTGCGGCCGCGCCTTTCGCTGCGCTATGCCGCTCTGTCCGACGACGATCTGCGGCCGATCAGCGGCCGGTTCTACCTGCGCGCCATCACCGACGCTCAGGTCCGCGAGGACGTGGATTACGCCATTCGCATCGCTCTCGAATACGTCGAACTCATCAGCCGCGAACTCGGTCGCGACGCCGCCGCGGCCATGCCGCTGGCAAACCTGAAACTGCTCGAACTCGGGCCGGGGCGGCACTTTGGCACGCCGCTGCTGCTGCACTGTTACGGCGCGAAAGTGGCCGTGCTCGACAAGTACCTTGCGGACTGGGATGAGGTCTACCACCCGCGCTTCTACCGGTTCCTGCGAGAGGCGCTTGACGAACGGCTGCCCCAGCGCGACTGGACGGCGGTCGATCGCATCATCGCCGCGGCGGACCACCTGCCCGACATCGTCGAGCAGGATCGCACCGATCTCGCTCACCCGCCCAGCGGCTTTCGCGACGCCTCGTTCGATGTCATCGTCTCCAACGCGGTGCTCGAACACGTCGGCGACGTGCCGCAGACCGCCGCGGAGATGGCGCGGCTCACGAGGCCCGGCGGCATCAACATCCACCAGGTCGATTTCCGCGACCACCGCGATTTCACCCGGCCGCTCGAGTTTCTGACCATGCCCGATCCGGCCTACCAGAAACTCTTTGACGAGACGATGAACGGCAACGGCAATCGCGTGCGGCCGCACGCCATGTCTGACGACTTCAAGTCGGTGGGCTTCGAGGTGCGGCGCTTCGACGCCAACATCTGGGCCGAAGCATCGCACATCGCGGCCGTACGCCCGCGCCTCCAGCCGCAGTTCGCGGCGCTGAGCGATGAGACGCTCGCAGTCGTGAGCGGCCGGTTCTTTCTCCAGCGGCAGGGTGCGCCTTTGAATCGCAGCGGGCAGAAGAAGTACGCGGAAACAGATCTCGAAGAAGATCGCTGGGCCGTGCCCGGCGCCATCGACGAGCACGTGCGCTACGCGATCGTCAACGGCGTCTTCTACGCCTCGGCGGTCGCGCGTCAGTTCGGGCGCGGCGTGCTCGCAGGCGCGCCCGCCGAGGCGCCCGGGCCTTACGGCGTCCTCTCCGATCTGAGCGGCCTGAGCGTTCTCGAACTCGGGCCCGGGCCGAACTTCGGCTGCATGCTCATCTGCAAGGCGTGCGGCGCCGAGGTGGCGGTGTTCGACAAGTACCTTGCCCAGTGGGATGAGAAGTACCACCCCAAGCTCTACCGCGCGCTGCTCGACGCCTGCGAGGCCAGCTTCCCGTATGCCGACTGGACGGCGCTGCGGCGCCTCGTCGAACTCGGCCGGCACGATGAGACCCTCATCCGCAGCGCCTCGGGCGATCTTGCCGAGCCACCCAGCGCCTACGGCGACGGATCATTCGACGCGATCGTCTCCAACGCCGTGCTCGAACACATCGGCGATACGAAGAAGATGGCCGGCGAACTGGCGCGACTGACGCGCGACGGCGGCGTGGGCATTCACCAGGTCGATTTCCGCGACCACGAAAGGCAGCAGGAGCCGCTCACATTCCTCGCGGTTCAGGAAGACGAATTCGCTCAGCGGTTCATCAAGTCGCGCAACAGCCAGGGCAATCGCGTGCGGGCTCACGAGCTGGCTGATGATTTCCGCCGGGCGGCCTTCAATGTCGAGGCAGTCGAAGCCAACCTGTTTGCAACCGCCGAGCACATCGCCGCGATGCGGCCGCGGCTCATCGAACGCTTTGCCGCGATGACCGACGAGCAACTCATGGTGGTCAGCGCCCGGCTGTTCGTGCGCAAGCCCGCGGCGGAAGTGGACGAGCCGGACGCCATCGGCCGCGTCTTCGCCCAGCCCCGCGCCGACGATGTCGCCCACGCGCGCGATGACGAAGCTGAATTCACCAAGTGCATCAACGACCAGATCGGCTACTGCCTGCGCAACGCGATTGACTACGCCTATTGCATCGGCGAGCACTTCGGCAGGCTAGAAGGCGGGATCCCGGACTTCACCAAGGTGCGCGTCCTGCAGAACATTCCCGATCTCTCCGGCCTGAGCGTTCTCGAACTCGGGCCCGGACGCAACTTCGGCAGCATGCTCATCTGCCAGGCGCTGGGCGCGCGCGTGGCGGTGCTGGACAAGTACCTCGCGCAGTGGGAGCCAGCGTATCACCCGGCGTTTTACGCGAAACTCATGCAGGTGGGCCGGCAGCGCCTGCCGCGTGCGCGGTGGGATGGGATCGAAGAGATCCTTGCGACGGCGCGCCACCCGCGGCGCGTTGTCTCGCAGCACGGGTGCGACCTGGCCACGCCCCCGAGCGACCTGCCCGACGCTTCGTTCGACGTCATCGTCTCCAACGCCACGCTCGAACACGTCGGCGACACGTACCTCACCGCCTGCGAACTGGCGCGCCTGACGAGACCCGGCGGACTTGGCGTCCACCAGGTGGACTACCGCGATCACCGCGATTTCGATCACCCATTCGAGTTTCTCAAGTACAGCGAGGAAGAGTACCAGCGCCTGTTCCTGCAGTCGCGCAACGAGAACGGCAATCGGGTGCGCTCGCACGAACTCGTCGAGGATTTTGAGAAGGCGGGCTTCGACACCGTGCGCGTCGATGAAAACCTCTTCGCCACGCCCGAGCAACTGGCCGCGGCCCGGCCGCAGTTGAGCGGCCGCTTCGCCGCCATGACCGACGCGCAACTGCTCGTGCTCAGCAGCCGCCTCTTCGTTCGGCGGACCGACCGGCCAATCCCGCCCGGGGTGCTCTCGAAGCGCAGCGCGATCGGCTCGTTCGTGAAGCGGTTCGTAAAATGATGAGCCGGACCTCGGTGCCACGTCGCCATGACTGAACTGCTGACCAGCACAACCTCGCGGCCGATTGAAGTGGCGCCCCCAACGGCCGACGCCAGACCCGCCGAAGTCGCACAGGAGAGGCGGGCCCCGGCGCGACCCGCTGCGGCCAAACGCGAGCCGGCGATCCGCGTGTCGAACCTGTCCAAGCTCTACAAGATCTATCGCAAGCCCTCGCTGATCCTCAAGGAGATGGTGCTGCGCAAGCCCATGTACCAGCCTCGCTGGGCGCTGCGGGATGTATCATTCGAGGTCGGCCGCGGCGAACTCGTCGGAGTGGTCGGCGCCAATGGCGCGGGGAAGAGCACGCTGCTGCGCATCCTCGCCGGGACGCTCGATCACACCGAGGGCTCGTTCCACATCGCCGGCCAGTTGCGCGCCATCCTGCAGCTGGGCACGGGCTTCCACGACGAGTACACCGGCCGCGAAAACATCTACATGGGCGGCTACTGCCTCGGCTACAGCAAGGCGGAGATCCGCGAGAGCGAAGAGTGGATCATCGACTTCTCCGGCCTGCGGCGGGTCATCGACCATCCCTTCCGCACGTACTCGAGCGGCATGAAGTCGCGGCTGACCTTCGCCGTCACGTTCTGCCGCAAGCCCGACATTCTCATCGTGGATGAGGCGCTGTCGACGGGCGACCTCGCGTTCCAGCAGAAGTGCACGAACCGGATCATCGATCTGTGCAGCGGCGGGGCCACGGCGCTGGTCGTGTCGCACAGCATGTTCTTCATCGAAACACTCTGCTCGCGATCGCTGTATCTGCGCGAGGGCGAACTTGTGGCGGACGGCCCCAGCCGCGAGATCACCCAGATGTACGAAAAGCAACTGCTCAGCGAGTTCGCCCTGGAGCAGGAGAAGTCAAAGCGCCTCGAGCCGGCGTCGATCGCTGCGAACCACCTCGAGGAGCCGGCGTTTCCGCTGGATCGCCCCGCCCCGGACCGGCTGGTGCCGGCGGTTGGAGCGGAAGTCGAATCCGAGCAGGATGACCCGGCGTATCCCCCCCTGCCCGCCGACATCCAGCGGCTGCTGGATGACCCCGAGGATGTGTGCCCGGCGATCCTGCACCTCGAACTGGTGCGCCTGGTGCGCCTGCGCCTGCTGGACGGCGACGGCCGGGAGAAAGACCGCTTCCGCACGGGCGAAACGATGGCCGTCGAAATCACCGTCGACAGCCGGGTGCGCAAGGATCGCATCGCGATTGGCGTGCAGATCTTCAACGAAGCGGACATTCACATCATCACCTCGACGAACCTGACACAGCTGGATGAGCAGGGTCGCCCGAGCCCGCAACCGCTCAACATCCGCAGGGGCGTGCAGACGTTCCGCGTCGAATTCCCGCGGCTGTTCTTGTGCGATGGCAAGTACCACATCGGTGTGGGAATCGCTCCCAAGGCCAAGCACTTCACTCCGGCCGACCAGTTGCTTCGTCAATGGCGGGTGAAATCATTCGGCTTCTACCGTGAAGACCTTCCGTTCAAGCAGATCTACGACCCGCCATCGCGGTGGCAGCGCGTGTGCAATGATTGCCCCGGCTGACGCGCCGGTACCGGGCCGGGCAATGCGGGAGAGTCGCTGATGGGCCTGCCTCTGCCGGTCGTGCGCCTTCTCGCGGAACACTGCCGCGCCCGGCCGGCGGGCGGCGCCGTCCTCACGCTTGGCGTGCAGGACATCGACGCAACAGCTGATGAAGTCGAATCGCTGCTCGCGGGCGCGCCAATCGCTGATTCTCCGCCCGCGCTTCGACCGGGCGACGCGATCGCTGCGGATCGCTTCTTCAAGGCGCTTCGGTTCAGCGAGTACCAATCGCTCGATCTGCTGGACTCGGAAGGCGCTTCGATCATTCACGACCTCTCGCAGCCCGTGCCGCACCGGTGGCGGGCTCATTTTGATCTGGTCATCGACGGCGGGACGATTGAGCACGTGTTCGACATCGCAGCGGCGCTGCGGCACATCGTCGGCCTGCTCAAAGTGGGCGGCGCGGCGTTCCACGTCTCTCCGCTCTCGGGTTGGGAGAATCACGGCTTCTACTCGATCAATCCGAAACTGCTCACGCGCTTCTATCGCGCCAACGGATTTCAGATCGAAAGCGCGCAGGTCGTGCGGTTGTCCAAGACCAGTTCGATTCGCGAAGCTCGCTTCGATGATCTCACCGACTTTGACGCACCGCTCCAGGCCGACTCGCTGCGCGAATACGCGCTGCTCGTGCTCGTTGCCCGGAAGGTCGCGGAACCCGCGACCATCGTCGGTCCGATCGACACCCACCAGAAGGCCGCGCCCACGGCCACGGCCCGATTGCGCGATGATCTGCTCTACTGGCAGCAGGAGGAGGAGTTCACCCGCGTCTGCGAGCAGGGAGAAGCGCTGTGCGGGCCGGGGCCGCGCGACCGGTACTACGTCATCAAGGAATTCCTGGCTTCGCTGGGCCGGCTCGGCGCCGACACGGCCGAATGCGGCATCTACCGCGGCCTGGGGTCGTGGATCATTCGTCACTACGCCGAGCAATTGCCGCGACGCGCCGGCTATCGCCATCACCTCTTCGACTCGTTCGAAGGGCTTTCCGCACCCGCGCCCGTTGACGCGCCGGCTGCCGGCGTGCGGCCGTGGCGCGCGGGCGACATGGCCTGGAGTCTCGATGATGTGAAGCAGACGCTGGCGCGCTGGGAAGACCTCGCGTTCCATCGCGGCTGGATTCCGGAATGCTTCGAAGCCGCGCGCGAGGCCAGGTTCGCCTTCGTGCACATCGACGTTGATCTCTACGAGCCGACGCGCGATGCCCTGGCGTTCTTTCATCCGCGACTCATCGCCGGCGGCATCATCGTGATCGATGATGACGGCTTCCTGACGTGCCCGGGCGCCCGGCGGGCGGTGGATGAGTTCGCCGCTGCAACCGGCCAGCGCTTCGTCCGTCTTCCAACGGGTCAGGCGGTGCTCGTCAGGGCCCGGGGGTAGCGGCGTCGTCCGTCTCGGGCCAGCCGGGCAGAAGGCCGCAGTCTTCCCACGGCGCATCGAGCGATTCGTGCGGCGCTTCGAAGCGGGCGCACAGCAGGTGCAGTTCGTCGAACCACTCGACGGGAATCTCGCGCGAAGCGCCGAGCACATGCGGCGGGCATGAAAGCACGCCGAGGCGCTGCGAACTCCGGTGCGGCCGCAGTGCGCGGGCGTACTGGAGCAGGCGCACCAATGCCGCGCGCCGCTGCTGCTCGGACTCCGCATTGAGATAGAGATCGACCTCGCGGCCGGCGAGGGTGACGCCCCAGCAGTCCATGAAACCGCCGTAGTTGGGTGGAATGGGGCGCAGGAGTCCGGTGTCACGATCGCGATAGCCGAGGCGATACGCCATCGTCGGCTTTAAGAGCGTGGAGTGGTTCCAGTTGAAGTGCTGATAGTTGGAGAAGGGAAAGAAGTCGGCGCTGTGCATGGCGGGTGCGACGGCGAACATCGCGGCGATCCCCGCCGGCCAGATCATCCACGCGCGCAACGGCGACTCGGCGGACGCCGGTTCAGATGCTGTGCGCGACATCACGCGTCTCCATGGAATCACCACGCTCAAACCAGTCAGCGCCAAAGGCAGAAAAAGAATGCCGCTGGTCAGGAAGATCACCGCGTGGGCGGCGAGCATCAACCCTGGCACTACGAGTCGCGCCCAGCGGCCCAGCAGCGCCAGCGGCCAGGCCAGTTCGAGAATCATGGTCAGCAGCGCCGAGGCTTCGCCCAACCACGGCCAGCGCAGGAAGAGGTCGCGCAGGCCGCGCGCGATGCCGTCGAGCCAGTCGGGCGGGCTCGATCCCATCCAGACGATCATCGCCGCGTAGAGC
Source organism: Planctomycetota bacterium (assembly GCA_963205185.1). Lineage (GTDB taxonomy): Bacteria > Planctomycetota > Phycisphaerae > Phycisphaerales > UBA5793 > UBA5793. Next base: position 55,772 of record CAUJHZ010000030.1, on the reverse strand, counting down.
AGTTCGAGATGAACGACTTTCCACCACGGACCGTCGGTGATGATCTTCGACCAGCCGCAGATGAAGTACACGGCCGCGATGTACGAAGCCAGCGCGACGCCCAGCGCGGTGGCGGATGCTGAGACGGTACGGCCAGGGCGGGTCACGGCGCGCCAGGATGCCGGCCAGAGCGCCGCGAGGAGCAGCAGCGCCAGCATTGGATCAACATCGGGGAGTTGGCCGCGAAAGCGGTACGCCGTCCACTCGATGACCAGCGTCGCGGCCAGCGCGAGCCACAGGAGCCACCGGCGCAGGCACAGCGCCGTGAGGAGCAGCAGCGCGACCGCAGCCACCTGGACGACCGCAAGTTTCATGGGCGTATTGAGCAGCGCGGCGCCGAGCCACTGCGCGCCGCGGTCGAGAGATCGCGGCGAGAGCGCGTGCAGCGCCGGGCTTTCGAGGAGTCGGGGGAGCGCGGAATAATCGGCGCTGGCTTCGCGCCATGCGACGTAGACGAGCGCCACGCGCAGGATGCAGCGAAGATCGAACGGCGCGTACCGCACCACGCCGGCGCTCACTTTGACTCCCAGCCGCGGCCGGGTCGAACCAAGCCCGCGGCAGAGGAGGAAGGCGCCTGCGATCATCAGAAGCGCCGCCAGGTAGTTCGACAACGGCGAATTGAGCGTCAGCCGCTGAAGCAGCGAGGCGCGGAGGACGAGCACGTACGCTCGGCCGTTGGTGCGCGGATCGGAATTGTCGGTCGCGGAGAAGTAGAGCGTCGAACCCCACGGCGAATACCGCCCGCCGCCGGCGCTGCGGATAGCGCTGTGCATGTGGTCAATGGTCAGCGGCCGACCGTCTTCAGTCAGGCTCGTGCCGCGGCCGGGAAGAGGTCGATTGAGGCCCAGTTCGGCGGCGCGAGCCGTGTAGGCATACCCGCCGTTGGATCGCATGAGCGATGGATCTAGCGGGCCCACTCGCAGAGCTGGCGCCGGCAGCAGCGGCGCGATCAACAGCATCAGGCCGAGCAACGCTTCAATCCACGCACGCCGGCGCGCTGCATGGGCTGATGAGTCAGGTGGGTGGTCCATGCCCGGCGTCAGTGTAGCGGGGCAGACGGGACGGCCGGGCGATCAACTCTGGCGCGGCAGGACCGTGACGTTGCGCCTGCCCTGGTTGCCGCGATCGCCCAGCGGTCCGTGGCGGCCGGGAAAGAGGCCGGTCAACCGATGCACCAGCCCGAGCACGCCGAAGACCAGGATCGCCAGCGTAAACGCGACCAGCACGAGCAGCACGATCGGCAGCAGGATGATCAGCAGAAAAGTCATCAGGGCCGCGCGAACGACCCAGTTCGGCTGGGCGGCGACGCGCTGGTGCACCCGCCGCAGGCGATCGGTGCTGAAGGACGAATACTCGAAACGCATACCGGATCATAGGGAAAGCCGGCGGCGGCATTCGGCCAGGCCGAGAAACACGGCGATTGCCTCTGGATAACCTGTCGCTTGCTTGCCATCAGGCAGTGCACTTGCGATAGTGGTTGGCCAGTGCAAGCGCGGCGATATGTGGTGTTCCCTGCCTCCCTCCCCTTCCCTTGACTTCGAGCCCGCTACGATCCTGACAATGACCAAACAGAACCCGCCGCAATTTGTTCATCTGCACCTGCACACCGAGTACAGCCTGCTCGACGGCGGGAACCGCATCGACAAACTGGTTCAGCGCGTGCGTGAACTCGGCATGGACACCGTCGCCATGACCGATCACGGCAACGTGTTCGGCGCCGTCGAGTTTTACACCAAGGCGAAGGAAGCCGGCATCAAGCCCGTTCTCGGCATCGAGGCCTATGTCGCGCCGGGCGATCGGCGCGACCGGCAGTTCACGGGCGTGGCCGACGGCGGCTTCCACCTCGTGCTGCTCGCCGAAAACGAGCAGGGCTGGAGGAACATTCTCAAACTGACGAGCGATTCGTTCCTCAACGGCTTCTACTTCAAGCCGCGCATGGATAAGAGCACGCTCGAACAGTGGGCGGATGGGCTCATCGCCATCAACGGGCACCTCGGCAGCAGCGTTGCGCACCACCTGCTCCGGTACGTGCAGAATCCGGAAACGGAGTCGCACTGGCACGCCGCGGTGGAGGAGGCGAAGTGGCACGCGCGCGTCTTCAAGCCCAATGAGGCCGGCGAGCCGCGCTTCTACATCGAACTCCAGCGCCACGGCGTGCCGGAGCAGGACGCCATCAACCCGCACCTAGTTCGCCTCGCCCGGGAACTCGACCTGCCTCTCGTGTGCGACAACGATGCGCACTTCATGCGCGCGGAAGATTACGATGCGCACGACACGCTCTGCTGCATCTCGATGGCGAAGGTGAAGTCGGAAGAGAACCGTCTGCGCTATCCGCGCGATCTCTACGTCAAGAGCCCGGAGCAGATGGCCGAACTGTTCCCCGACCTCCCTGAGGCGATGCACAACACGCTGCGCATCGCCGAGCGCTGCAACGTGGAGCTTCCCGCGGGCCAGAACCACGCGCCCGTCGTCAAACCCGTCATTCCCAAAGGCAAGTTGAAGTACGCCACAGGCGACCGGACGAAGTGGTACACCGAGTTCTGCGCCCGTTACGACCTCGAGCCCTTTGATGCGATGCGCGACAAGGAAACGCCGGACGAGTTGAAACAGCGCTGCGACAGGGCGCTGCGCGAACTCTGCGATGCGGGCCTGATCTGGCGCTACGGGCCCGAGGGAGTGACGGAAGAGATCCGCGCGCGGCTCGATCGCGAACTTCGCATCCTCGCCGACAAGTCGATCTCGGCATACTTCCTCATCGTGTGGGATTTCGTGAACTGGGCCCGGCAGCGCGGCATCCCCGCCAACGCGCGCGGCTCGGGCGTGGGCACCATGGTCGGCTACGTGCTGGGCCTCTCCAACGCCTGCCCCGTGCGCTACGGCCTGCTCTTTGAGCGCTTCACCGACCCCGACCGCAGCGAGTACCCGGATATCGACATCGACATCTGCCAGGACGGTCGCGGCGCGGTCATCGAGTACGTGCGCCAGAAGTACGGCCACGTGGCGCAGATCATCACCTTCGGCACGCTCAAGGCGCGGGCGGCAATCAAGGACGTCGGCCGCGTGCTCGGCCTGCTGCCCGGCGAGACGCAGCGCCTGGCCAACATGGTGCCCGACGGGCTCAACGTCTCCATCGACGATGCGCTTGAGAAAGAGCCCGACCTGCGCAAGGAGTACGACTCGCGGCCGGAGATCCAGACCCTCATCGACACGGCCAAAGCGCTCGAGGGCCAGGTGCGGCACACGGGCGTGCACGCCGCGGGCGTGGTCATCGCGACTCAGCCGCTGGACAACATCATCCCCCTGGCGCGCCCGACGGGCGCCAAGGCCGGCGAAGGCGAAGCGATCACGCAGTGGGACGGACCGACAGTCGAAAAGTTCGGCCTGCTGAAGATGGACTTTCTCGGCCTGCGCACGCTTTCGATCATCGAGCGGGCCAAGCAACTCATCCGCGAATCGCTCAGCGAAGAGGCGATCCGCGCGGCACTGGGAATCGACGACCCCAATCGCGATCCGCTCGATCTCGAGCGGCTGACCTACGACGACCCGCGCGTGTTTGAACTCTTCCAGCGCGGCGACACGGCCGGCGTGTTCCAGTTTGAATCCGGCGGCATGCGCAAACTGCTCATGGAGATGCGCCCGGACCGGCTCGAAGATCTCATCGCCGCGAACGCACTCTATCGACCCGGTCCGATGGATCTCATTCCGGACTACAACCGCCGCAAGCACGGCGAGCAGCCCGTGCCGCAGGTGCATCCGATCGTGGATCGGTTCACCGCGGAAACGTACGGCGTGATGGTGTACCAGGAGCAGGTCATGCAGATCTGCCACGAGCTGGGCGGCATCCCGCTGCGCGCTGCCTACACGCTCATCAAGGCCATCTCCAAGAAAAAGGAGAAGGTCATCAACGCCGAGCGCCCCGTCTTCATCGAAGGAGCCGTCAAACAGGGGCTCGAAGCGCGCAAGGCCGAGGAACTGTTCGATCTCATACTCAAGTTCGCGGGCTACGGCTTTAATAAGAGCCATTCGACGGGCTACGCCATCGTCGCGTATCAGACCGCGTACCTCAAGACCTACTTCCCGAACCAGTACATGGCCGCCACGCTCACTTACGAGTCGCAGGCACAGAAGGTCGCCGACTGGATTGCGTATCTCGAAGACTGCCGACGGGCAATGTTCCCGGATGGGCACGCAGGCATCGACGTGCAGCCGCCGGACATCAACCTGTCGGCGTCGGACTTTTCCGTGGTGTTCGACGCGGATGAGCCGCGCGACCACAACCACGGCCACGTCCGCTTCGGTCTGCGCGCCCTGAAGGGAGCCGGGGAGAAAGCCATCGCCGCAGTCGTCGAAGAGCGAGGCAAGCATGGCGCCTACCGCTCGCTCTACGACTTCTGCGAGCGCGTGCCGCTCACGATCGTGAACAAGGCGACGATCGAAGCGCTCATCAAGGCCGGGGCCTTCGACTCCGTGCACGGCATGGAGCAGCGCTCCGCCATGGTCGAAGCCATCGAAGCCGCAGTAAAGGCCGGGCAGGCGCTCGCGGCGGACCGGGCTTCGGGCCAGGGCTCGCTGTTCGGCTTTGGCGAGGCGCCGGCGGCGAGCGCGACGATCGAAGTAAAGACGGAAACGCCGCTGCCTCGCACGGCGCCGTGGGATCTGCAGCAGGCCCTGATGAACGAGAAGGAAGTGCTGGGCTTCTTCGTCTCGAGCCATCCGCTCGAACGCTACCAGCAGCAGCTCCAGACGTTCGGCACAGCCACGTCCGCTACTGCCCCCGATCTGCACGACGGCGCGCAGGTCGTGCTCGGCGGCATGCTCACGCGCGTGCGGCCGGTGCTCGTGCGCAACGGCCGCAGCGCAGGACAGAAGATGGCGATGATCACGGTCGAGGACCTGCACGGGCAGATCGACGGCGTGCTGTTCTCCGACACATTTGCCAAGTGCGGCGATGCGCTCGTGGATCACGCGATGCTCTTCCTGGTCGGTCAGGTGGACAAGTCGCGCGGCACACCGAGCATCAAGGTCGATCGGGTCATCCCCATGGCCCGGGCCGCCTCGGAACTGGCCGGTTCGATCGAGATCAGCCTCGAAGACGGCGAGCAGGCCGAGGCGACGCTGGCGATGCTCAACGGCGAGTTGCAGCGGCAGGCCCGTCTCAACGGCAGCGCTGGCCGGCCGGTGCCCGTCCGGCTGCATCTCTACACCGACAGCCGGCACGTGGTCCTGGAGCCGGCGCGGATCAAGGTCGCAGTCAGCGAGTCGTTGCTGGAGTTCATTCGCGAGACCGTCGGGGCGGGGTCGTGCAGCGTGACCGCCGGCCCCATCCCCGAACCGGCGGAGCGGCCGAGGCGCTGGGGCGCGAACTGAGCCCCGCTGTTCGGGTGTCGCCCTCATTCAGAAGCGACTGGGGCGGTGATACAATCACCCGTGAATCCGGCTGAACCATCTCGCGCGCGCATCTACCTCGACAACTCGGCGACGAGCCATCCCAAGCCGCCCGAGGTCTACCAGGCGATGATGCGCTTCGCCACCGAGATCGACGCATCGCCGGGGCGCGGCGGCTACGCCGAAGCCCGCGAGGCCGGCCGCATCCAGCACGAGTGCCGCGAGCGCATCAACCGGCTCATCAACGGCGAATCGCCAGAACACGTCATTTTTACGCTCAACGGCTCGGATTCGCTCAATCTGGCGATCAAAGGGCTGATCAATCCCGGCACGCGCGACCACGCCGTGACCACGTGGATGGCGCACAACTCGGTTCTTCGCCCGCTCAACGCACTGGCCGAGCGAGGCGACACCGAGCAGACGCGCATTCCCTGCGACCCGAAGACCGGCATGGTCGATCCGGACGAGATCGCCCGCGCCATCACGCCCCACACGCGGCTCGTCGCCATCGTCCACGGCTCAAACGTGACGGGCACGCTCCTGCCCATCGCCGAGATCGGCGCCATCTGCCGCGAGCGCGACGTTGTGTTCCTCGTCGATGCGGCGCAGACTGCCGGCCATGTGCCCATCGACGTCCGCGCCATGAATATCGACGTGTTGGCCTGCCCGGGGCACAAGGGGCTCATGGGACCGCTGGGCACCGGGTGTCTCTACATCCGGCCGGGGATCGAAGACCGTATCCGCACCACGCGCGAAGGCGGCACCGGGAGTCTGTCTGAGAGCGACATTCACCCCTCGAACATGCCCGACAAGTTCGAGGCGGGCAGCCACAACGCCATCGGCATCGCCGGCCTGCACGCGGGCGTGGGCTGGATTCTTGAGCGCGGCGTCGAGCATCTCTGGGAGCACGAAGAAGAGATCATGAACCACATGCTCCAGCGCCTCGACGAAGACGACATGCCGGGGCTGCGGCTCATCGGACCGCCGGACTTCCAGAACCGCTGCGGCGTGTTCTCGATCGTCATCGACGGCATCGAGCCCAACGAACTCTCGGCCATCCTCGAAGACGAGTACCACCTGCTCACGCGGGCTGGTTTTCACTGCGCGCCTCTCGCCCACCGCACGCTGGGCACCGATCGCCTCGGCGGAACGACGCGAATCAGTTTCGGCGCTTTCAACACCGAGGCGGAGGTCGATGCGCTCTGCGATGCACTGCAGGAAATCTGCCAGGAGTATGCGGCGACGTCCTCAAGCCGGTAATCCACGAATCGCGGCTCCGGACCGCACCTGCCGCGCTCCGCGTACCATCACCAGAATGTCCATCACCCGCATCGCCATTGTCGGCCGGCCCAACGTCGGCAAGAGCAGCCTGCTCAACATGATCGCCCGACACCGGGTGTCGATCGTCGCACCCACGCCCGGCGTGACCCGCGACCGCATTTCGGTCGTCGTGGAGGTGCAGCCACCCACCGATCGAAAGGCCGACCTGCCGCCAAGGCAGGTCGAGATCATCGACACGGGCGGCTACGGCATCTACTCGGGCGAGGAGGACGATGCGGATTCCAAGGCGCTGATCAAAGATGTCGAGTTCCAGATCGGCCAGGCCATTCAGAAAGCGGACTACATCTTCTTTCTGATCGATGCCCAGAGCGGGCTGACTCCGCTCGATCGCACCGTGGCGGAACTGCTCCGCCGACAGGGGGCCACGGATCGCGTGCGACTGATCGCCAACAAAGTCGATGCCGAGTCGTGGGAGACGCACGCGGCGGAGGCGGCGGAACTGGGCTTCGGCGCGGCGATGCCGATCTCGGCGTTGAACGGTTACAACCGCCGGCGGTTCTTTGAGATGCTCTACGACCTCCTGCCCAGCGCCCCCATCGAGGCCGAACCGGTCATGAAGCTGGCCATCGTCGGCAAGCGCAACGCGGGCAAGAGCACGCTCATCAACGCCCTGGCCGGTGAAGAGCGCGTGATCGTCTCCGAGATTGCCGGGACGACCCGCGACTCGGTGGACGTGCGCTTCGAGATCGACGGCCAGGCGATGATCGCCATCGACACCGCCGGCGTGCGCAAGAGCAAGAGCCTGCAGAATGACGTCGAGTTCTACTCCCAGCACCGCGCGCTGCGATCGATCCGCAGGGCCGACGTCGTCGCGCTGCTCGTCGATGCGACCGTGCCGGTGAGCCAGGTGGACAAGCACCTGTCGCAGGAAATCCAGAACCACTACAAGCCCTGCGTCATCGTGGTGAACAAGTGGGACCTCACGTCCGGCCGCACCAACCGCAAGGGCCAGCGGATCACACCCGATGACTATCTCGATTACCTGACGAAAGAACTCGGGGGGCTCGATTACGCGCCGTGCGTGTTCATCTCGGCAAGCAAGGGCGAGGGCGTCCGCGACGTGGTCGCCATGGCGTTCAACCTCTACCAGCAGGCGGGGCACCGCGAGTCGACCGGCGCGCTCAACGCCGTGTTCCAGCGCATTCTCGAACAGCGCGGCCCGAGTTCGCACCTCGGCCGCCAGGCGAAGATCTACTACGTCAGCCAGGTCGCCGTGCACCCGCCCACCATCGCGCTGATGGTCAATCGCAGCGATCTGTTCGATGGCAACTACGAGCGCTACCTGCTCAATCGTCTGCGCGAAGAACTGCCTTTCAGCGAAGTGCCCATCCGCCTGCTCTTTCGCGACCGCAAGCGCAAGGCGCTGCACGACCTCAAGCACGGCGCCAGACAGGCATTACCGGAGATGGATGAACTGGAAGCGGAACTGCCGGCCGAAGCGCCGGACGATTACCAGGACGACGAGGCGCCTCTCGAGACCGAGCCTTCGTGAATGCGAAGCGCCGGACCGAGTTCGACGACCGGTATGCGATCCCAGGGCACCGATTGCTCGACGCGTTTCCAGCGGCCGGCATCGAGTACTTCATGCGGCCGAAAACGCGCCTTGTAGGCCATCGTCTTGGAACCATCCACCCAATAGCCGAGGTAGAGGCTCGCCTCGGCGCCAGCCGGGCAATGACGGGCGCAGAACTCAATGGACTTGAGGATGTTGTACGTGCCCAGCGAGCGCCTGGGCAGTTCCGGGTCGAAGTAGCAGTAAACGCAACTCCACGCATCGGGCGTGCGGTCGATCGTGCCGACGCACACAAGCCGGCCGTCCAGCCGGAACTCGAGTTCGCACGTATCGACGGGCGACTGGCCGAGGAAGAGTTCAAACTCGCGGCGAGAGCCGGTCATCATGCCGTCGTGCCGCTGCCTGACGTAGCGCCGATAGAGGTCGTAGCGCTCGTCACTGATCGTGATCGGCACGAGGCGCGTCGCGAGATCGCTGTTGAGCCGCACGACGCGGCGCATCGTGCGATCTGGCGTGAATGCGTCAACGGGGATGCGCAGCGACTTGCACTGGCTGCAGAAGGGACAGGCGGGTTCGTAGATGGTCATGCCCGAACGGCGCCAGCCCGATTCGAGCATCGCCTGCCATGTGGGCGGCTGCATCCGATGCACGCCAAAACCCCGATCGCGCGCCACGTGGCCGGGGAGGTACGCGCAGGGGTGAGGCGGCGACTCGGGCAGCGTGTGCAGCACCTGCACGGCCGACTGGCGAACTTCCGGCGACTGCTCGGTCACGACTGTCAGTCCTCAAGAGGCGGTCCGAGCAGGGCCTCGGGCTGCCGTTCCCGCGCGACGAGATCGTCATACGTCTCGCGTGTGCGGATCACCGTGGCCCGCTTGCCGACGACGAGCACTTCGGCCGGCAGCGGGTGAGAATTGTAGTGGCTGGCCATGACCATGCCGTAGGCGCCCGCGGAAAAGACGGCCAGCAGGTCGCCTCGCACCATGGGCGGCAGGCGGCGGTCTTTGGCGAGAAAATCGCTGCTCTCGCAGATGGGGCCGACGACGTCGCACAATTCCAGCCCCGGCAGATCCATCTCCTGCTCGCGTTTCTGCGGCACGTGGAGGCGCGAAACCCGCGCCGGCCAGATGAAGTGAAACGAGCCGTAGAGCGCGGGGCGGATCAGCGCGTGCATGCCGCCGTCGATGATGACGAAGTGCCGCTGGCCCGACTTCTTGAGGTACTGCACCCGGTTGAGCAGAATGCCGGCGTTGGCGATGATGGTCCGGCCGGGTTCGAGGATGATCTTCAGGCCGCTCTGGACGTGGCTCTTGACGAGCGGCACAATCGCCGAGGCGTAGTCGGCGGCGAGGGGCGACTGCGCGCTGGTATAGTCGGCGCCGAACCCCCCGCCGAGATTGAGCGCGGTGATCCGGTGACCCGACGCGGCAAGTTCATCGATCAGCGCCAAGGCGCGCTTCACGGCCTCAATGTAGGGCTCCACGGTGTACACGGGCGAGCCGATGTGCAGGTGGATCGCGCTCAGGCGGCAATGTTCGTCGCGGCCGTACTTGCGGAAGAACGCCCGAGCGCGCTCAAGATCGACGCCGAACTTCGTCTCCTTCTTGCCGGTGGTCGTGTAGACGTGGGTCTTGGGATCAACGTCGGGATTGACGCGCAGCGTCGCTTCGCAGCTCACGCCGCGGCTGCGCGCGATCGCCGCGATGTTCTCAAACTCCGCCTCGGATTCGATGTTGAAGAGCCGGATGCCGTGCCGCGTCGAACCCTCGGGGTTGTAGTCGAGCGCTTCGACGATCTCGTCATCCGTCTTGCCGACGCCGGCGAAGACGATGCGGCTGCCGGGCACCTTCGCCAGGCCGGCGCGGAAGAGTTCCCCCCCGCTGACGACGTCCATCCCTGCGCCAAGATCGGCCAGCAGTTTGAGGATCGAAAGATTCGAGCAACTCTTGATTGAGTAGCAGATGAGCGGCGAGACGTCCTTGAAAGCCGCGACGAGCTTGCGGTAGTGATCGGCGATTGTCGCGGCGCTGTAGATGTACACGGGCGTGCCCGCCGCGGCGGCAATGTCTTCGACGGCAACATCCTCGCAGAACAGGCTGCCGTCACGATAGTTGAACTGGTCCATGCGGATCCTCGGATGCGGCGGCCGGCGCGCCGCCTTTGGCGGTGATTATTGGCGCAGCGACGCCGCAAGGAATTCGACCGGATGCAGCGCCGTCGCGCCGGCGCCGTCGTGCACCTGGTGGCGGCAACTCGTGCCCGGCGCCAGAACCACGTCACCCTCGTTTCGCTGCCGGACCGCCGGGAAGAGCGCCAGCTCGCCGATCTTCATCGAGAGGTCGTACCGGTGTGCGGCGTAGCCGAATGAACCGGCCATGCCGCAGCAGCCCGTGTCGAGCACGTGCAGGCGCGGACCGTACAGGCGGCGGAGGATGGCGGAGGAAGTATCCACCCCCCACAGCGCCTTCTGGTGGCAGTGCCCGTGCAGGAGAATGCGCCCCTCGGCGGGCTCGCCCCCTCGTGGCGCCCACTGCGGCCGGCGCGGGTGCACATCGTCAAACCGTTCCAGGAAATCTTCAACCAGCCAGGCCCGCGGCGCGATGGATTGCGCATGCGCGCGAGACGACTCGTCAAGGCGCAGCGTCTGCCACTCATCATGAATGCTGGCCAGGCAACTCGGCTCGCAAACGAGAACCGCGCGGGCCTGGTGGCTATGGATGAGCGATACGAGCCGCCCGGCCGTGGCGGTGATGGTGCGGCGCGCCCGGTCGAGCAAGCCGGTTGATATCATGGCCCGGCCGCAGCAGCCCGCGTCGGCCACGACCACGCGATAGCCGAACGCGTCGAGCAGCCGCATCGCGGCGAACCCGATGTGCGGTTCATTGAACGACGTGAAGCAGTCGCCGTAGAGGATGACGGCCGGTGCACCCACCTCCGCCGTCGATCGGAAGTCCAGCGCCTGGCGAAACAGAGAGTGCGCAAAGCGCGGCAAGGTGCGCTGCGGCGCCAGGCCGAGCAGGCGATTGGCCAGCGAGCGAAGAGGCGGCGCATCGACGAGGGCGTTGGCGAAGTCCGGCATCCACGCACCGGCCCGGTTCAGCAAATCCACCCGGCCGAGCAAACGCGCCGCCAGCGGAACGCGCCCGGCGTCGCGATACGACTGCGCCAGGTACTCCGCCTTGTACTTCGCGACATCGACGTTGCTCGGACACTCCGTTTGGCACGCCTTGCAACTGAGGCACAGATCGAGCGTTTCGAGCGTGCCAGCGTCGTTCCAGTCGGCTTTGCCGCGCTCACCGAACTGGCCGGAGATGGCCAGGCGCAGTGCGTTGCCGCGCCCGCGCGTGCTGTGGCGCTCGTCGAGAGTCGCCATGTACGACGGGCACATCGTGCCGCCGGTCTTCTTGCGGCAGACGCCGGCGCCGTTGCAGAGTTCGACGGCGTGGTCGAAACCTCCTTCGCGGCTGTAATCGAAGAACATCTCGGGCAGGCCGGCCGCCCCGCCGGACCGCTCTTCGTGCTGCACGCGCGTGGATTCGTGAATCGACGCGATGGGCCCGGGCGCGACGATGTTGCCGGGATTGAACAGGTTGTGCGGATCGAAGATCTGCTTGATCTCACGAAAGGCGTTCATGAGTTCGCGCCCGTAGAAGCGCTCGAGCAGTGGCCCGCGAGCCCGACCGTCGCCGTGCTCACCCGACATGACGCCTCCGAGCGACTGCGCAAGGTCGGCCGTCTCAATGGCGATCTCCTCCATGCGCTTGCGGTCAGCGGCTTCGCGCAGATCCAGCAGCGGGCGCACGTGCAGCACGCCGACCGACGCATGTGCGTAAAACGAGGCGATTGTGCCGCGCGACTCGACGATCCGGCGGAAATCGCGCACAAACTCGCTGAGGCGTTCGACGGGTACGGCATTGTCTTCGACGAAGCCGACGGGCTTGCGCCGGCCCGGAATGCCGTGCAGCAGCGGCTCGCCCGCCTTGCGGAGTTTGAGCGCCTGCATGATGGCGGCCCGATCGCCGTAGCAGGCGACCGTCGCGCCCGGAAACTGTCGCGCGGCCATTTCGCGAAGAAGCGCAAAGCGTTCCTCGACTTCAACGGCCCCCTGCTGCGACTGGAACTCGACGTACAGCACGGCTCTCAGAACCTGCGGGCGCAGCGCCTTCCCCGCAGCCGGTTGGGGCATCAGTTGCACGTACTGGCGGTACTCGGCATTCTCATTCGCGAGGTTGAGAATGAGATCATCGAGCAGTTCCACGGCGGATGGGTTGAGTCCCAGCAGCGGCACGACTGCATCAATCGCTTGCTCGAGCGAGGCAAAGCCGATGACCGCCAGACCCGTGGCGCATGGAATCGGATGCAGCCAGAGGTTGGCTGCGGTCACGAACGCGAGCGTGCCCTCGGATCCGCAGATGAGCCTGGAAAGATCGACCACATCCAGCGGATCGCTGCCGGTGCGCTGCGCTTCATCGAGGTCGGCCAGGATCAGGTCCAGCGCATAACCGGCGTTGCGGCGAAGCGTCTTCGGATAGCGCTCGCGAATGAGTCGCTCATGGCGGCGCACAACGTCGATCACGCCGTCAGTCAGGCGGCGCGCGACGGCGCGATGGCGATCCAGGCGCTCCTGCACCCGGGGGGGAATTTCGATTCCCCGCAAATTGCCGCAGCCCGCAGCGCCCCGGGCCAGGGTGATGCGCTCGCCGGTTGACAGCACGACGTGCACGGCTTCGACGTTTTCGACCGTACGGCCGTATTTGATCGAGCGCGTGCCGGCGGCGTTGTTGCCGATGCATCCGCCGATGTTCGCCTGCCGGGCCGTTGCGGGGTCGGGTGCGAAGAAAAGTCCTTCGGGCCGCAACCGGTCATTGAGATCATCAATCGTCATCCCCGCCTCAACCATGCAGCACTTCGTGGAGCGGCAGATCCAACCGATGTCGCGGAGGTTGACGGACGTGTCGATGACGATGGCGCGATTGACGCATTGGCCGGCCAGACTGGTCCCCCCGCCGCGCGGCAGGATGGGCAGACCGTGATCGCGCGCGTAGCGGATGACCGTCTCGACGTCCTCTTCATCCGCCGGCACCACGACGCCCAGCGGCTCGACCTGGTAGATGCTCGCGTCGGTCGAATAGAGCATCCGATCATGCCGGTCGAAGCGCACCTGCCCGCGAACAAGGTCGCGCAGCGCCGCAGCGTGACGCATCATCGCCGATTGCTCGTTCGAGATGACAGGAAGTGAGGTGGAGCCCATCGACGCCCATTAAAGCGCGGACGCCCGGGTGGATCGGACGGGTTTCAGAGATCTTCGTTGAGGGCTTCGTGGATCGCTTTGCGCACGCGCTCGGTAAAGGTGCCGCTCGGATCGGTGCCGACAAACGCCTGGACAACCTTGCCGGCGGGGGAGATGACCACGGTGGTGGGCCACTTCGGTGCAAAGAAGGCGCCGATCGACGCGGCGCCGCCCTCGTCCTGCCAGCGATCGATTTCGACCTTTCGACCTTCAAGATACAGATCAAGGTCCTCAACGCGATCGCCGCAGTTGACCGGCACGATCTGCGCGGTGAGTTGCTCCTGCTCGATCCATTTCTGCAGTTCGATCACCGACTCGAGAACGGGCGACTCCGCCTCCGAGGGAATCCACCAGAACATGATCGCCGTCGCCTTGCCGGCGCAATCCTCCAGGCTGAGCGTGTTGCCCTCCGGATCAGTGAAGGTGAAATCGGGCGAAGGCGTGTCGATGAGGTCAGCCGTGGCGTGTTCAGCAACCAACAGCCCGACGGACTGGACCATCTTGCGGCCATCCATGTCCACGACGATTTCTTCGATCGGGAAGTGGTCCAGCGGCTGCGGCTTCATCTCCGAGGTGATGAGCCACTTCGTGTCCGGATTCGCCAGGTCTTTCAGCTCCGATTCGAATCGCAGGACGAGACTCGTCGCAGGATCGATTGTCAGCGTGCACGGCGCGCCTTCGGTGCTTGATTCGACGAGAATCTGTTCGACGGAACCCAGTTTGGCGTCGTCGATCGTCCGATGGCCGACGAGGCGGGCGTCAAATGTGAACTGGAAGAGTTCGTCGATGGGCGTGTCCGACAGACACAGGCCAAAGTGAGGAAACGGAAAGATCGAGTTCTGGATCGTGAAGAGATCGACGCTGAGCGGGCCCTGGAAGTCCTCCACGAACAGCCTCTTGGGTTTGGGAGCGTACTCGCCGTAGATCGTGCCGTCGATGGCTGTAAAAGTGATGTCGTTGAGGGTGATGCGCACGCCCTGCCTGCTGATGATCAGCGGGACAGTGCTGGACTGTTCGCCTTCCTCGCCGCCACCTGAAAACCGCAACGTCACCGTGACTTCGTCGCGGATGGCCGGAGCGGTCCGGTACGTCTCGACCACTTTGTCAAACAGCGCGCGGGCGCGGTTGACGCCAGCGAGGCTCCGGTCAAACTCAGGAGCGGCGGCGGGAGTGGTCTGGGCCGCAGCCCCCGCCTCGCCGGCTGGCTGCGGCGGCGCCTCCTGCCGGGCGGCACACAGCCCCGCGTTTCCCAACAGCAGCAGCACTGCCGGGAGGCAGAACCGGCGGCGAGGTCGGTCGCTTGCATTCCATAGCAGATATGGCATCACGGCTGATTGTACGCGCGGTGGAGGCGATCCGCGGAACGGTCTCGCGGGTTCAGTCCCGTATAGAGCGGTACCAGTCAAGCGTCGCTTTCAGGCCGTCTCGAACCGAGGTGTGCGGCTCGTAGCCCAGCCACTTACGGGCTCGCGAGATGTCCGCCTGGCTGTGGAGCACATCGCCAAACCGAGGCGGCTTGAACTCCGGCGGCGCATCGATGCCGACGATCTCGGCCATGAGTCGGGCCAGTTCGAGCACGGTGACCCGGTCACCGCGCGCGATGTTCATCACGCCCCCAGCCAGCATCGGCTCTTGGGCGGGCGGGGCGTCGAGGCCGTGGATCGAGCCCGCCAGCAGATTCGCCTGCACGACGTCATCGACAAATGTGAAGTCGCGCGAAGCGCTGCCGTCGCCGAAGATGCTCGGACGGCGACCTTTGAGCAGCGCGCTGGCGAAGGCGGCGACGACCGCGGCGTAGGCGGAATCCGCCCGCTGCCCGGGGCCGAAGATGTTGAAATAGCGCAGGCACACGGTGCCCAGGCCATAGCACAGCGCCCACACGCGCATGAGATGTTCGCCGGTGAGCTTCTCCTGGGCGTAGGGGCTGAGCGGGTCGGGCATCTGGTTCTCCACCTTGGGCAGCACCGGCTGATCGCCGTACACGCTGCTCGACGAAGCGAAGACGACCCGCCGCACGCCGCACCTGACCGCGGTCTCGAGCAGTTGCTGCGTGCCCGTGACGTTGACATCCAGGTATCGGCGCGGCTGCTCGATGCTGGCCGGGACGCTTGCCAGCGCTGCCTCGTGAAAGACCAGCGCCACTCCGCGACAGCACTGTTCAAGCGCATCGCAATCAAGAATGGAGGCGCGAACGAAGCGAAACCCGTGCGAGGGCGCAATCGTTGAGCCGGCGCCGGGGAGCAGGTCGCTCAGGTTTTCTTCGCTGCCGCCGGAGAGGTCATCGATGACGGTGACGCGCGCGCCAAGCGCCACAAGCGCCCGCGTCAGATGCGAGCCGATGAAGCCGGCGCCGCCGGTGACGAGGACGGGAAGGTCTCGATAATGTGCGGCGAGGTCTGGTCGAGCGGGCATGGCGGCTCGATTGTATGGTGCCGCTGCGCGCGGCGCATGAGCGAGGGGTCAAAAGAACAAACGCGGCGACCTTTCGGCCGCCGCGCTTGAAGTCACGGAGGGAGGAATCCTTCGGAGGAGTCCTTAGCCAAGGAGCGCCAGAACGCTCTGCGGCTGCTGGTTCGACAGTGAGAGCACCGTCGTGGCCGCCTGCACGAGGATCTGAGACCGCGTGAGGCCGGCGGTTTCCGCGGCGAAGTCGGTGTCGCGGATCTGGCTTTCGGCCGCTGCAGTGTTCTCGAAGGAGATACCCAGCGAGCGGACCGATGCGCCGACGACGTTCGTCTGGAAGGCGCCCAGGCGGCCGCGAAGGCCCGACACCTGCTTGATCGCGGCGTCGATGATGGTCTGAGCCTTGTCGATGTCGCCCGTCTGGACGTTGCCCGTGCCGCCCGACTTGAGGTCGGAGAGGTAACCCGTGATGGCGTTGCCGAGGTTACCGCTGGAGACGGACTGGATGCCCAGACTGACCTTGCCGGCGAGGTTGACATCGGGGTTGAGGCTGAAGGTCGCGCCGCCACCGCTGATGTAGAACGACGTCGTGCCGTTTGTCATGTTCAGGGCGCTGGTTCCATCGATGGTGACCGAGACGTCAAAGCCGTCGCTGGACACTCTCGCCTGCAGGCCGTTCGTAGTGGCCTGGATACCGTTGATCAGGAGTGTCGCATCGCGACCTTCGTCCTTCACGTCGTCTGTGCCCGAACCTCCCGAAGCACCGGTGAAGATCAGGTTCGAGGTGCTGCCCGTCAATTCCTTCACACGCACGAACGCGTCGCTGCCGAAGCCGGAGGAGCGGAACTCGATGCGGTCGGTGTTCGTGCTGTTCTGAGCAGCAGAGACGCCGGTCACATCCTTGAACTGGTTGATGGCGTTGATGATGTCCGCCTGGCTGGAGCCGTCGGAGATCGTAATCTGCTGGGTTCCGGTGTTGCCGGTGATCTCGATGCTGTACGACCCGCCGTTGCCGTCGAAGGTGGCGGCCGTCGAGAGGTACACTTCAGCCGTCTGGGCCGAGGTGAGCGTATCGACCGTGACGGTCAGGTACGCGCCGGCGGTCGAAGGCAGTTTCGCCGAATTGATGGTCACGTCCGACAGCAGACTGCCGGTGACGGCCGAGGTCGTGTAGTCGAAGTTGCCGTTAAGCAGCTTGCTGCCCTGGAACGACGTGGCGTTGGAGATGCGGTCGATCGTTTGCAGAATCGAGTCGATCTGCTGCTGGTTCGCTTCCTTCTCCTCGTCACTCAGGCCGGCTTCGTTGGCGGACTGGCCGACGAGCCCCTGGAGTTCCTGGAGCAGGTTGCTGACTTCCTGCAGACCGCCCTCGGCGACGTTGACGACCTGCTCAGCTCGCTCGCCGTTCTTGATGGCGGCGGTGATGGCCTTCATCTCGGCGCGAAGGTTTTCGGATGCGATCAGACCGGCGGGATCGTCGCCGCCGCGGTTGATGCGCAGACCCGTGCTCAGCCGTTCGAGGCTGATGTTGAGCGAACGGTTCTGCAAACCGAGCGTTCGCTGCCCGATCAATGACGGAACATTTGTATTGATGCGACTCATGCCATCCTCCGTGACTGGAAGTGTGCCCTTCAGGGGGCTGCCTGTTGTTCGCTTCTAATCGACCTCGCTCCTTCGAGACCGGTCAGACGCTCTGGTCGCATTGCATCCACAACGGACGCCCATCCACTACGACCACGCCTACATATCGTCCGCGATACTGCCCAGGTTAAGCCGGCTTACTCGGAACATGGATTTCTGTCACTTTCCGGCTGACGAGTCATCTCGCGAAACGCCGTCAAAACGAATGACGGCTCCCCGATTATCGGGAGCCGCCCCGCCCGCCGCGTGAGCCGCAGGTTATCGGCCAGATTACCCGGACCTTCAAAACGCCCGCGAGCCCGGATCAAATCCGGGCTCGCGTGCGCCTCCACCTCTATTAAGGTTCATCGCTATCCGAGCAATTGCAGCACGCTCTGCGCCGACGAGTTGGCGGTCGCGAGCACCGCGGTACCGGCCTGCACGAGGATCTGGGCCCGGGTGAGCAGGCTGGTCTCGACCGCAAAGTCCGCATCGCGGATCTTCGATTCGCTCGCGGTGATGTTCTCGAGCGCGACCTGCAGCGAACGCATGTTCGGCTGGATGGTGTTGCGCTCGATGGCGCCGAGCTGGCCGCGAAGCACCGCCACTTCATCGATCGACGAATCGATCACCTTGGACGCCGCGAGGAAGTTGCCCGAGTCGAGCGAGTTGGCCCCGCCTGACTGCAGCGAGTTGAGGTACTGCAACTCGCTGTCGATCATCGTCGCCCCCAGCCGCGACGCCGCCACGGAGCGCACGCCGAAGTTGATCTGCTGGTTGACGTTGACGGTGGGCCCCAACTGGAACTGGGCACCGCCGCCGGTGATGTAGAACGTCTTGGTGTTGGCGGTGTCCTGGGCGAAGTCTTCGGTGAGCAGCAGTTCGACATTGAGAGCCGGGGTCTTGACGGCGATCTCAAGACCCTTGCCCGTGGCGAGGATGCCGTTCACCGCCGCCGTCACGTCACGGCCGCTGTCGCGCTGGCTGCTGATGCGGGTGTCGAAGAACTCGCCGGCCTCGCCGATCTTGCGGACGCTGACGAACGACTTGGAGCCGTACTCGATCGAGGTGAACACCATGCCCGAACTGAGGTTGCCGGCGCTGACGAGGCTCGCCTCGACGCCGGTGGAATCGCGCAGTTTATTGACGGCGCTGACGACGTCGGCGATGGACTGGCCGGAGACGAACTGGAGCACCTGCACGCCGTCGTTGCCGGAGATTTCGAGCGTGATGCTGCTGAGCAGGGTGCCGTCGTTGGTCGTGCCGGGGTAGTCGGCCGTGAGGGTGATCGACGCCGTCTGAGCCGAGCCGAGCACCTGGACATTGACTGGCACGTTCGATGCGTTGCCAAAGGCGGCGCCGAGGATGTTGGCATTGGCGATCGCCGAGGTGGGCACGCCCGAGGTGAGGTAATCGAGCGTTCCATTGAGCAGTTGCAACCCGGCGAAACTCGCCGTGTTGCTGATGCGCGTGATGGCGTCGATGGCCGAGTCGATCTGCAACTGGTTGGCCTGAAGTTCTTCCTGCGAGACGCCGCCGGTGTTGGCGGCCTCGATAATCAACCCCTTGATGGAGTTGAGCATTTCCGAGATCTCGCTCAGGGCGCCTTCGGTGGTGGCGATGACGGAGCCCGCTCGCTCGGAATTGGACACGGCCTTGGTGATGCTGGCCATCTCGCTTCGCAGCCGCTCGGAGGTGATGAGCCCGGCCGGATCGTCGGCGCCACGATTGATGCGCAGGCCCGTGGACAGGCGCTCGAGCCTGATGTCAAGATCCTTGTAGGATCGATTGAGGCTCGACTGAGCAATCAGCGAAGAGATGTTGGTGTTGATCCTAGCCATGACAATCCTCCTTGATTGAGGCTACTGGTCGTGTCTTGCGGCTCGACGGCGGTTGAGCGCCTGGTTGGTCGAGCCGGCCTGGTGCGGCGAACTCCGGCCGCGCCGCGTGCTCCTGGTTCATGCAGTTCTGCACTTGAGCGCATCAAGTCTGGGGGTTCGATTCGGCGTGCGGGCCCGGCCGGCGCGCAGCGGCGTCGGGCCGGCGACCTTGACGCCGTCCAGTTGCCGCTGGTCAAAGCGGGCCGCCTGTTCGTTCTCCGACTTGATGGCGTCGTAAACTTCCTTGCGATGGACAGCGACACTCGTCGGGGCGTTGATCCCGATGCGAACCTTGTCGCCCCTGACATCGACGACGGTGACCTCGATGTGGTCTCCGATCATGATCGTTTCATCGCGCTGACGTGAGAGCACAAGCATTCCGTTGCTCCATTCGATCAGGGCGCACTCCCTGCGCCGTATCGCCAGCCTTCCCACACCTGCGCCGGATCCGAAGATCAGGCGCCCGCGGCTTGCGTCGCCGTGGATCAGGCCGAGGCCGCGTGCGCGGTCTGGCCGACTTCCACGAGCCGGTGACGGGTCGACCACCGCTGGTCGGCGAGCACCAACTGCTCGCCGACGCGCTGCTCAACGTTGATCACCAGCGGCCCCTGCAGGTTGCCCGTCAGGCTCTCGCCGTAGCGATTGACGATGACCAGCACCTGGGCCTCTTCGAGCGACTTGAGCCCGAGACTCGCCGCCTGGTCGTCGCGGATCGGCACTTCGTACCCCGTGACGAACAGACTCGGATCCGTCACCACAAAAGCCAGGTCCGGGGCGTCCACGGCCTGCAGCCAGTAGAACACGCCTTCCGGATTGGGCTGGAGCAGTGCGAACCGCGTCTGGTTCGAGAAGCCCAGCAGGCCGGACCTGAAGGTGATGATCCGATCGGCATCGATCTCCACGGTGCCAAAACGACTCGTCTTCACGTTCATGAGAACGCTCCAATTGTTCGGCCGAACCATCCTGGTCTCACCGATCCACTCCTTGGACCGGCGTGCGGGGTGCTCGCTCGCGCTCCAACGCGATCGAGTGCCCCTCGTCCATGTTCATTTCGCCGTCGCGGCCGAGGCGCCGGCGAAGTTTGCTCTCATCTCACCTTTCACCCCAGGAATCGAATCAAGCTCAGGCTCCCCAACTGCGAGGCCGTGATCATCGCGGCCTGTAACTGTGTCTGAAGCGTCGCAAAGCGAATGGACACCTCGTTGTAATCCGCATCCTGAATCTGGCTGACCATGCTCCGGTCCAGCAACTGACGGTCCTCTTCCCGACTGCGGATCGCCTGCACCCGGTTGGCCCGCTGGCCGAGCACCGCCCGGGCCTGGGCCAGCCGATCGACGTCGGCAGTCAGTGCCTCTCCAGCAAACGTGATGCCGCGCGAATCGTCGTTCATTAGCGCGTCTCTGAGGTTGATCAGGTGCGTAATCACGCTGTCCACCTCGATCATCGCGCGATCTTCGCCGGCAATAGTTGCGCCTGAAGCGCTGACTTTGATGCCCAGGTCCTCGGCGGCGTGCGAGCCGTTGCGCGGCTCGACGACGAAATTACCCGCCCCGCCCGTGAGGTCGGTCAGCGTCAGGCCGTTGGACCCATCCGTCAGCGCGATCGTGAACGAGCCCGGCGGGGCCGCTGCGTTGGTGATGTCGATCACATCCTGCACTGTCTCGGCGCCGGCGAGGTCCACGTCGAAGTAGGTGCCGTCGCTGAGGTGTATCCGGAAATCGACGTCCAGCGCCGGATCCGGGAGGCCGGTCTGCGGATCAACCGAACCGCTGAGAATCTCGACCCCGAGGCCGTTGTTGAAATCCGAAAGTTGCGTCGACGACGTGAAGGACCTCACGCCCAGTTCGGTCGCTGTCGTCCCGCCGACGGTTTCGGAGACGGACATCCGGCTGCCGGAAAGTTCGTTGATGAGGTTGATGCGCTGGCCGTCTTCGGCGATCTCCAGCCGGGCGCCGATGTCGGTTCGAGACACTGCGTTGGCCAGGTCTTGAATAGTCGTGACGCCGGTCAGATCGACGGTGCGCGTCTGGCCGGCGTTGGTGATGACAAAGTCGTTGAGCGGACCGACGCCTGAGAGATCCGAGATGCGGGTGAGGATCGTCAGGCGGGGATCGAGATCGGCCCCGTCTGGCGACGCATTGGTGAAAGGCGACTGCGACAGCCCCAGATCGGCGGCGGTGGTGGCGCCCCCCACTTCGCCGATGGTGACCGTCAGTCCCGCCAGCACGTCGAGGGCCAGGCCGTCGCCGGTCGAATTGATCCCGACGCGCGACGGTCCGAGGATCGGCGTGCCGGAGCTCGATTCGAGCGCGGCAATGGCGTCATCAATCAGATCGATCGCATCCTGGACCGTGTCGGCGCCCGAGAGATCGACCTGGGTCGAACCCACCGCTCCGACGTCGATGCTGATGGTGGCCAGGCTGACGCCCAGACCGCGCGCTCCGTTCAGGTCGACGATCTTCGTCGCCCCGATCAGAGCGGGGTCCAGATCGCGATCTCCCTGCACGCGCGCCGAGAGCGCGCCAAAGGCGCGATCGAGCGGCAGCGTGACCTCGAGCGGCTGCCCGGCGCCGAGGTCGAGATGCAGGCCGGACTTGGTGCCGGTGTACCGATAGCCGCCGAGCGTCGATTCGAGCGGCGCGCGCCCGATCTGGCTTCCGCCGAAGATGTAGTTCGATGTGAACTGTGAGTTGGCCAGATCAACCATCTCGTTGATCATCGCGTTGATGACTTCAGCACTGTTGCGGCGGGTCTCGGTGTCGCCGCCGAGGCCGATCATCTGCGAAGCGATATCCCGGGCCTGAAGCGCGATATCCGTCGCCTCGCCCAGCGCACCGTCGGCGATGTTCATGAACGATTCGGCCTGATTGAGATTGCGGAACCGCTGTTCGCGGATGTCCATGCCGCGCTGCAATGTAAGAATGAGCGAGGCGCCGATGGGATTGTCGCTCGGCTTGCCCACCGCCAGGCCGCTGGCCAGCTGCACCTGGGCGTCGAGCAACTGCTGGCTCGTGCGCGTCAGATTGCCGAGCATCGCCTGGGTGGTGAGGCTGACGGGGACGCGGGCGAGATTGCTGGGAATAGCGCTCATGGTTCAGATGATGGTCATGAGAGTCTGCATGAGTTCATCGACGACGCTGATGTACCGCGCGGCCGCTTCGTATTGACGCTGGTAGTTGAGCAGGTTGACGGCTTCTTCATCGAGGCTGACGCCGCTGACTGCCGCACGCTGAGCCTGCAGGCTCTCCTTGACGAGTTGCGCCGAGGCCGTCTCACCGATGGCCGCCCGGCCGCGGATGGCCAGCGACTCGACGCTCGCAGTCCACGACTGCGGCAGCGAGAGCCCGCCGAGCGAATCGAGCGGCTGCGCGATCAGGGCCGCGATCCCCAGCGCCGTTTCGTTCGAGCCCTCTACGTGATCGCTGCCGGCGGCGAGATAGGTCGCGTCGTTGAGCACGACGTCGTTGACGGCGATGTCCAGCGCGCTCTCGCCCGTAAAGAACGTATTCACGCCCAGCCCCGCCAGCACGCCCGACGTGTCGTCGCTGAACGAGAGCGTGTAGCCATCCGCGGCGGCGAGGCTCAGGCGGCCGTCCGCGGTGACGGCGGCAGTGATATTTCCCGGACCAATCGTGGTATTGATGGCGTTGACCAGGTCGTTGAGGCTCATGTCCGAGCCCACGCCGTCGAGATCGACATCGATCTGGTACGATGTCCGCTCGCCGGTGCTTTGCTGCGTGAGATGGATCTGCAGGCTGCCGTTGACGATGGTGAATGGCAGACCGGCGGCGGCGCTGTTGAGCGCCGCGGCCGGGTCATCGACACGATACGTCCCTTCCACGGTCTCAAAGCCGCGGCTGCCCTGGCCCTGGGAGTGGATGCGATTCACTTCGAAGATGAGCGTCGAGGCAAGGTTGTCGAGATCATCAATGACGCCCTCGACGATGTCGGTGCGGGCGGACATCAGCGCGCCCAGAGATCCGCTCGTGAGGTCGAGATCGGCGCCGTCCTCGCGTGTTTCAACGATCGTTTCCGAGCCGGCCGAAGTCGTGACGGTGCGCAGCGTCAGGCCGCGCGAGGTGCTGCCCAGCAGCAGCGGCGTTGAGCCGACGAAAATATCCACCGTGCCGGCCGGCTGCTCGACCACGGAGATGTCCATGAAGCCAGCCAGTTCGTCGATGAGTTGGTCCCGCTCGTCGCGCAGCGAAGAAGCAGTCCCCTGCCCCTGCTCCGCCTGCACGATGGAGAGGTTCATGGCCGCGATCTGCGTCAGCAGTTCATCGGCGCGACTCACCTGCAGCGCCGCATCGCGATCGATCTGGTTGCGGACATCGACATAGTCGCGCCGGGTGTCCTGCAGTCGGCCCGCCAGGCTCACGCCCTCCTGCACGACCAGGGTGCGGACCGAGAGATCGCCCGGATTGTTGGCCAGTTCGGACCACGCGTTGAAGAAGCGCGTCAGCGCGCTGGACAGATCAGTGTCGGTCAGTTCGCTCTGGATGGACTCGATCTGGCTGAACAGGTTCTGCCGCGTCAGGGCGCTTTGCTCGCGTCCGATGGCGCCTCGAATGCGCGCGTTGATGGCTTCATCGACGTGGCGCTGAATCGTGGAGAGCAGCACGCCGCCGCCCGTCGAGCCGAAGCGGCCGAGGCGATCGCCGGGCAGAGGCGCGCCGATGGCGGTCTGGCGCGTGAAGCCGGGCGTCGTCGCATTGGCCATGTTGTTGCCGGTGACCTGCAATGCCGCCTGGGCATAGTTCAGGGCGGTGCGGCCGATCTGAAGCGCGCTCGTCAGGCCCATGGTGGTTCCTTACGTCCTCAGGTCCAGTCCACCGCAGACAGCCGCGTTGACGCCGATGCGTCCGTCCCGGCCGTACAACTTGGTCTTGCTCAACCCCGCCTGGATCGTCTGCATCAGCCCCGTGACGTGCCCGAGCAGCGATTCGCAGCTGTCGCGCAGCACGCCACCCGCTTCGCGTACGGCGGTGATGCTCGAGCGCAGCGTCTCGCCGAGTTCGATGAGCGTGCTCTGCGCCGGCTCGCCCAGCACTTCGGCGAGATCGCCCAGGCGGACTTCTTCCTCGCAGGTGATCCCCAGCGCACTGGCCAGCGTGGCGGCGACGACTTTGCGCCGCTGTTCGAGCCGGTCGATGGCATCCACCAGTTCGCGCTCCTTCTTGAGGCACAGCGCCAGACGCGCCGTGTCCGCCGTGCGAAGGCACTGCTGCGATTCCGTGATGCACCCAAGCAGCTCGCGATTCAGATCGGTCCCTTCGCGCAGAATCTGCTCGAGACGCTGCACGCAGATGCCGATGCCGGTTCCACTGCGCAATTCAGGCATGTCAGGCACTCCCTTGCACTTCGTTGACGCGCCTTCCCGAGGTCACTGCCCTCGACCCCTGCGGATTGAGCAAACGGTGCGCCATCTGATCCACGAGCCCGCTGGGCATCCGATGCACGATCGACTTGGCCACCTCCGCCTCGAGCAGCGGCCGCAGCGATTGCTCGGCGTGCGTCTTCTTGAACAGACCGCTGTCGAGCGGATCCTGCCGCATGCGCTCGAGCACCGGCATGACGAGCGTCTGCGCCACGAGTTCTTCCACGTTGCGACGCACCTTTTCGCGCCGCTGCAGCGGCGTCTCGTCGCAGCCCATCATGCGATCCATGAGATGCGAGAAGTTGGCGGCGCCGGGCGTGGCCGGCTTGCCGCCCGCCAGGGCCGCCGCCTCCGCTCCGAGCCGGTCGAAATGTTGACTTCGCGCGGTGGCGCCGGACATCGCAGGCGCGAGCGGGCGAAACGGGCTGGGCTCGACGGAGATCATTGCGGGGCGTCGATCAGTTCGGCGTGCAGAGCGCCAAGGCGCTTGAGTTCGTAGAGGACATCCACGCGCGTATCGAAGTCAACCTTGAGCGCATCGAGCGCCTCGAACAGATCGGTGAGTCGCGCCTTGGCGGTGGGCAAGCCGTCGTCAACCGTGCTCAGTTTGACCTGAGCCTCGGTGTCGAAGATCGGGTCAGCGGCCGACGGCACCGGCGGCGGTGTGATGCGCGTGATCGACAGCCCCTTGGCGGAGATCACCACGGGGGAAATCTGCACATCGCCATTGAGAGCGATGACGCCCGAGCGGCGGTTGATCACCACGCGAGCCGGCAACTCGAGCAGGCTCGTATCGATCTGCATGGTGAGCACGTAGTTGAGCGTCGCCGTCCGCCGCTCCCAGGCCCACTCGCTGATGGTCAGGACCACCTCGTTTGGCGAGCGCACGACCGCGCGGCCTTCGCCGCCGCTGGCGCCGATCTGCAGTTGCTGCGTGATCTGATCGGCCAGCATGTTGGCCACCGGATAGCCCGCGTACTGTGGCCTGATGACGAGCGTGACCTCGCGCGAGCCTTCAACGAACGCGTTGGCGCGGATGTCGCTGAGCATCTGCAGGCCCTGGCGAATGATGCCGACGCGCGGATTCGTCGGATCGACGTCAATCGGCCCGGAGACCCACGCTCCCACGTCGCCGTTCTTCGTGAATCGCACGAAGCTCTGCGTCAGCGTTCCTCCCTTGAGGCTCTTGGCGTTGCCGAGGATGGAAATCGTCGCGTCGAGCCGGTCGCCTTCGCGCGCGCCCGTTGCAGGCACGAGGCAACTGATGCTGACCACCGCCACGCTGTCGGAGGCCTGGAGATCGGCCGGAGAGGACACACCCATGCCGTTGTTGCGGTAGAACTCGGCGAGGAACTTGGCGGGATAATCGCTGCGCCGCGCCGAATCACCGGTGCCGTTCAGTCCGACGACCAGGCCCATGCCGGTGAGTTGGTTGTTCTCGAGACCCTTCACGCGCACGAGGGTCTGCACGTCCGTGCCCATCGCCGCATTGACGCAGGCGGCGAGCAGGCACGCGGCAATGCAGCCGGCGATCAAGTCGCGCTTCGTGAATCGTCTGGCGGTACGCATCTTCAGAATCTCCTCGCGGCCGCTGCCGCTCGCCTCTCTCAACAGCCGATCAGAAGGCAAAGATCGTTTCGAGCACGCGCGGGATGAGCCCCTTCTTGGTGGTCTTCTTCAGTTGGCCTTCGTGCATCTTGATCACACGAAGGTCAAAAAGCTGGTTGCTCAGGATCGTGCCCGCAGGCGTGACCAGTTGGGGGTCGCACACGCCCGAGAGCAGAATGGTGGATGTTTCCTGGTCGGTCTGCACGTACGTCCGCGCTTCGAGCACGAGGTGCCCGTTGGGCCACACGTCGATGACCTCGGCCGTGACGCGGGCGGAGAAGTCGTCGGAGCGCAGATACTTGCCGTCGGCCTTGAACTCGTTCTTGTAGGCGATGTCGAGTTTGGCGGGATTGGCGTTCTCACTTGCCTTGAGGATGCCTTCGAGCAGATCGTTGATCGTCAGTTGCGGGAAGTCCTTGATCTCCGCCTGAAGGTCGTAGTCCTTGGACGTGTCCAGCGCCTGCGAACTGCGCGCCGTGCTCGTTTCGCGGATGATGATCTGCACGTGGTCGTGCTTGCGCCACACGACGGGCTGAGGCTGTGGCACGGTGAACCACGCAATGGCGTGAAGCGAGAGGGCCGGATCGGCATCAGCAGGCGGCGGTGGCGCAGGATTGGCCTGCGCCTGAGCGAGAACCGAACTGCTCTGGCCCTGCGCTGGTGCGGTTCCGACCAACAGGCACGTCGCCGACAACGCTGCTGCTGTGCCATAAGTGAAGCGGACATTCATCGCTCGGTCTCCTCTCGATCGACGAATCCGGTGTCAACGCTGATCTCCCCGTTCTCGCAGACGGTCCCGGTGAGTTCGACACGATCGGTGATGCGCTGCACGCGCACGACTTCGCCCAGCCGGGCGTCCTGCAGCACGCGGCCCCGCATGCGAAGCACAAACAGGCCGTGCCTGGCGCGGATGGTGACTTCGCTGTTGCGCGCGACGATGATCTGCGACACCGTGTCGCTCTCGCACAGAATCTGGCCCGGCACCAGGCGGCCGCGGACTTCCAATCCCAGCGCCTCTTCGACGCGGCGCAGCGGGGGCGAGCCCTGCGGCTCAAGCAGGCGCAGGTCTTCGACCACGTCGCCGGCGCCGAGAATGTCGCCGCGGGCTGCGTAGCGCTGGACCACGAGCACCCGCTGCCGCATCGCAACGTCAACGGTCACGCGGGCGCTGTGCACAATGCGTGCACCTTTGAAGCAATTCACAAGCACCGGCATAGTCGCCGAGAGCCGCGACGCCAGGGGCTTGATCTCGAGTTCGAATCCCGATGTCGTCCGGTCCAGTTCATCGCGCTCGGATTCGCGAAACGTGAGTTGAAGGTCGGCGGGCTCGCAGCGGAGCACGACGCCGGCGAGGTAATTCGCAATCGCGCCGCGCACGGTCGGTTCGCCGACGAAGTCACTGGCGAACGCAGTCGCCGCGGCGGGGGCTTGGACGGTCTCCTGCGGCGCCGGCGCCGGCTTGGCGGGCTCTGCCCCGCGCCAGCGGATCACGCAGTCGCGTCCGCTCAGGGCGAGCAGGCCGAGATTGGCGCCGCGCTCGTCGAGCCGGCGGCGGATCTCAGAGAGGCTGATCGTCACCGGTCGGGCCGGCGGCTCGCTGGCTTCGAAGACCACGGCCTCTCCAAGCGCCTGCGCGACGTCGCCTTCGAGCTGCGCCACATCCGCCAGCGAGACAGCCAGCCGATCCGCATCCAGGCGCACCGACCCGCGCAGCAGGATTCGATCCTGCGCCAGCGCGCCCCCGCTGCATGCGAGGACCGCTGCGGCTATGCACACGCGGACGATTCCGACGAACTTCGAGTTCGCGTCAGTCATGACTCACTTACCTTCTGTGAAGCTGATTCACCTGCTGGAGCGCATCGTCCGCAGCCCGGATCACCTGGCCGTTGAGTTCGAAGGCGCGCTGGCTCTTGATGAGATGCACCAGTTCGCGCACCGGCTCGACGTTGGAGCCTTCGAGGAACCCCTGGCGAATGCCGCCGCGGTTCTCTTCGGTGGGAGGGCCCGTGATCGGAACGCCGGACGCTTCAGTCGCCACGAAGAGGTTCTCGCCGATCTCCTCGAGTCCGGCTGGATTCACGAACGTGGCCAATTCGATCTCCCCCACTTCAGTCTGCGTTCCGCCCGGCTCGCCGACCGTCACCACGCCGTTGAGTCCGATTGAAATGCTCAGCGCATCTTCGGGAATGGTGATCGCGGGATAGAGGACACGGCCCTGGTCGGTCGCAAGCACGAGTTCGCCGCGGCTGTTGAGGGTGAGGTTGCCGGCGCGCGTGTAGCCGATCCCGTCGCGGCCGCGATCGTCTTCGATCTTCACTTGCAGGAAGCCGGCGCCCTCGATAAGGATGTCGAGTTCGCGGCCGGTCTGCTCGGCCGGCCCCATCTCGAAGTTCTTCTGCGTGCCCGAGACCTGCGTGCCCAGGCCGACGTAGAGCCCGATGGGGCGCTGGTCGCCATTGAGGTTTTCCACGCCGGCCTGCTTCTTCTCGATGTAGAGCAGGTCCTGGAAGTTGGCGCGACTGGCCTTGAAGCCGGTGGTGTTCAGGTTCGCCAGGTTGTTGGCGATGACATCCAGTTCGGTGTTCAGGGCGGTCAGACCCGTCGCCGCGGAATGAAGGGCAATGACTGACATGGAAGCTCACACTCCTCCGATCGCCGACCTCAGGCCACGCGGCCAAGGCGGTTGATCGCGTTGTTCATCAGTTCGTCATTCATCTGGATCATGCGGGCGTTGGCGGCGATGGCGCCGTTCGCGGATGACAGCTCCATCATCATGGCCATCGAGTCCACGGCGCTGCCCTCAAGCCAGCCGGCTTTGACGCTCGCGCGCGCCGGGAGCAGGCTTTCCTGCGACACGTTGTCGAGAATGAACATGTTCTCGCCGGCCTTGCGAAGCGACTTGAAATCCGGCGGGACGACGATTCCGAGTTTCGCCACCGGCAGGCCGGCCTGCTCGATCGTGCCGTCGGGCTGGATCTGGACCTGGCCCGTCGACTGCAGTTGAATCGGGTTGTCGCCCTCGTCCAGCGCCCGCATTCCCGTGCCGGCGTGAACGAGGTAGCCGTCCTTGCTGATGGTCATGCGGCCGTCGCGGCTGAATCGCATGCGCTCCGCGCCCTCGCCGCGCCCCGTCGCGTATTTGAAGAAGCCCTTGCCCTGGAGCGCCAGGTCGAGCGGGTTGTTTGTCTCTTCGAGATCGCCATCGTTGAAGAGCGTGATGTTCGGCGCGACGTGCACTCCGCCGCCAAGGCGTTCGAGCATCGTGTGCGCGGGCACGTTGCCGACGCGTCCTTCGATGCGCTCGGCCTCGCGCCAGCGAAACGCGGTCACGTCGGGCTTGTATCCGGTGGTGTTGACGTTGGCGAGGTTGTTGCCGATCACGTCGATGCGGTACATGTTGACGAGCATGCCCGAAGCGGCGGTGTACAGGCCGTAATTCATGACCGCGCCTCCGCTTCGTCCGCCGCCGCCTTCGCCGGATCCGCCTGTCGCCGCTGAGCGGCCGCCCGGGCCGCATGCAGCACCGCCGCCACCGATGCGAGCCGCATGATGCGGCGGGCGAGTTCTTCTCCAGACCGCGCGCTGTCGCCCAGCACCGGCGCCCCGCTCAGTGCGAGCCGGGCGACTTCTGATGGGCGGCGAATCTCGCTGACTCGCCCGCGCTCGTTTTCAATCGCCTCCATGCGATCCGCGAGCATGATGCGGCACTCCTTGCCTGCTTCACCGTTGCCGGCGACTCAGTGCAACCAACGTGCCGCGGCGGATGACGATCCGGGCATCTGGCGCAATTGACGTTAGAGAATCGACTTACGATCCGCACTGCGGCGCCACCCCGGCTCGACGCACCTCCAGAGATGCGCAAGAACTGCCGCGACGACCACGTCGAGTGAAGCGCGTCTCGAACATCAGCTCAGGAGGAAGACTCGCGCAGAATTTGCGCAAGTTGGCGGCGGGCCTGCTGCTCGGCGGCGACGATGCGATGCACTGGCCGGCCCGACGCCGCGGCGATCGCGGCGTGGGTCTGAGGCGCTTGGCCCGACCAGCCGAAGCGGGCGGCCAGAATCTCGCGGGAGTCCGCGGAGAGCCGCGCGGCGCCCTGCAGCGCTCTCGCGTTCAGTTCGAGAACGGCCCGCCACGGGTAGATGGTCGCGCCGAGATCAGGCAGCCGTATCCCACCCTGCTCATGCCTCGCTCTGGCCACGGAAGAGGACGGTGGCGCGGAGCGGCGGGCCAGATCGCTGCGCAGCGCGTGCACCGCCACCTGGCTCAGCCGTCCCTGCCGCGATGGGTCGAACGCGTCGATGGCGCGCAGGGCGGCGGCCACGATAAGCCGGTAGGCCGCTTCGATCTCGGTCGTTGCCGATTGCCGAAGTTTGCGGCCGAGGTGAATCTCAACGTGAGAAATGAGGCTGGATCGCAGCCCGGCGAGCAGTTTCAATTTGAGCCGCGTCGCCCAGCGCAATCGCGTTTCGGCGAGATCGATCTCTGCGGCGCGGCTCTGGTGGCGATCGAGACGCGCAATCACGCGCTGCGCTGACCACAAAAGATAGTGCAGTGCGGCGACGCACTGCGTCTGCTCCACTTCGACGTCCAGCTGCAGGCTCGGCGCCGCATCAATCCACGCGGCAAAGTCACCGCCCGTGCCGAGATCGACCGGCAGGTCGCGCGCGGCCACGGCACTGGTCAGGATCACTTCGTCGGCACCCTCCAGCGAAAACGTCGGCAGTTCGACCGCACGGATCTGCCACGTGCGCAGCCGCTGGGCCCGCTGCTCGAGAGCCGTGCGATAGATCGTGTTCACGGATCTTCCCACCCGCTGCGCCACTTCGGCAGCCGGCACGGCGCGATCGTGCGCCCGCAATATGAGGCGGCGCTGCCGCTCGGTCATCGGCCCGTGATCAGCGAAGATGGCCTCGGCCGGATGCTGCCGGTCATGCTGCTGCAGCAGCCGCCTTATGCCTTCGTGGCTGCGGCCGAACCGTCGAGCCAGGCGAAGCGCCGCTTCGTTGAGCGACAAATCGAGCGACCCGGCGTAGCGGCGCGCGCGGCGGATGATGCGGTGCCGGGTGTCGGCGTCGATGCGGGTGAAACGGGCGGCATGCTCAACGCGGACGGGTCTGGCGGCTGCAAATCGCTCAACCGCATCAGCGAAGTACACGAGCCGGGGCCGGCCGTCGTCCAGCCGCACCTGATGAGCCACAAGTCCCTCCTTGCGATAGCGATGCAGCGTAACGGCGCTGACGCTGAAGCGCCTGGCGACCTCCTCGGGCAGCAGCGGCGTGCGCGGCGCGTAGTCACGCGCGCTCCAGGCGAGAGCCGCGCTGAGCCTCTCGATGAACTTGGCCAGGTCGCCGACGAGCGCTGAGCCGACGAACAGGGCGCCCTCGCTGCGCTCGCCGCGAAAACCGGTGATGCGAAAGCGAATGTAATCATCCGGGTAGTTGCGTTGAGGCTCGATCTCGTTGAGCAGTTTTTCGGCCGCCTGCATCTGTCGCGAGAGCGTCTCCGGGGGCGCATACCGCAGTTCATAAAGCAGATCGGCCAGGGACGAGATCGTAAAGCGGGGAGGTCGAGCCATCGGGCACCGTCACCGGGATCGCGCGCGGGTCATACGCGCTCGAATAGGAGCGGGCGATTCTCCACCATGAGTCCCATGGAGTGAGCCAGTGCGAAGAACCGCTCAACGCCGCAGACCATCTGGTCGGTCCAGTCGAAGCGCAGCATCT
The DNA here is from genome assembly GCA_963205185.1 of Planctomycetota bacterium. Lineage (GTDB taxonomy): Bacteria > Planctomycetota > Phycisphaerae > Phycisphaerales > UBA5793 > UBA5793. Next base: position 23,590 of record CAUJHZ010000030.1, on the reverse strand, counting down.
CGCAGACGTAGGCGCGGGCGAGATCGACCGGCCAACCGTGCTGAGGCGCCTGTCTGGCAAGCATGTCCTCGATGCGCTCCTTGTTGTGGCGGCGCTGGCGGTCGAGCACCGCGCCGATGGCTGACGCATCGGTCTCGCGGCGCGCCAGCCAGGTGGCGAACACGAACGGCAGGCCGGTGAGTTCCTTCCACTCCGCGCCAAGATCGAGTTGATACGGATAGCGGATCGCGGGCGTCGAATCCGTGACGACTTTGTCGCCGATGAGCAGCATGGCCTGCGGCCACTGCACATCTTCGCCGGCGCCGGTGCGGTGCCGGCGGGCATCGAATTCGACCAGTTCAGGCTGGATGCCGTGGCGCTCGTGCAGCAGCACCCTCAAAAGCATGACAGACGTGTGGCTGTCGGTGTCGCAGTGAATCCTCGTTATTCGTTCGAGCGGCGTCTGGCTGAAGAGCCGCACCGTCATCGTCGAGCCATCGCAGCCGAGCAGCCCCGCCGGCACAATCTTCAGCGGTTCGGGCGCCAGTTGATAATCCACGATCGAGCACAGCGCCACCTCGACCTGCCCGGACATGAGCAGGCGGATGAGATCGCTGGGCACGGCGGGTTTGAGCTGAAGATCAGCAAGACCCTCCAAGCCGTCGATGAGCGGCAGCGTGTTGAGGAAACTGACCACGCCGAAGCGGTGTCGGGGCGCAACCTTATTCGCATTCATGGACGTACTGTAGGTTCCCCGACGGCCCGCCCCCGCAGAGCGAGCCCGACCGCAGCCGACGGGAGGCGCGTCTAGGATGTACGTGTTTCGAGCATGCGCATCTCCGTGAACAATCTCGATCGGGAGCCGCAGGGCGTCGCCGTCGTCGATGAGACGTCGCAGCCCCCGCGCGCCCGACTGCGCCCGGCGGACCGAGAGGTCGATCTGAACTGGGCCAACGCGGTCGACGAGCAGGGCCGGCTGCGCCGATGCGTGGTGTGCGGCTGCCGGGAGATCTTCAGGCGGCGCGACTTCCCGCAGCGCTTCGGGCTCATGCTGGTGATTGCCGCAGCGATCACCAGCGTCATTCTGCTGGCCCGGGGGCAGGCGCTGTGGTCGATGTGCGTCCTGCTCGCCGCGGTGGTGATCGACCGGATCGTCTACGTCTTCACGAAAGAATGCCTCGTGTGCTACCGCTGTCGCAGCGAGTTCCGCGACGTGGCGATCGACGCCAGTCACGAGCAATGGGATCTTGCGATTGGAGAGAAGTACCGCCCGGTGCGTCAGCGGGCGGTTGAGGACGCGAACCAGACGCACCATCCGGAGGCGATGCCGTGAAGCAGGTGGTCCTCGTTGGCGGCGGCGGACACGCGAAAGTCGTATTCGACACAGCGGATCGAGCGGGGCTGAAGGTCGAGGGCTTTCTCGATGACCGGGCCGACGCACCGCTGCGCGAACTGGATGTGCCGCAACTCGGCGCCATCCGCGCCTGGCGGGAGTGTGGACCTGAAGTGCGCTTCATGCCCGCCATCGGCGACAACGCCACGCGCTGCGCGCTGCTGCTGGGTATGCTCGACGGCCGCGATCCGGAATGCCTCGCGACCGTGATCCATCCTTCCGCCATCATCAGCAGGCACGGCGTGAGCATCGGTCCGGGCGTGTTCATCGGCCCCGGCGCCATTGTCAATCCGGGCGCCACGATCGGCACGGGCGTGATCATCAACTCCGGCGCCATCGTGGAGCACGATTCGGTCGTCGGCGACTGGAGCCACATCGCGCCCGGGGCGGCGCTGTGTGGAGCCGTGCGCACCGGCGTTCGCGTGCTCGTGGGCCTGGGAAGTCGCATCCTGCCCGGCCGCAACATCGGCGACGGGGCGGTGGTCGGCGCCGGCGCGGTGGTCACGCGCGATGTACCGGACCAGACCACGGTCTGCGGCAATCCGGCGCGCGAGGGGTAAGCGACTCACATGTTGTTGCGCGGCATCGTCGATGCCACCATCCGCAGCGGGGGCACGTCGGATCCTTCGAGCGCGAGATCCACCGCATCATCTTCGGCGATCAGCAGATCGACCGTCGCGCGATACAGCAGCGGCCCCCGGACGTACTGCAGCGTGAACGGCGGCACGCGCTCGCCTTCGCTGTCATAAACCGGCGCCACGCCGGTGAGCAGCAGCTCTTCGTTCGCCTCTCCGGTCGGATCGACGATGACGTAGAGCGCCTCTTCGATCGGCCGGTACTCGACGCGCACAAAGGTCCCGTCCGCCGCGACAAACTCGACGTAGTCGGATTGGATGATCGGGTCCGTGATGACGTTGGCCGGGTAAGGACCGAACTGCGTGCCGGTGCGCAGCAGCGCCAGCAGGCGGTGCATCGTCAGCCGGGCGATCGTGTGGCGCGAGGCGGACTCCGTCGTGGCCTGGTACGCGCGGAACGAAGCCGAGAGCGCCGCGAGCAGCGAAGTAAGCAGCAGTGACGTGATCGAGATCGCCAGCAGCACTTCGACGATGCTGAACGCGCGGCTGTGCCGGCGGCGCTGCGGGCAGGCGGCTCGATGCAGGCGAGGCACTGAAAGCGAGGCAATCATGGCGTCGCTCCTTCCACGTACGTGCCCGCCACCGGCACCGCTTTGATCGGCGCCTTGATGCCGTCGGGCATGGGGATGTCCGCGTCGTAGCGGAGGGTGATATTGCCGAACCCGTTGAGCGGCTCGCCGCCTTCGCCGTCGCCGTCTTCCGGACTGAAGTAGCCCAGAGTCGTGTTGAACGCCGAGGCGGTGCCGCCGTAGTAGAGCGGGCCCTCGCCCGGCTCGGGCTTGAAGGTCATGAGCAGCGCGCCGACGATGTTCGCCCGGCCGCGCACGTCCAGCACGCCGGCCACGATGGTGCCCTGCATCTCGACCACTTCGGCCGCATTCTCGAAACTGCCCACGTCAACGGAGAAGTTCGGCAACAGCAGCGAACTGCGGCGCAACTGCTCGTAACTCTCGAGGAACTTCTCGGTCGCGAGTTCTTTCTCTTCGGTGGTCAGGTTACTTTCCTGAATGTCCTCCGCGTCCAGCGAGAAGTGCGTCGAGCCGGTGAACTGGATCTTATTGCGCACGTGCGTCAGGTCGCCGGCCGGGTCGGACACGACCGAGCCGATGAACGCGCAACTGTGGAAGCGGATGTTGTTCGAGAACGGCTTGGTGTCATACACCGGGCTGCCGCTGATCTCGAGCACCGGCTCCCATGACTCGTAGTCGTACTTGTCCACGTAGTTGCCTTCTACGAGTTCCTTGATGCCCAGGAAGTTCCAGTTGTGGTGCGTGTTGTCGCTGTAGGTCTGCACGTAGACCGCGCCGATGAACGTGCAGTTGATGAACAGGCCGTTGTTGCCCTGCGGGATCGCGACGTTCACGAACGTCATGTTCTTGTAGATCGGGCGCTGGTACCAGTCGTAATACCCCGGCGAGCCGAGCGGCATCTGCTCCCAGATTCCCAGGTCCGGCCGCAGGTAGTCCGGCTCGGTGGGATGGTCGGACCACACGTGCGACGCAGGATCACCGCCCAGTTGCGCTTCCAGCTGGTCGTCGAACGAACCGCTGCCGATGGTGACGTCCTTGAGCGCGTTCTGCGCGTTGGTGAAGTCGGTGATGCTCAGGTCATACAGGCGCGTGTCCGGCACTTCGAATTCGGTCGAGGAATACTCGATCTCGGCTTCGACCGGGCCGTTCACGAAGTTCTGCCACGGCTGCCCGCCCTGGGCGCCCTCCCACGACTCCTTGCTCGCCTTGAAGAGCAGGTTGCCATTCACCTTGGCGTAGCCATCGAGCGTGTCGATCACGCCGTCCATGTAGCCCAGAACGGTGTCGTCCTCATTGATCTCGCCGTCGCCGTTTCGATCGGGATTCAGTCCGTCGATCATGGTGGCGAGGTCATCATCGACGCCGGCAAACTCTTCGTCCATGGTTCCGCGACCGGCCGCATAGGCGAGATCAGCGTCCCACACGATCAGAGCATCTTCATTCGAGTCGAAGAAGTCGAGCCAGAGGTCGTAGTCATCGACGTAGCCATCGTCGTTGGCGTCGATCATGTACGGCTCAGTCAGGCCATCCTGCTCGGTGGGGTGGCCGGGTCGCAGGCGGTTGTCGCCGTTGACATCGTGCAGACCGATCTGTGCGATGAGCGCCTCGATTCGGCCGTCGAGTTCTTCATCGAGGTGGCGGAAGTCGGACTTCATCACCATCGGATGCCCGAGCGGCTCTTCCAGATCCTCGGGATCTTCGCCGAAGCGGGTGCCGATCGGCCCGTCGATGTGGACGTTCTTGCCGATCATGATGCGGTTGGGCGAAATGATCGCCGCGTCCAGGCGCTTGACGATCTGGAAATCCATCTGCAGCGTTCGCGTCAGCGATCCATCGCAGCCCACGCTGATCACGCGCACGAAGCGGCCGTCTGCAAGCGGCTCGTAACTGAGACGGAAGTACGCGGCGGCTTCTTCGGAGGTGACGGCGATCGGCTGAACGACGAGTTTGCCGAACTCGTCGAGATCGGGCAGCAGTTCGTCGCCCGGATCGATGATCAGATTGTGCTCATCGGCGGCGTGCGCATTGAGGACCGCCGTCGCCAGGCTGGTGGCCGGTTCGCCTTCCACGAAGCCTTCGGGATCGAGGATGGTGACCTCGCCATCGCTCGCTTCCCATGTGCCGTTCCAGAGTCTCTCGCCGAACTCGTCGGTGACCAGACCCTTTTCGACGACGAAACGCTGGGCGGCCTCGGTGAGGCGGCGAGCGGCGAAACTCAGCCCGGTCTCTGCGGCGCTCATGGCCTTGTTGACCTGAAGATGAGAATGCGCGGTGCGCACGTTGCCCTGCGCGACGACCGCCATGACCGCGGCCAGCGAACCGAAGATCACCAGGAACATCATCGACAGCACGGAAGCGACGCCGCGCCGGCTGCGTCGAGCGCGGCGGCGTGGCGCGGCAGGCAACCGGCGGGATTCCCATCCCGTTGCGCCCAGCGTCCCCCCTCGATTGCAATCACTCCGCCTGCTCATGGCCGCTCCGTTTCACCACCGCACCCGTTCACTTGCCGCCGGCTCAATACTCGTTGATCCACGCGATCTTGGTCACTTCCGTGGCTTCCTCATCGCGCGGCCCCTGATAGAGCACGCTCACTTCGATGCGAAGGACCGATGTTTCCTCGGGGAGATTGGGATCTTCTTCCCCGCTGATGTTGTTCTTGGGCACCTTCGACACGCGCACGACCTGTGACCAGCCCGCCATGTCCGGGATGATCATGCGCATCGCATTCACTGGCCCGGTTTCCTCCTCGGCGCTGAAGATGGTGCCCAGCCCTTCGGTGCCGTCGAAGTCGTCGAGGTCGTCGAAATCGTCCAGGGTCGGCTCATTGGGTTCCGGCCCCCAGTAGGCCAGACCGGTTACCGGATCATGCGGCGGCATGCGCACGGTCATCTCGCGGATTTCATTCGCGAGGAACGTGGCCGTCGAGGTGTGCGTGGACCAGTCATTCTGCCTGTGGAACGCCATCTGGGCGTAGAGAATGGCCAGCACGCCGGTGCTGACGATGACGATCGCCAGCGCGGTCTCCATGAGCGTAAAGCCGGCGCGTCGAATCGGACGTCGATGTGATGGTGAGCCGGACTGGAGCATGGCCTGGCGATCGCGCATGGAGCGTGCCTTCCTCAAAACTCCACCCTTCGCTTACTTAACGAGCGAGGACATCTTGAAGATTGGCAGGATGATCGCCATCGCGATGAATCCGACGATCGAACCCATCACAATGATCATGATCGGTTCAATCATGCTCGTCACCGTCTTTATCGCGTCGCGCAGCACCTTGCTGTAATAGGACGCGATTTCCTGTAAAACGTCGGCGAGTTTACCAGACTCTTCGCCGGCGGCGATCATCTGCACGACGCTTCGGGGCAGCAGAGTGGACTTCTGAAGCGGCTGGACCAGCTTCTTGCCCTGCTTAACGGACGCATACACCGAGCGCCACAGGTGCCGATAAACCGAGTTGCCCGAGATGTCGCCGGTGATCGCCAGCGAATCGAGCATCGGCACGCCGGCGCTGAGCAGTTCGCCCATCGTGTGCAGGCTGCGGTTGATGTACAGCGCGCGGAACATGCGCTTGAACAGCGGCACGCGCAGCTTCACGCGGTCCATGGTCGTGCGGCCCACGCGCGTTCGCGTAAAAACGAAGAAGCCGACCCCCAGCAGGATCGCCAGGATGAGCAGCACGTACCAGAACTGCACCATGAACGCCGACACGGCCATCAGAAAGACCGTCGGCTTGGGCAGATAATCTTCCTTGCCCTTGAAGACCATCGCAAAGCGCGGCAGCACGAAGGTGAGCAGGAAGACCGTGACGCCCACGGCCATGGTGCCGATGATGCCCGGGTAGATCATCGCGCCGATGACCATCTTGCGCGTCTCGAGCTGCTGGCTCATGTACGCCGCGATGCGGTCGAGCATCTTCGCGAACGAACCGGACATTTCCGAAGCGCGAACCATGTTCACGTACAGCGGGCTGAACAGCTTTGGATAGCGGGCGATGGCCTCGGAGAACTGCCGACCGCCCTCCACGTCCTGCCGCACGTTCTTGAGGATCTCGCGCCACTTGGGATTCTGCACCTGGTCGGCAATGCCTTCGAGCGCCGCGCGGATGGAAATGCCTGCACGGATCATCACCGCCATCTGCGTGGTGAAATCGAGCACGTCTCTCTGGCTGGGTCCCGAACTGTAGTTGAGGCTCTTGAGCGTCGAACGGAAGCTCTTGACGTTGTTCGTCTCGACCGGCGAGAGATTGATGACGCGCTGGCCCTGGTTGCGCAGGATCGCCGCCGCCATCATGGCGCTGTCAGCGGCGAGCGTGCCCGAGCGCATCTCGCCGTTGCCTCCCTTAGCCTGATACCGATACAGCGCCATGCCTCACTCCTCACCCACCACGTTCGCCGGCCGCGGCGACCGCGTCGATCTCCGGCCCGCCGTGGGCCTCGTTGTCATGCCGCCAGGGCGCGGTCCAGTTTGTCCGGATACGCCGCCTGTGCAATCGCGTCTTCGCGGCTGATCATGCCGTTGAAGTACAACTCGCTGATCGACGTGTCGAGGCTCACCATGCCCAGGTTGCGGTTCGTTTCGATCACGTTCGGGATTTCAAACGAGCGGTTCTCGCGGATGATGTTCCGCACCGCGGGCGTGCAGAGCATGATCTCAACGCCCGGCACCATGCCGGCCTGGTCGATGCGGCTGAACAGGGTCTGCGACACGACGGCCTGCAGCGTGTTGGCGAGCATCGAACGGATCTGGTTCTGCTGATCCGCCGGATACATGTCCACGATACGTTCGACCGTCTGCGATGCGTTAACCGTGTGCAGCGTGCTGAGCACGAGGTGGCCGGTTTCGGCCGCGGTGATGGCCAGGGCCGTCGTTTCCAGGTCGCGCATTTCGCCGACGAGGATGATGTCCGGGTCCTGACGCAGAATGTGCTTGAGCCCCGAGGCGAAACTGGGCATGTCGGCGCCGAGTTCGCGCTGCTCGATCACGCTCTTGTTCGACTCGAACGCGTATTCGATCGGGTCTTCGAGCGTGATGATGTGCTTGCGGTAGCGTTCATTCATCGCCTGGATCATCGCGGCCAGCGTGGTGGATTTGCCCGAACCCGTATCGCCCGTGACGAGCACCAGGCCGCGCGGCAGGTAGGTCAGCCGGCCGATCACATCGGGCAGGTTGAGCGATTCGAGCGGCGGCACCTTGGACTTGATGGCGCGAAACGCCATGGCGACGCTCTTGCGCTGCATGTGCGCATTCACGCGATAGCGGCACAGGCCGGGCACTTCGTAGGAGAAGTCCGCGTCCGACTGCCGCTTGAACGTCTCGATGGCGTTGGGCGGGGCGACCGCTTCGAGAATGCGCTGTGCCGACTCGGGCGTCACGACCGGATAATCCATCGGCGTGACGATGGTATGGACGCGCATCAGCGGCGGATGCCCCGCGACAATGTGAATATCGGAGGCATTGTGCTCGGCCGCGGTCTTCAGGATCGTGTTGAAATCCATCGAATGACACCCCTCATCGAATCGAACGGGCCCGGGGAACCGCGACGGCGCGGCGCTGCCCGCATCATCGGCCGAATGCCGCCACCGGATAACCAATAACGCTCAGGGCCGGGGAGTTTCGCACGCCCCCGCCGCTTGTCAGATCGTCGCTTCCGTCACACGCAGCACCTCTTCAATCGTCGTCTGTCCGCGAACCACCTTGGCCAGCCCGTCCTGGCGGAGCGTCACCATGCCGCGCTCGACGCACATGCGCCGGAACTCGGTGACCGACGGGCTTCGCGCGATCGCGTCCCGCGTCACGTCGTCGAGCACGAGCAGTTCATAGATGCCCAGACGGCCCGCATAACCGGTCTGGCGGCAGCGGTCGCAGCCGGCGCCCTTGCTCACCTGTGCTGCGTCCAGGCCCTGGGTCATGAGGAACTCCTGCATCTCTTCGTTCAGGGCGTCGGCCGTCTTGCAGTGGTCGCAGATGCGGCGCACGAGGCGCTGGGCGAGCACGGCGTTAAGGGCGGCGCCGATCAGAAACGGCTCGACGCCGATGTTGATCATGCGCGTGACCGAACTCGGAGCGTCATTGGTGTGCAGCGTGCTGAGCACGAGGTGGCCCGTCAATGCCGCCTGGATGGCGATGCGCGCCGTCTCGGCGTCGCGGATTTCGCCGACCATCACCACATCCGGATCCTGGCGCAGCAGGCTCCGCAGCGCCGCCGCGAATGACATGCCGATCTTGTCGTGAATCTGCACCTGCGTGATGCCGTCGAGGTGATACTCCACCGGGTCTTCAGTCGTCGATACGTTCAGCTTTTTCGTGTCCATCTCGCGCAGCGACGAATAGAGCGTGGTCGTCTTGCCCGAGCCCGTCGGGCCGGTCACGAGAATGATGCCGTGCGGCTGCTTGATCTGCCGGCGCCAGATGTGCAGCGACGTCTCGTCGAATCCGAGTTGTTCGAGACCCACGGCGATCGACCGGGCGTCGAGAATACGCAGCACGCACTTCTCGCCCGTGACGGTCGGCAGCGTGGACACGCGCAGGTCGAGCTTGCGGCCGGCCACGACGGCGCGGATGCGCCCGTCCTGCGGCAGGCGGCGCTCCGAGATGTCCAGATTGGCCATGATCTTGAGGCGCGAGATGATCGCCGCATGCATTTTGTGCGGCGGATTCATCATGTCGAACAGGATGCCGTCGATTCGGAATCGCACCTTCAACTTCTTCTCGGCCGGCTCGATGTGAATGTCCGAGGCGCCTTCCTTGAGCGCCGTCTGGATGATGAAGTTGACGTAGCGGATGACCGGAGACTCGCCCGCCTGCTTGGCGAAGTCCACGTCTTCCTGATCGTTCTCGACGACTTCGACGTCGCCTTCGTCGATATCGGCGAGGATGTCGTTGACGGCGATGTCCTGCTCTTCACCGGCCGACTGGAGTTCGATGATCAGGTTGATGTCCGATGAGGTGACGATCACCTGCCGCACCGCGCTCACGCCCAGCAGACGGCGGACTTCGTCGATGACGAACACATCGTCGGGATGGACCGTACCGACAACCAGCCGCAGGCCGTCCTTGCGCAGCGGCAGCACGCCGTGTCGCCGGCAGAAGTCGGCGCCGAGGCGATTGAAGTAACTGCTGTGGAACCCGTCATCGGGATTGATCCGGGCGAACTCGAGCCCGTGGATCTGCGCCACCACCTGCTGGATCTGCTCCTCGGGCACTCCCATTTCGAGGAGCACCTCGGAGGCGGTGCGGCCGGGGCTCTGGCGCAGCACGGTGCGCAGACTGGTCAACTGATCGGCGGCGATGACGCCGCGCGCCTGCAGTTCGGCGCCGAGGTCGCGCCCGCGAACCGCGCCCCGCTGCCCCTCGGTCGGCCCCCACAGCAACCCGAGCGCATCGTCGGGCCGCAGCGAAAGGCGGTCGGCCTTTTCGGCCACGCGCGCCGGGTCCACTTCGGCGTTCAGTCCCCGGCCCGCCACGTCGGGCGGGCGCGGCGTCTCGCGCGGATCATTGCGCACAAACGCTCGAGTTGTGGGGGGAGTGGTGGAGGACATCTTCTCGGGCGGCGCTGATGGATCAGTCTCGTTGTGCGACGACTCATCGCTGTGCACATCCGGCGAGCCGCCCGGCTCTTCCGTGGCGGCGGCGGAGGCCTTCTGGCCGCCAGATCGTTTGACGCCCAGTTCGCTCAGCAGACTGTCGAGATCGAATCTTCCCATGGCTGGCGCTCAATCGCCGCTGGCGACTCTCATTCCTTCAGGCTCTTGCGAAACTCCATGCCTTCAGCCGCCAGCACCACTTCGAACGCCGTGATGTCGGTGACGGTGTACGTTTCATTCACCACGTCGCCCACCTGCACCACGAGGTTGTTGAGCACGGCGACGCGCTTGCCCGGCTGGCCCATGATGCTGCTCAGGCGCATGGCCTGGGCGTCGCGCTCAAGCGTGCGGCGAAGTTCCGCCAGCCGAGCCTGTTCGCGCTGCGAGGCAATGTCGATGCCCGGATCGTCGCTGGTCTGCGCCGGGCCACGCGCCAGGCGAAGCACAAACGGGTTTTTCTTGACGTATTCGAGCGAAACCTGCGCCTCAGTGCGATCCTCCGTGAGCGAGTCGAGCACGAGTTCGGATTGACCCGGCGCCGCCTGGGGAGCGTGGGCCGAGGCATTGGACGTGCGGCCGAGAAAGTCGTTGACGGTTTTCTCGATGGCCTTGTCCACGCCGAGGCTCGAAGACTTGGTCCCCAGCCACCGCATGCCCGTGAGGATGCCGGCGCCCACGAGCAGCGTGCCCACGAGCACGATGGTGGCGTCGCTGACGCGCTTCTTTCCGGCGGCGGTACCGACGAGGTCGATCTGCTCGACCGACCCGCCGTTGAGACCCTCGCCCCCGGGCGAATCCGGAATGTGCCCCGACTGCGGGTTGAAGTGCTCCATCGTCATGGCTTGACCTCCACGAGTTTCGTGGACGACGTTCGAGGCTGGAAGTAGATGCTCAGCGTGAACGTCGCCGTCATCGCGCCGGGATCCTGGTCGACCCGCTTGATGTTCAGATCACGGATTTGGGTCAGGCGAGGCAACTGCTCGAGATCGAGCAGAAACTCGTAGAAGCCGTCGAAATTGCCCGAGAGTTCCCACGCGATGGGCAGCTCCATGTACTGCGACGCCGGCACCTTCTTCTGCGGCGTCACGGTCTTGATGTGCAGCGCGTGCGTCATGGCGATGTCCGACGCCTGGCGCAGCACCTCATCGACGCTTTGCTCGGCCGGGAGTTTGGCCTCGATAACTTCGATGGCTTCCTGACCGGCGGCGATCGCCTCGCCGAGATCCTTGATCTTCGTCGAGGCCTCGTTGAGTTTGTTGAGCGTCTGGCGCTTGCCGGCGATCTCCGCGCGCGCCGTAGCAATGTCTTCGTTGCGCGGCTTGAAGACGAACCAGAACGCCGCGACCGGGACCGCCAGCAGCACCAGAATGAACAGGACTTCGCGCACTCCGAATCGCATGGTCAGTTCCCTCCGCTGGGGTTCGGCTCATCCTCGCCGAGATCAACCTCGATGAGGCTTGGATCGAACTGCTCGAACTCGAGCGTGTTTTCCGTGGGGTCGCGCATGGTGCGGCGGAGTTTCAGAGGCTCGAACTGCTTGGCGTCAGCCCTGGGATCGAGAACGGCGCGAATGCGGAACACCCGCACCGACTGCTCCTCGACCTTCGTTTCCTTCGAGTAGCGCAGCTCCACGTCCCGCAGCAGCGAGCACTGGCCGAGTTTGGTCAGATACTCCGCCACGTGCTGGTTCGAAGGCGCAATGCCCTCCATTTCGATCACGACCATGTAGGAAGGCACTTCGATCTTGCGCTCGTCCGCTTCCTCGGCCTTGGTCGGCTTGCGCGCGTTCTTGTCACCGGTGATCGACTTCACCTTGGTCGCTGAAGGAGCCGGCCGCTTGACCTTTTCCTTTTCAGACTTGAGATCGAACTCCTGCAGGCTCACCGCGTCGGGCATGCGATTGATGAGTTCGGCGAGCAGGATGGAGCGCGGCACGCGCTCGACGAGAGCCGCAGCCACCTCGGCCCGCTCGACGAGTTGCTGCTTCTGTCGCTCGAGTTCCTCGAGTTCGCCGATGCGCTTGGCGGCCTCGGTGTAGTGGATGTTGATCTCCTGCTGCTCGACTCGTACGCGCGACCACTGGCGATTGGTGACGAGAAACGCCCCCACCACCGCCGTCATCACCACGATGAACAGCGTGAGGCTGAGAATGCTCGTGCGCCGCTCCGCCCGCTGGGCGAGGTAGTCTTCCGGAAGGAAACTGGCATGCGGCATGGGTTCACTCCGTTCCTGTCACACACATCGAAATCACGCGGGCCGGGGCCCGCTCATCCATTGGCGGGGCAGACGCACAATCCCAAAGCCACTGACCAGCCCGGCTCGGCATGCGAACCGTCGAACCCGACAAAGCGTTCCTCACCCGTCCGCTGCAGGCGGCCGAACGGATTGCCCTGATACGTCACCACGCCGATCGCCTCGGCGATTGCGCAGCACATCGAGCGATCCATGCTCTCGCCGCCGACAAACACGATCCGATCCAGCGATCGGTCCTCGAACAGGCGGCGGTGGTAGCGCTCGCACATCTTGAGTTCATCGATCAACTGCTCAGCGAGCGGCTCCATCGCTTCTTGCACCACGGAACTCTTCTCGTCGCCGGACCCACCTGCTTGAGCCGTAGCAGCGTCGGCGCCCGGCACCGCAGCGAATTCGCTGGGAATACTGCCGACCCGGCGATCGGCGGCGGTGCCCACCGCCGCAGACCGCGTCGCCTGCGCCAGGACCGCACCGACGTGCGCCGCGCTTCGCTGCTGCGCCGCGGCCGCTGGCCGCGTCTCGGCGAGCCGGTGCGAACGCGCCGCGGCAACGTCGCAGTTGAGCACTTCCGCCAGGCGCTGATCCAGATGCCGCCCGCCGACGGGAATCGTCTTGGCGAAGCGGATCTCCTTGCCATGCGCGATCATCGCCTTGGTGCAACTGGCGCCCAGGTCCACGTACAACGTCGTGATCTGATCATCACCCTGACGCCGGTAGAGGTGTTCGAACGACTTGACGACGGCGATCGGCTCGGCGTGGAAGCCGCCGATTTCCATCCGGCACTTGTTGAGCAGTTCGATCTGGCGCATGACCACATCGCGCGCGACCGCAAAGCAGATCACTTCCGTCATCTGCTGGTTGTCCCTGAAGACTTCGCCGACCTCGACGTGGCGCACCACGACGTTGTTTGGATCGCAGGCGATGATGGCCTGGAGTTGCGACTTCAACTGGGTGCCGATGTCCTCGGCGCTGTCGCCGCCGCGCACCTGCATGTGCTGGACGAACGTCTGCCACGCCGGGATCGAGCAGATGGCGGTCTTGCCCTTGAACCCGCCGTCGCGGATCAGGCGGGGCAGCGCCTCGGCGAGAAAGTGCTGCCGGGCGGCGGGATCGTTGCGGGCCGGCTCGGGGATGACTTCGCGGGCGGCGGCCATGAGCGTCGCCGGCTCGCCGGGCTGCACCTGGAGCAGTTTCAACTCCGCGTAACCGAAGTCGATCGCCACGGGCGCGATGCTCGATTTGAAAAAGCCCAGAGCCATCGATCTGCCGCCTCCCACTCGGCGCGGTCTCCACCACTGCCCCTTCGCGGGCCAATAGCGCAACCGTCGCCGCACGCTGAGAATCCACAGCGATCATCGGCGGCATAGTTTGTCTGGTTTAGCACCCGCCGGGTCTGCCCGGGGCCCGGTTCGCATTGCGCGGAATTGGAAAGGTCCGGCCGGCCTTAGCCGTCATTATCGGGCGCGACGAACGGCAACTTCACGGCGCGGATTGCTTCGTCCAATAGCATGGCGATCTTCGCGCTGCTGCCCGCCGTGCGCTCCACGACGATGAACCCGTCCTTATTAATGACGTGCGCCATCAGCGCGTGGTTGGCAAAGTTGCCCGTCTCAGCATCGAGTTCGATCGGAATGCCCAGTTCGTCGATCATGAGTCGCTTGGTCGTCGGTACGTCCGATACGAGCAGATCGACGCGATCGAAGTCGATGCCATGCTTGCGGCCGAAGATCCTGAGCACCTCCGGCGTGTCATTGGCCGGATCGAAACTGACGAGCACGAACCGCACCTCATCGGCCAGTTCAGTCGGCAGGCGCCCGGCCATCTCGGCGAAATCAGCGGTGATGCGCGGGCACGCCGTCGGCGTCGGGCAGGAAGTGAAAATCGTGGACAGCACGATCGTCTTGCCGGCGTAGTCGCGGGCCAGGTTCACTTCCTCGCCGTCCTGGTTCACAAAGTTTAGATCGAGAAACGGCTTCTGCCCGATCAGCGTGCCGTTGATGCTCTCATCCACAGACGTCTGGATCGAACCGACTTGTGCGATCAGTTCAGGCGCATTGGGCGCCAGAATTGCTTCGTCGATGGTCACGGCCGCCTGTTCATCTGATTCCGCCTCCGCCGGCGCCTTGGCTGTGCGGTCGATGATGGCATCATCAGGCTGGCAGCATTCGGGCAGTTCTTCGGTGGCGGACTCGAATTCAGGCGTCTGCGAATCGGTCGAGTCGTCCTGCTGATCGCAGGCGGCCAGGGGCAGCAACAGGGCGGCGACGAAGCCGGCGCCGAGCGTGAGGGTGCGACGAATCATGAGCGAACTCCAGTTCAGGCAGGTCATACCTACGATACGCACGCCTGGGCAGAAAGGGTCGCCGGACAGGCCGGCCCGAGTAGATCAGCGTTTGCCGCGGCCCGGCCGCCGCGCTTTCTCAGCGGCAGCAACGAATACACGCACGCGCGCAGCGTCAATAGGCCGATCCCAGCGTCCGTCCTGTTTCAGGCAGGAGCCGGCGATCACGCCGTCCGCTCGGGCGAGGAGGTCCGCGAGATTCTCCGGATTGGCGCCGCTTCCCACGAGCACGGGCAGCGACGACGCCCCGCGCACCGCGGCCAGATCATCCAGGCTCGTCGGCTGCCCTGTCGCGGCCCCGGTGACGATGAGCCCATCTGCCGCGAAGAACTCGGCAGCGCGAGCCGTCGCCGCGATGTCCACATCCGCGGTAATGGCGTGAGCGCTGTGCTTTTTCTTGATGTCGGCGAACACGGCGATCCCGTCCGCGCCGATGGACCGCCGGTAGCGGAGAAGCGGACCGGCATCCGCCTCTTCGATCAGACCCTCATCGGCCACGGCAGCGAAGACGAAGCCCTCAGCCCGGATAAACTGCGCGCCGATCGCGTGCGCGATGGCCAGCGCCTCACGATTGGCGCCCGCGAGAATCTGCACACCCAGCGGCAAAGCGCCGACGGCGCGGCGCACCGCCAGACCGATGCGCGTCATCGCCGCCACGATCTCCGGCCCCACATTTCGCCGCAGATAGGGCCGGTCGTGCATGTTCTCGATGATCAGCGCATCAAAGCCCGCCTGCGCGAGCAGCGCCGTCTCTTCGGCCGCCCGGTCCGCGAGCGCGTCGAGCGATTCGCTTGCACGCGGCGTGCCGGGCAGCGCGCCCACGTGCACCATGCCGATCAGCGCCTTGTCCCGCCCGAAAATGGTCTTGCCGGTGCACATGGTTCAACCAGCCTGTTTCACGCTCTGGCAATGCGCTCGTACGTTTCCGGCCGCCGATCGCGATAGAACTGCCAGACCTTGCGCACCTCGGCGATCTGGTCGAGGTCCAGGTCGGCGATGAGCACTTCGTCTCTATCTCGACACGCCTGTGCGATGATCTGGCCGCGCGGATCACAGAAGTAGCTCGTGCCGTAGAACTCGCCGATGTCCCACGGCTGCTCGCGGCCGACGCGGTTGATCGCGCCGACGAAGTACTGGTTCGCCACCGCGTGCGCCGGCTGCTCGAGTTTCCAGAGATACTCGCTCAGCCCCGCGACGGTCGCAGAGGGGTTGAACACGATCTCAGCCCCATTGAGGCCCAGTTCGCGCGCGCCTTCCGGGAAGTGGCGGTCGTAACAGATGTAGACGCCGATGCGTCCGAACGGCGTATTGAAAACCGGGTATCCACCCGTACCGTGTTTGAAGTAGAACTTCTCCCAGAAGCCGGGATGGCAGTGCGGCAGGTGGTGCTTTCGGTACCTGCCGAGGTACTCGCCGTCGTGGCTGATGACGGCCGCGGTGTTGTAGATGGCCCCGCCCTCATCCGTGGCGAGTTCAGCGATGGGCACGATGAGCATCATCCCATGCCTGCGGGCGGTCTCGCGCATGAGTTGCACCGTCGGGCCGTCGATCGGCTCGGCGAGGTCGTACCAGCGGGCATTCTGCTCAGCGCAGAAGTACGGGCCATAGAAGAGTTCCTGAAGGCAGCAGACCTGGGCCCCGCCCTCGGCCGCCTCGGCAATCAGCGGCAGATGCTTGTCGATCATCGCCTGTTTGATGCGCGGCAGCGGCGCATCCGTGCGTTCGCACAGGCTGGCCTGGATGAGCGCGGCCCGGGTGATTCGCGACATGAACGGTCCTTTCCTGAGCCGCAATGTTACGAGCGGCCGGCTCGCGCGGCCGGTTCACAATACCAGCAGCGTAAAGGCGACGAGCACGATGACGATCACCGCCGCCATGAGCCACGGGTGGCGGAGCAGCGGGTTGCGCAGGCCGCGCACATCCTTCTCGTGAAACTGGATCGCGCCGCACTTGCTGCACACATCCACGCCCGCGTACAGCATCGCACCGCACTCGTAACAGCGAAAGGTATTGTCGCTGAAGCGGGCGATGTCAGCTTCGCTGGGCCCTTCCGCTTCAGGATCGAAATCATCATCGCTGAACGTCATCGAACCTCAGTTCCAGTTCTCCAGCACCGACGCCAGCAGGCGCACGCCGAAGCCCGTCGGCCCCGCGACGAACGGCGACTGCTCGCTGTCGAGGTTGCTCGTCCCGGCGATGTCGATGTGCGCCCAGGGCGTCTTCTCATCGACAAAGTAACTCAGGAACGCGGCGCCCTGGATCGGATGCGCGTGCCGCACGGGTGCGCTGTTCCAGATATCCGCGTGCTTGCTCTTCATCATCTCCCGGTAGTCTTCCCAGAGCGGCAGGCGCCAGACGCGATCGCCCGTGCCCTCGGCGGCGCACTCGATGCGCCCGCGCAGGGCGTCGTCGTTGCAGAAGAGGCCCGCGCATGTCGCGCCCAGCGCCACGACCACGCCGCCCGTGAGCGTCGCGAGATCGATGATCGCATCCGGCTTGTACTTCTTCTCCCCCCACGCGAGCGCATCGGCCAGCACGAGGCGGCCCTCGGCGTCGGTGTTGGTCACCTCCACGCTCACGCCGTTGAGATAGGTGATGATGTCATCTGGCCGGTATGCTTCGTCGCTGATGCTGTTCTCCGCGGCCGGCAGCAGCGCGACCACCTTGCACGTGGGTTTGATGCTGTGCGCGATCGCGTGCATGGCGCCGAGCACCGCCATGCCGCCGTTCTTGTCGTACTTCATCCCCTTCATGCCGTTGTTGATCTTGAGCGACAAGCCGCCCGTGTCGTAACAGATCGTCTTGCCCACGAGCAGGACCGTCTGCTTGGCGCTGCGCGGCGCGTAGGTCAGCTCGATCAGGCACGGCGGATTCTCGCTCGCTTTGCCGACGTTGATCAGCCCCACGAGTTTGTTGCTCACCAGCGACTCGCCCTTGATCACGCGGCACTTGAGGCGCCCCTTGGAGCCGCGCGCGAGCTTCTGCGCCTGGTTGGCAATGTACGTCGTCGTGGCGATGTTGGGCGGGGTCGCGGCGAGGCGGCGCGTGAAATTCGTCGAGTCCGCCAGGGCCAGGCCCTTGCGCAGGGCGCTGGTCAGGTCCGGCTCGTCGCAGGCGATCTTGAGTGATTTGACCTTGGCTTCCTTCTTTGTCGTCGATTTGAAGTCGTTGAAGTCGAACGCGGCCAGGCCGATGCCCTCCGCCACCGCCTGCGCCAGCCGCTCGGCCGGCAGGGACTCCGTTCCCAGCCCGGAGATCTGCAGCGTCGCCGTTGCGGCGCCGATGCGATCGAGCGCCCGCACCACGGCCGCGCCGAGCTGGCGCGCTGCGCGGCCGTCAAGTTTGGCTCGCTCCCCAAGTCCGATGAGCACGAAGCGCGAAGAACCCCCATCCACCAGATGTGATTCACCGAGCTTTCCGCTTACCTCGGATCGCTTGAGCGCCGCGGCGACGGCGCCCTTGGCCGACCTGTCCAGCCGCGTATCGCTGTCGCGAAGCTTCCTGTCATCGAAGAAGAAACACACCGCGGCTGCAGGCTTGGCGGCGGGGCGGGCGGCGATCTCGATGGTCTGGTACACCAAGGCTTCCTTTCAGTCGTGGCGGGAGTCCGCTGCTCGCCCGGCGATTCGACACAAGGCTCGCAGCGCAGGTGGAGAGTTTAGCGTCCGTGATACCGCTGTCGCGCCGATCCGGTGCACCCGCCGGCTCGCCCGTGCCTGCGGCCGGAGCCGAACGCCCCTACCGTTGGGCATGAAGACGCAGAATCTCTGGGCGCCGTGGCGGATGCAGTACATCGAGGCGATCAAGGACGAGTCCTCCGCCACTGCACCCGCCGCCCCCGCCCGCTCGTTTCTGCTCGACTACTGGGACCAGCCGCAGCGCGATGCCGAGCACTTTGTCATCGAGCGCGATGCGCACGGCATGATCCTCTTCAATCTCTACCCCTTCACGAACGGGCACCTGCTGGTCGCGCTGGGCGATGCCCGGCCGCGCCTGCTCGACTATGAGCCGGCCCAACGCGAAGCGCTGTGGCGACTTGTCGATCGCGGGACGGATCTCGTCGAGCGAACGCTGAACTGCCAGGGCGTGAACATCGGCGTGAACCAGGGCCGCGCCGCCGGCGCGGGCGTGCCGCAGCACCTGCACGTGCACATCGTGCCGCGCTGGAGCGGGGATACGAACTTCATCACGGTCGTCGGCGAAGTACGCGTCATCCCGGCGGCGCTCGAACTGATGTACCAGCGCTTCATCGCCACCGCCGCCGCGCACCCGCGCGCGGTCTGATCACCAGTCCAGCGTGCCCTGCCACGCGCGGCGCAACTTGTCGATCTCCACGTCAACGCCGGCGCCGCTCACTCTCAGTCGCCCCGCATCGTTTACTTCGCCGATCACGGCAAAGGGCAGATCGCCCATGATGCGCTCGACGTGCGCCAGGTCGCTCTCGGCGATCTCGAGCAGGTAGCGGCTGGGCGATTCGCCAAACAGCCGCGCGACCTGATCGACCTCGCCCTCAACGGGCAGCGCGGCGATGTCGAGATCGACGCCGAGATCGCCGGCGATGGCCATCTCCGCCGCAGCGACCAGCAGCCCGCCCTCGGAGCAGTCATGCGCAGCACGCACGAGCCCGGCGCGAATCAGTTCAGAGACGATCGCGGCAAACTGCGGGCCAAAGTCCAGATCGACGCGAGGCAGCGACGCATCGCCCGCGGGCGCGCCCGAAACCATCGCCCAGTGCGAACCGCCCATCTCCGGCCCCGTCACGCCCACCATCACGAACCGGTTTCCCGCCCTCTTGAGATCCATCGTCACGCACTGCCGAACGTCGTGCACGATGCCGAAACCCGAAACGAGCAGGGTCGGTGGGATCTCGATCGTCTCGCCCGACTCGGTCGTGAACTGATTGTTGAGCGAGTCCTTCCCCGAGATGAACGGCGTGCGATACGCCTTGGCTCCGTCGTAGCAGGCTTCGGCCGCGCGCACCAGCGAACCGAGGTTCCGCGGCTTGCCGCACGATGGCCAGCAGAAGTTGTCGAGAATCGCGATGCGCATCGGATCGACGCCGACGCACACGAGGTTTCGCACGCACTCGTCGATCGCGGCCAGTGTCATGAGGTATGGGTCGGCGGCCAGCCCCGTCGCCAGTCCGTTGGCCAGCGCCAAGCCGCGCGTGGAATCGAGTTTCGGCGTGAGCACGGCGGCATCCGAGGGGCCGTCATCGCGCACGCCGGTGAGCGGCTTGACCACTGTCTGGCCCTGCACTTCGTGGTCGTACTGGCGGATGATCCAGTGCTTGCTGGCGATGTTGGGATGCGCGAGCAGTTGCAGGAGCGCATCCGACGCCGCAACGGGCCGCGACTCTGACTGCACTTTCGGCGCTTCGGCCGCGACCCACTCCGCCTGGCGCGTCGGCGTCGGGATTCCCTCGTGCATGAACTCCATCGACAACCGGCCGACCTCGACGCCGGCGTAGTGGAGGATGAGTTCGCGGTCCGGCGTGCCGAACGTGCCCAGGTCGCACATCTCCACGCCTTCGGTCTCGCAGAGCGTGCGCAGCGTCTGCAGATTCGCAGAAGGCACGGCGAGCACCATGCGCTCCTGCGCTTCGCTGATCCAGATCTCGGTGTAGGTCAGGCCGGCGTACTTGATCGGCGCCCGCTCGAGGTGCACGGTCGCGCCCAGCGCCTCGCCCATCTCACCGACCGCCGAAGAGAAGCCACCCGCGCCGCAATCGGTGATGGCGCTGAAGAGACAGCCGTCGGCGTGGTCGCGCGCCTGGAGGATCACATCGAGCAGCTTCTTCTCCGTGACCGCGTTGCCGATCTGCACGGCGTGGCTGAACTCATCGGCGTGCGAATCCGTGAGTTCCGCCGAAGAGAACGTGGCGCCGTGAATACCGTCGCGGCCCGTGCGACCGCCCAGCGCGATGATGTGGTCGCCGCTTCGAGCTGCGCCGCGCACCATGTCGCGCGGCATGACGCCCACGCAGCCGCAGTACACGAGCGGGTTACCCACGTACCGATCGTCGAAGTACACCGCGCCGTTCACCGTCGGGATGCCCATCCGGTTGCCGTAGTCGCGCACCCCCGCGACCACGCGGGAGAGAATCCGGCGCGGATGCAGGCAGCCTGTTGGCAGAACGTTCACGGCAGAGTTCGCCGGGTTTGCTCCTCTGCCCTTCTCTGCGCTCTCAGCGCTCTCCGCAGTAAATGAATTCGGATACGCGACGCAGAAGATATCCGTCGCCGCGATCGGCTTGGCCGCCAGGCCCGTGCCGATGACATCGCGGATGCACCCGCCGATGCCCGTCGCCGCGCCGCCGTAGGGTTCGAGCGCGCTGGGGTGGTTGTGCGTTTCGACCTTGAAGCACACGGCCGTATCGTCGTCGAACGCGATCACGCCCGCGTTATCGACGAAGACCGACAGGCACCAGTCCAGGCCTTCGGCGATGAGTTCGTGCGTCGCCGCCGCCACCGTCGATTTGAGCAGGTTGTGAATCGTGATCGAACCGTCGGCGTTGAGGATGTGCCCCGGCCGGTTCGCGCCGCCGGGCAATTCGCCGCGGTACTCGATCGTCGATTTGAGCGTCTTGTGCACGCAGTGTTCGGACCACGTCTGCGCGAGCGTCTCAAGTTCGACATCGCGCGGCTCTCGACCAAGCCGACGGTACTCCGCCTGGATCGCCTTCATCTCGTCGAGCGAGAGAAACAGGTGCCCGTCGCGGCTGAGCCGCCCCAGCCCGTCGTCGTCGAGATCGAGAATCGCAATCTCGCGCACCGCCAGCGGCTGCTCATGCCCCTTGGGAAACTCCCGGGGGCAGTGCGGCTGACGGTACACCGCCTGAACCGTCGCGTTGGCCAGCAGCCGGCCGGCGATTTCATCCGCGGCAGCGTCATCCACGCCATAGAGGTCAAACCGCGTGCCCGTGCGCACCGACGCCTCGACGCCCAGCAGTTCTCGGATCGCCAGTTCGACCGACTGGGCCGCGGGGTCCATGACACCCGGCAGCGGGTGAACCTCGACCAGCCGGCTGCCCCGCTCGGGCGGCCGCACGCCGATCGTCGGCTGCTGGGCGACGGCGTCGCTGAGGATTGCACTGGCGATGGTCTGAACCTGACCCGGATCGAGGTCGGCCTCGATGAGATAGACGCTGGCGGTTCGCACCCGGTCGATGTCGCGGCCCAGGGCGTGCCGGGCGTCGCGCTGGACCGACTGGCCGCGCGGATCGTCCTGGTCTGGTCCCGGATGCACCTCGATGCGATGAACAGTCATGCTGGCTCCGGCGGCTGTACTGCAGGTGGAGAGAGCGATCGGCGCTTCGCGCGCATTGTAGTCTGAGATGCGGCGCGCGGACGCACCGGGCAAAGCCCGCTTGTCGCGCGGGCGGCGCGCCCTATCGTCCTCGCGGGAGCCGCACGAACTTTGCTCCAATCGAGCGGGAGGGCGCTGTGCTTGCCATGTCGTTGCAACGCAACTGCAGTTTTCTAAGCCTGTTGACCGTCCTGCTGAGCCTGTGGCTGCTCCAATGCGGCGGCTGCGCTGCGCCCGGCCGGGGCGCCAGCCCAAATGCAGCGCCCACGATCGAGTCCATCACCGCCGACTACGACGCCGGCCGCTTCCAGCAGGCCTACACCGACGCCGTCACACTCTCGCGGCGGAGCGATCTCGCGACGCGCGATCAGGCGGCCTATCTCGCCGGCCTGAGCGCGTATCGCATGCAGCAGTACGCCAGCGTCGATCGGTATCTGTCGCCACTGGTGCACTCGCGCGATCCCGAAGTGGCCGGACGGGCGGCGGGCACGCTGGGGCTGGCCGACATGGAACGAGGCAACTACCGCGAGGCGGCGACCCACTTCAAGCAGGCCGCAGACCGCTTCCGCGGCCAGGAGAAAGCCGAAGCGGCCTACCGCGCCGGCCTGGCATACCGCGAGGCCAACCTCGCCAGCCAGGCGCGCGTGCAGTTCCTCATCGCGCGCGGCGCGAGTAACGATGCCGCGTTCCAGGCCAAGGTCGATCGCGAACTGCGGACCAACGGCTTCACCCTTCAACTGGGTGTTTTCGCGGGCCGGTCCAACGCAGAGAGTGTCGTCGAATCTTTCGGCCGCACGCCCGCCGCAGGTCAGCTGGGCCCTGCCAGCATCATGACAGCCAAGGGCGATCGCGGCGAGACGCTCTACTACGTGCACGTCGGCATCTTCAACTCCTTCTCGGCGGCGCTGCGGGCCCGCGACTCGATCAACCAGCCCGCGATCGTGCGCACCATGGAAAGCCTCGGCGAGTAATGCCTGCGTACGCTCCCTACGACCCCGCTGAGGAGAAGCGATTTTTCCAGGAGGGGATCGACCTCTTCAATGAAGGCGAGTTCTTCGAGGCGCACGAAGCGTGGGAGGAGATCTGGAAGAACACCGCCGGCCGCAAGGCGAAGTTCTACCAGGGCCTCATCCAGGCGGCGGTGACGCTTGAGCACATGAATCGCGCCAACCCGCGCGGCGTGCAGCGCGTGTGGGCGAGCATGCTGACCAAGTTTGACGGCCTGCCCGAGGTGTTTATGGGTGTGAACACCACGCAGTTTCTCGGCGCCTTGCGCCTGGTCGTGGCGCACGTGCTGGAGATGGAGACCGTGCCGGGCCAGCAGCCCTACGACGTGGAACTCAAGTGGAACCGCCACCGCGTGCCGAAGGTGCAGCTGCTCTACGACCCGTTCGACACCGGCGAAGCGGCCGACCTGGACCGCGCACCGTAGCGACTGTCTTTGAAGTCAAGTGTTTATTGAAGGATTCCATGGCTGGTTGTCTCGGATCATGACGTTGATGGTGGTGAGGAGTTTGCGGGTGACGGCGATGAGGGCGGCCTTCTTGGGCTTGCCCAGTGCGAGGAGC
>CAUJHZ010000029.1 GCA_963205185.1 Planctomycetota bacterium | reverse complement strand
CCATCGCCTGGCTGCACCAGTACCGCCGACTTCGCATTCGCTATGAACGCACCGGCGAAATCCATCAGGCCTTCCTCTCCATCGGCTGCAGCCTCATCTGCTTCAACAAACTCAAACCGCTATTGTGTTAGGGGCTCTTATAGCGACAAGCGCATGCCTGCTGCTCGGAGCCCTGCTTACGGTCGCGGTGGCGTGGGCGCCGGTGGTTTGGCCGGGGATGGTCACCGGAGGCGTCGTCGAGGTGTCAGAGGATCTCACGCACGAGGAGATGCAGTGGTGGGAGTTCGCGATGTCGCCGCGCTTCGACGACAAGCCCACAGTGGCCTATCGGATCGTGACCTCGCCGGTCTTGTTTGAGTTCGTGCAGTTGATTTCGAACGAGGCGCTTGGTGGTCCATCGGCGATGCGCTGGCGCTCGGGGCTTCCCGCCAGGTCAATGGGGCATTTCTCGTGGACCGCCAACAGCGGAAACCCCAAAACCGCGATCTGGCACCCGACCGGGAGGTGGGACATCAGAGTGCATCGCCGCGGCGGTCTTGATCTTATCACATTGCCTCTTACACCCCTCTGGCCGGGGTTCGTGATTGACACGACCTTCTTCGCAGCGCTCGCGGCAGTGATTCGCTTCGGCTGGCGCTGGGTGGTCCGCCGCACACGCCTCGCGCGCGGCCGGTGCCCCGCATGCAACTACCCGGTCGGCACGAGCCCGGTGTGCACGGAGTGCGGCGAGGCATTGGCGGTGGTTGGGGTGCCGTGGTCGAAGCGAGGCTCTGCGAGCGCCGGCCACGCGAGCGCGCCAAGTGCAGACGAACCAGTTTGAACGCGGCTCGCGCGCGACGTGGCCCGCGGGTCTCGGCCTTCGACGGTCTCAGGCTCTGGAAGCCGACGCGTTGAGTCCCGAAGGGGCGCCCTATGGCAGCCCGGGGCATCGCCCCGGGATTATGGTTGCGCGAGTCGGTGGAGCCCTGAAGGGGCGGGTCAATTTCTCGTCGCGCGGCTTGGTGGGGGCGGATCCTTATGTCGCCCTTTCAGGGCTCAACGTGCGTGGCGGGCATCTCGTCCCAGGGCGTTGCCCTGGGCTGAATTAGTGCTGCACCTTTGGTGCGGAGGGCAGGGGTACCCACGGCGCTGCCCTGGGCCGAATTGGCGCTCCACCCTTGGTGCGAAGGACAATTGGTGCGGGCGTTGCCCTGGGCTGACGTGCCGCTGCGTCGATGGAGAGTGGCCGCGGGTGGATGAAGCGGTCAATCCCACACATAGCGTTCGTCGAATGCGACGTTGTGGCGTTCAAGAAAGGCGCGGTATTCTTCCTGAAAGGACTTCGCGCGATGGTGTTCGCGCTGATTGGCGATGTAGTTCCTGACCGTCTCTACATTCGATTCCGATACTGCGAACGCGCCGTATCCAGCCTGCCAGGCGAAAGCGGCCAGCCCACTATCTTGTGTCTTGAGCCACTTGGAGGATGACTTTTTCACTTCCTCTACGGCAGTCGCCACCGCGACGGTTCTCGCGAGATCGAAGAGCACGTGAACGTGGTCTTCCACGGAGTTAATCAACACCGCGGGGCACTGCAGATCGCGCATCACGGATGCCATATAGCGATGCAGCGGGTCTCGAACATCATCGGTCACAATCGGTGCTCGATGCTTGGTGCTGAAAATGAGGTGAACGTGGAGTCGGGCAAGAGATTGCGGCATGACGGATCTCCTCGTAAGTCCGGAGTCCCGAAGGGGTCGAAGCATCGCCTTGGGGCGTGTTCGATCGAGGCTTGGGCGATTCAGTATTCATCCGCGAGGACGCGACATGGTAGGGCGTGGGTTGCCCGGTTTGGGCGCCCTTTCAGGACTCCTCGTGCTCTGCGGAGGCGCGTTTCCCGCGGCGTTGCCCTGGGCTGACGTATTGTTGAACCGTGGTGCAGAGGGCAGTGATGCCGCACTGATAATGCCGATTGTGGTGGGCGCAGCGTTGAAAGCGAGTGATTGCGGCCTGGCGGCGCGCCTCGCTGCGGCCTTGAGTCCCGAAAGGGCCCCATAGGGCAGCCCGGGGCATCGCCCCGGGATTATGGTTGCGCGAGTCGGTGGAGCCCTGAAGGGGCGGGTCAATTTCTCGTCGCGCGGCTTGGTGAGGGCGGATCGTTATGTCGCCCTTTCAGGACTCAACGTGCGTGGCGGGCATCTCGTCCCAGGGCGTGGCCCTGGGCTGAATTAGTGCTGCACCTTTGGTGCGGAGGGCAGGGTTCCCGGGGCGTGGTTCGGCGGGCTCACCATGAATTGCCCTGGGCTGACGTATTGTTGAACCGTGGTGCGGACGGCAATCGTCTTTTTGCGGTTCCGTGTTCGCCGCTCATCACCGAAGCGTCGGGTCCTGAGTTTGGTCTACTTGGCGGCCACTTCGATAGTGACCGGTTCGCCGTGCATGATGACGTTGTCGATCGGCGGGCGGGTGAGGACGTAGCGGCCGGGCGGTGCCTGGTAGCCGTGGAGGCCGCAGTTTTCCGGGTCGGTGTGGATGGTGAACTCGCGCGTGACTTCGGAGCCGGGGAGAAGGTAGTAGTTCCACGCGTCCGGAATGCCGTAGTAGATACATCCATTGAATCTGAAGGTCTTCAGCCGGCCGCCACCCGGATCATGAATGTCGACGGCGCTCGGCCCCCATCGCCATGGAACGTGGAGTCGCCGCGTGCCCGTGTTGCGAAGAGTGACGCGGCCGGTGATGTTCTCTTTCTCTCTCCAGGCGCTCTTGCTCGGGCGGATGGTCCATGTGAGTTCTGATTCGCCGGATGGTGCGGGCGGCTCCGCCTGAGGAAACAGCGGGCCGAACTTTGCAGCCTTTTCCTGCAGTTCCTTGATGTACTCCTGCGCCTGCGGTTCAGTCGGATCGAAACCACCGTCAAATTCCATCCATTCGAGTTCGCTGGCAGGTCGGCCGAGGTAGGCGAGGCGACGATGATCGAAGGAGGCGTAGAACCAGTCCTCGCCGTAAGTCTCGATAGGAAGCACGTGTCCGCAGACGGAGAATTCGTAGTCGAGCTCGGGGTTGTAGTTCTCGCGGCCCGCCTCTTTGAACTCGCGCGCTGTAATTGCGGCGAGGTCATCATTGATCTGCCGCGACCAGTCGATGAGGCGATCGAGCAGTGGCGCCTCAAGGCGCACATCTCCACTGTCCACTCGCTCGATGCCTCCCGCGCAGGGAAGTGCTTCGGTCAATGCGGACAGAAGCGCGGCGTCGTCTTCGGGAAGGCTGATCGACCAGTGGGCGACCTGGTCGTCCTGCAGGGAGAGTGAAAGCGGCAGGAGATCGAGGTCAAAGCGGTCGCCGGCGGCCGCGATCAGGGCGGTGTAGAGTTTGGTTGGATTCGTTTCGTCAGATGTCTGCATCTGAGCCCGCGCGGGCGCAGCAGGAGACAGCAGGCAGAGGAAGACGATGAGTGCTGGGAGTCGATACACGGCGAGACCTCCGAATGGAGTAATTCTGCCTCGGGGCGTGGGGGATTGTACATTGGTCGGGAGGCGATGGCGCAAGCGTGGAGGCGATGGCGCAAGCGAGGAGGCGATGGCGCAAGTGAGGAGGCGAGTGGCGGGCTATCTGAAATGGCCGGCGCGTTTGCCGCGGGCCTGGCCGTAGCGGAGGTGGAGGCAGGTGCGGCAGGCGAGGGTGCGCGGCTGGAAGAGGGGGCCGTAGCGCGCGGCGATCGCGGCGTCGAGCGGGGTGGCCGGGGCGTTGCGCGTGAGCGGGTGGGTGTTGAGCAGTGTGATGTATTCCTGGGCGAAGCAGGCGTCGCGGGCTTCTTCCGCCGTGCACAGCGGGAGGAAGAGTTTGACGACTTTGCGCTTGCAGCGCGGGCACTGGAGGAAGTGCTGCAGGCGGTGGCGCGGCTGCATGCAGTTGAGGTAGGGATCGAAGCGCGGCGGCAGGGGGAAGAACCAGCGCTGGATGGCGATCGTCTGCTCCCAATCGAACTCGGGCAGGCCGAGGCGCTTGAGGCGCGTGGCGCCTTTATTAGGATTAGCCGCGGTGATGTAAGGCGCATCGCGGTAGCGGCACTTCATTATATTGGATTTGCGCGAGCGATGGTCGCCGGCGAGCTGTTGCGGCTTGCGCTGCTGGTGGAGGTGGTGGAGGAAGCGGGCGTCGATGGCCTGGCGGGCCGTGGCGATGCAGCAGGGTCTGCTGCCGCGCCGGCGGGGCGGGCTGGTTGAGTCGGTTCGTGGAGCGCTGCGAGCGGCATGCGCGGGCGCTTGGGCGGGGGCGCTGGTGAGGCGTTCGGTGTAGCCGGGCAGGCGGAGCGGCGGGAACGCGGCGTGGCGCCAGAGTTCGGCGGCGCGGAGTTCGATGCACGCCGAACGGTCGATGCGGCCGGCGCGGTTGTGCCAGGAGGGTTTGGTGTGGAGGGTCGCGAGTTGCGGCGGAGCGGGTCGGTGGTGGGGCATGGGGCAAGTGTGCCCCGCGGCGGCGCGGCAGAGCCGAGTGAAGTGGACATTGCCGGCGTCATTGGAGGTGTGGTCGAGGCTTTGTGCGGCGGCGTGCGCGCGGGAGGGCGCCTGTGAGAAGTGGATCGCGATGTGCGATTTGAGTGACCGTTGAGGTTTTGTGCGGTGGTTTGTGCGGGGGATGAGTGCGCGGGCGAAGCGGATCGCGATGTTGATTTAAGTTCGAGGCTGGGCCGCTGCGAGGCGCCGGTGGCAATGTGTGGAATCGGGAGTACATTTATTGGCCGTGGCGGGGTTCGTCGAACGCCTGCCGAAACCTTTTGCGTGGAGGAACGTGCGATGAGTCGGCAAATGCTTTTGGCGGTTGTCGTCGTGGGATTGCTCGGCGTGGCGGGCCAGGCGAGCGGGCAGGTGCTTTCGCAGTCGGGGCCGTGCCCGGGCACGAAGACGTTCAGCGTAACAGGCGGTGCGCCGTTCACGCGTTTTGCGTTTATTCATGCGGCGAACACGGGGTCGTGGACGATCCCCGGCGGGCTGATCTGCTTCGGCACGACGACGGGCCTGGCGGCGCCGGTGACGCTGGCGGGCTATGTGCCGGCCAACGGCTCGGGCAACGCGACGGTGACGCAGTTTATCCCGGCGCCGGTTTGCGGCAACAGATATCTGCAGGTCGTGGACACGATGACGTGCACGGTGTCGAATGTTATCTTGATTAATTAGCGGCGCTGCGAGTGAGAGAGGAAACGTGCGGCGGTCGGCGCGGCTTGCAGATGCAGGCGGCGCCGGCCGTTGCGTTTCTGGTTTGCGGTGCACGAAAGCTGGGCGGCGCGCGGCGGGGGATGTCGTTTATTGTGCGTGGGTGCGGCGGTGGGCGCGGTCGGCGAGTGGTCGGTGTCCCGGCGGCGCGCGGCGGTGGGGCGTAGTATGCTCTCGCCGCCAGGCCGGGTCGGCGTGCGCGGCGGAGGAGACCACGAGGAGCCCGCATGAGCGAACCTGTTCCTGTTGCGCCGCCGATCCGGCGGATCGAAAGTGAGATCGCCCTCGAAGCGGCGATCGCGAATGCGGTGGATGCTGTATGAGCTGGCGTGAGAGGAGTTCTAAGGTGCGCGGGCCGCGGCAGGAGTTTCACCTGGTTGACCCGGACACCGGCGAGCCGGTTATCCTCGTGCGCGAGCAGACGATGAGCGGCCCGCCGCTTTGGATCCTCGCGGTGATCTTTGTCTTTGCGACGGCGTGGTACACGCTCTGGTATGGCCTGGGGACGTGGACACTGATGCGGTGGGTCGGCTGGGAACTCGTCACCGCCTCTGTGCCGCTGGCGCTGCTGGCGACGATCCGCATCGCGGCCCGGCTGCGCGAGAAGCGCGCCGTCGAGAACGGCTGGCCGAGTCCGGTGATGCGGCAGCGCCGGGGCGTGCTGGTATGTCTTACGATCTTGTCTGCGGCGCTGGGCGCCTGCTCGGGATGGTTGCTCAACCAGATTCCCGCCGTCGCCGGCGTCGGTGTTGATGATGTCATCATCATGGCAGTTGCGGCGGCGTGGAGCAGCATCGCCATGGTGCGCAAGATTCCCAGGACGGCAACGGCGCGAGTGGGTGAGTCACATCTGCCTGCGGCGCGAAGAGATTATTAACTGCAGAGCGCCATGAGGCCGCGGAGTGTGGATGCGCGGCAGGGTTGATTCCAGGACACATTCGGAAACCCCCGGCGCTTTCGGCGGTGAATTGGAACTCCTCAACCCGGACTCAGGCGCGCAGGACCGGCGGAGCCATGGGCGGAATGATCTCGGCGCCGCAGCCGGGGCATGCGCCGGTTGTGTTGCTCGTCAGATCCCGATCGCAGCGCGCACAGTGGTGCGTGGCGTCTGAGCCGGGCACGGGCGTGCCGCATTCCGGGCAGATGCTGCTCGTGTTGCCGCGCAGATCATACTGGCACACCGCGCACGCGAACAGGCCGGTAAAGACGCGATGATTGGCGTACCTGTTCCAGACGACCTTGCTGCGCGCCCAGCCGTCGCCGAGACGATGACCTTTCATCAGCTGGCTGCCGACCTCGACCCAGATAAAGGGGATGAACAGCGGGAGGTTGCGCTTCAGCGAAGCAACAAAGCCAATCGGCTCTCTTGTATTAACGTCCACTGCGCGTACACCCATAAAGAACTTGCCAGGTGAGAAGCCCGCAAAGCCGTCCTTGAGGAAAAAGACGAGCGGATAGACGATCCACGCCAGTACGGGAAGAACGATGCGCGCGGCGGACGGTGATATGTGCGCCAAAAGACCGAGGACTTCAAGAGCAGTATTGCAGGCCGTGACGCACGCGAGAAACACAAGTGTGTCGAAAGCGAAGCCAATCTGGCGTCTGTTGGCGAAGCCGTAGTAGCACTTGTGGCACACCGGTGTACCGTAGAGCGGCTTGAACTTGCGGCTGCTTCTGGCCACGTGACACAGAGGGCATTCCTGACCGGCCATGCACACGCCTCCCGACGGAAATCACGACCGGCCCATTCTATCGCCCGTTGATCAATCGTGCGCCGTGCACAGATGAAGGATTGAGGTTGGGGCCGCAGGCCGAGTCAGCGATCGAGTTCTTTGAGGCGCTCGTCGGCTTCGCGGGCCAGGTCGGTGTCGGGGACCAGTTCGATGACCTGCTTGAGCTTCTCGCGCGCGAGGTCGGGGCGGCCGGCCTTGATGTAGTTGTCCACCATCGAGAGCAGCTGCCGGGCCTGGTCGCGCGCGCGGGCGGCGTGGAGCAGCGCCTTGTTGGCCGGGTCGGCGGCCCACTGCTCGGCCTTGAGCCGCGCGGTTCGGCCCGCCGCAGTCGGCGCAAAGCGCTCGGCCACGGCCGCGAGCAGTTCGTAGCCCGCTACGGCGTCGGCATCAAACTTTTCAAGCGCCAGCGCCAGCGCATCGGCCGCCTCGCGCTCCATCTTCTCGTTCGCCTCGGCCTCGGCGGCGCGGCGTTCGACCAGCGGCGCATCGAGCGCTTCGATTCCCTGGTCGAACCACTGAGCGTCGGGCAGCGCGTGGCCCATGTCGGGCACCTCAAGGTATGTGACATGCGCAAAGCGCTCCTTGAGGAAGCCGTGTTCGTAGATTGTCGCCGTCTCGGTGCGGTTGAAATCTTCGCTGCCGGTGAGCAGGACGTAGCGGTTCTCGCGCACGGCCCTGGCGAGGACGGGGCCGGGCGGCGGCTGGTAGCGCTCGATGTAGAACTTGCCGGGCTGGTCGGGCACGGCCGTGCGGCGGTAGAAGTCGCAGCCGACGACCATGAACGCACCGGCGAACTCATCGGCATACGCCACGCCCAGGCGGCTGGCGATGCGGCCGCCGCCGGACATGCCGGCGATGTACGTGCGCTGCGGGTCGATGTTATAAATGCGGCGCATGTTATGTGCGGCGTCGAGGGCCAGGGCGAAGCGGTACCAGCCGATGCGATCGTTGCCGGCCCCGTTGGCGCCGATCCAGATGAGATCATGCCCCTCGAGCACGGGCAGCCACTGCGGCGGCGGCGCCGCCGAGTCGGTCGGGCTCGACCAGACGATCAGGCCGTACGCGCGGGCGGGGTCGTAATCCGACGGCACGTAGACTTCGAAGGACTCGTCTTCGATGTTATATTCCGGCGCCGGCTCGGTGGTGGCGTAGCGCATGCGGGCCTTGAGGCGGCTGATGGCGCTGGCGGGATGGCGCTGCGTGAAGTTGATGCGGTATGCGCCGGTGCGCGGCGGCAGGTCGAGTGTGCCGGGCATGAGGTCGCCGTCGTCGCCGGTGGGCGGCTCTTCGCGCGGGAGAATCGGCGGGTCGTTTCGCGGTTCGCGTTGCGGTTGGGGACCCTGGGCCCGGGCGGCGGCGGTGGTCATGATCGCGGCGAGCAGCGCCATCGCGAGAAGGGCGATGAGGCTGCGAACAAGGCGGCTGGTCGGGCGGGGCGTCATCGTGGCCTCCGATTCAAACCTGCGGCTGGGAATTCCGGGACGATACGCGCGCCACGCGCGTGCAGCACTCATCCGGATGCGGCAGCGGCGGCGGCGCTGCAGATTCGGGGGGGTTCTTGCGCGATCGGGCGCTCAGTGTTTACCACCAAGGGCACGAAGGGCACGAAGGGGGCACGAAGACAAGATTGAGCAGCGGTAGCGACTGTCTTTGAAGTCAAGTGTTTATTGAAGGATTCCATGGCTGGTTGTCTCGGATCATGACGTTGATGGTGGTGAGGAGTTTGCGGGTGACGGCGATGAGGGCGGCCTTCTTGGGCTTGCCCAGTGCGAGGAGC
>CAUJHZ010000028.1 GCA_963205185.1 Planctomycetota bacterium | reverse complement strand
TTCGCCGTGGTTTGACGGGAATGATGGGCTCGATCAGGTTCCACAGTTCATCATCGAGAAGCGGCTTGGCCATGTGCGTGCCTCCTTGCACTGCACGGCACTTAGCAAGCCGCGTGCCATTGTGTTAGGGGCTCTTAGCGATTCGCTCGACCCGGGACCGGAGGGTGATCACGAAACTTGGGCTGCCGTGGCCCAGTGTGTCGACTACTACCAAATCGACTGTCTAGCTTCGTACGAACGACTATCGCCCTACTTGGGGCGATCCATCATTTTTGCGGGTGATGTAGATGGTGCATCGCCGCACAACGATGATTTAATGATCGGCTGTCCTGGGTGGGACGCGGTGTTGGCACCGAACAAAGACGACCGAGGCGGTGTGTACTACCGAGACTTCTAATGGTGTTTTGTGTCGGATGCAGTAACCGATCCGACACACCCGCAAACTAACGGGACGAATCGAGGACGCACGTTTGCGTGGAATGGGAGTCGAAGATGGTCATTCGGTCACTTGGTCTTAGCGTGCTTGGCACTATGACTGGACTCGCCGCCTCTGCGGGTGCTCCGGCCAATCTCCCGCCCTGTCCACCAATGCAGCTCGAACAGCTAACCGCACCTTCGTGCACCGAATTCCAGACGTTTGGTCGGCGGCTGGCGGTGTTCGATGGACGACTCGCGGAGGGGCACTACGAGCAAAGTGGCGGCAAGGTGCGGACGTATGTGCTTTCGGGTCCATCGCAATGGACGTTCGAATCAGAGTTGAGCCCGCCCGGCTTACACCCTATCGACAACTTCGGAGCCTCCATTGAGTTCGCCACGACAGATCTGTTAGCGGTCGGACGATCGCAGGAAAGTGGCGATGTGTACACGGCTGGAGTCGTCGATCTGTTCAGTTTTGATCACCAGATGGGGCAGTGGACTTACATCCAAATGCTGACTGCGCAACCCCGAGTGGCCAATTCTTGGTTCGGTCATGAAGTGACTTGGGCAAGAACCGGTGAACGTTCCGTATGCGTTGTTGGCGCGCCGGGGTCAGATGGACATGGTCTAATCGGCGCCGTACATGGGTTCACAGCAGATATGCAGGGTGTCTGGAGTCAAGCGTGGAGCATTGAAGCCCCTGATCAAGCGCCCGAAGATGCCTATGGCTTTGCACTCGATCACATTGAGGGGAACGGCGTAAGTGTTCTGGCGGTGGGAGCGCCAGGCCATGCGTATGTTGCTCGTCAGTTGCCCGGCACCGTCTACTTCTATCGGTTTGATGCACTCAACGACGAGTGGATCGTCGAAGCGCAGTTCCAGGCACCCGTTCCTTACGTCCAGGACTTCTTCGGTTATGACGTCGCCGTTGGCCTCGTGAACGATGTGCCGGGCGTCACCCATCGCGTGGCCGTCGGTCGACCACACGAAGGCGGCAATGGGGC
Source organism: Planctomycetota bacterium (assembly GCA_963205185.1). GTDB lineage: Bacteria > Planctomycetota > Phycisphaerae > Phycisphaerales > UBA5793 > UBA5793. The sequence continues at coordinate 44,599 of CAUJHZ010000028.1, read as the reverse complement.
GCCTGCGGGACCAGGCGCTGTTTATATCTACGACCGGCACGACAACGGTTCATGGACGCTCGAAGCGCACATCACGCCGCCGATTGCAAATCCGGGTCAAATACGCTTCGGCTGGTCGGTGGACCTGAACAAGGATGGAGCGAACCGTCTTATCGTCGGCGCCCCCGTGGATTCAGCGTTCGGTGGTGGATCGGGCTCGGCGTATGTACTTGAACGCGACAGCCGATCTGGCGAATGGGTTGCGGCTCAAGGCTTGAACGGACAGGACAGCACCGCCAACGATCTGTTCGGCTCCGAGCTTGCTCTGGGCAACGGTGAGTCAGAGGGTCAGGTCATCGTCGGGGCAGAACAATGGAACTGCCCCGATCGCGGTGATGAGTTCACGGTCGGCGCGGCGTACATCTTCGACCTCAACCCCGGGCAGCCGGGCAACTGTCCGCCGCCGGTGCTTACCTTGCAGAAGGTTCCCGACTGCTTCAGCGGGCCGGGCGGAGAGATTAAAGTGCGCTGGTTCCAGGCGACGCCGGATCAACGGGCGCGGATCGCGCTGCTCTACGCCAAGCGGACCGGCAACTTTGTCATCCCCAACGGCAACCCGTGTTCAGGCACGGCGCTGGAACTCGGCCAACTCGGCCTGCAGGTCGCCCACACCGGCTCGGCCGGCCAGTTCGGCGCCGGCCGCATCAAGCGCACCGTCCCGCGCAGCGTCTGCGGCGGCTATCTCCAACTCGTCGACATCACCCGCTGCGCGACGAGCAACATCGTGCGGATTGAGTAGCCAGCCCGCCGGGGTCGCTTCTTCTCCAGCAGATGCTGCGGTGCAGCGGAGGTTGCCGGCCGCGTCGGTTGCCGCGTCGCCGGCTATGCCAGCATCGGCAGGCCGAGGCGCAGGAACAGTTGCAGGATCAGGTTGGCGTACAGGCCGGCGACGATGTCGTCGAGGAGGATGCCCCAGCCGCCGGGGAACTGCTGGATGAGGTTCGCCGGCTGCACCTTGATGATGTCGAGAATGCGAAAGAGCACAAACGCCGCGGCAATCACGATGAAGGCAAAGCCGATCGAGGCGCTGTCCGCGCCCGCCGCGGCGCCCTCGGCCGCGCCCTCGGCCGCCTGCCGCGCCAAGGGCACGAGCAGCAGCGCCAGGCTCATGCCCGCCGTCTCGTCGAGCACGACCACGCCGGGGTCCTTGCCCTGAAACTGCCGCTCCGCCCACGGCCCGAGCGCCACGCACGCCGCGCTCGACGCGGCCGCCAGGGCCAGCAGCATCAGGTTGATGGTGAGCGCTTCAGCGCCGAGGCAGACGGCGATGAACGCCATTGCGCAGGGCGGCAGGCTGCCCCACGTGCCAGGCGCCGGCCGCAGCAGGCCCAGTCCGCCGACCGTGATGATCCATTTGCGCCACACCCTGAGTCCATCGGTCGCGGTTCGATTACGCCTTGAGCAGCAGCCGGGCCCGCAGCACATACGGCACGCCGCTGATGATCGTGACCACGAGCATGCTCCAGACCAGCACATCGCGCGTGATCGCCGCCCACTGCTCCTGCCGCGGGTCGAAGTTGCCCACCAGCAGCAGGACGATGGGGATCACGGCGGACTGAAGAATCATCTTCGCCTTGCCTGAAAGTGCGGCGGAAAACTCGATGCCCCGGCTCTCGGCCAGGCTGCGCAGACCGGTGACGAGCATCTCGCGAAAGAGGATGATGACGACCATCCAGGGATAGATGCCCGTAACGAGCACGTGCCGCGGCTGGGCCGGCTGGCTGAGATTGATCCAGACAAAGCCGGGCCCGGCCAGCATGATGAGGGCCCCGAGGATGAGGATTTTGTCGCACAGCGGGTCCATCACCCGGCCGAAGACGGAGACCACCTGCCAGCGGCGGGCGAGGTAGCCGTCGAGCGCATCAGTCAGCACGCCGAACAGGAACAGGGCGATGGAAGTATTAATGATCCAGCGCGGCGAGTCGGGGTAGCGGTACCACGCGAGAAGGACGAAAAAGGCGATGGCCAGCGCGAGCCGGGTGAGCGTGATGAGGTTGGGCAGGGCTCTCTTGACAGCGGTGGACATGGTCGCGGTGATGGTAGCGTGGCGGGTGTGAGCGGCGGATGAGGGGGGTCGGAGCGATAACCGGCAGGATGTCATTTGGAGTGCAATCGGGGCCGGATCGCCGACGTTGGAACGTCTTGATGGGTGTCCGGAGCGGTAGGGTGATCCGAGGTGGGGCCGAGGAAGCCACCCGATTCCAGAGTACAAGTCCGAGCTGGGCAAATTGGCCGTGGCGCGGGCAGCGTCGTCCGCTGTCTCGTCTACGATCATCTCATGGTCCCGCGGGTCTGTAAGGCAAAAACCCGCATTCTCAGAGCAGGAAACCCCGCGCAATGCCACGACCGCGCTTCAGTCTGACCGCCACTTCGCCCGGTGCGCTGCGATGCGCGCTGCTGGCGCTGGGGATGGTCGCGGCGCTGGGCCTGGGCCGCAGCGCTTCAGCGCAGATCGCCATGCGGACCTTCTACCAGGGGCGCATTGCGACCGTCAACGGCGAAGACATCGAGGCGCTCGTCGAAACGCTCGATCTTGACGAAAGCCAGGAAGACCTCGTGCGGGCCATGTACCAGGGCTACCGCAGCGCGTTCAACGCCTCGGCCGATGAAGCCCATGCCGAACTCGAGCGCCTCCGCGAAGCCTCGGTGCAACCGGGCGAGGACCTCGGCACGCTCAATCAGTTGATCGCCGACTACGAGCGCAAGCGGGCGGAGTGGGGCCGGCAATCCAGCGCCTACGAAATGGGCTTTTTCGCCGACGTCAAGCAACTGCTGACCGAAGAACAGGCGGCGCGCTGGCCCCGCTTCGAGCGCGACCGGCTCCGCCGCGTCGGAGTGCTGATGGCGGCGCGGCTCATGGCCGAGCGCGTCGATCTGGTGGCGCTGCTGGATGACCTCGACCTGCCCGACGAGGTGCGGGAGCACTGCCAGGGCGTGGCGGATCAGTATGCGATCGATTTTGACACGCCGCTGGCAGAGCGCCTCCGCGTGGCGGACCAGCTCGATGCACTCTCCTACCAGGCGGACGCCAAGGACAGCCCGAGCCGGATGGAGGCCCTTCAGCAGCGGTTGATCCGGCTTCACATCCAGTTGCGCGACCTGAACCTGCAGTACGTGGACCGGATCGCCGAGCAGTTGCCGCCTGAAGACGGCCGGCGCTTTCGCGAATCGTTCCAGAAGCGAGTCTGGCCGCGCGTGTTCGGCTCGGACCGGGTTGCGGCGGACGTGGCGCGGGTGCGCCAGCTGGCCGCCTTGACGCCCGAGCAGGAGGGCGCGGTGGGCGCGATGGTGGGCGACTACCACGCCCGTCTGGAACCTATTAACCGCGAACTGGTTGAAGTCGAGTTGACACGCGAAATGCAGCGCCTCATTCCGCCGACGCAGCAGGGCGACGGCCGGATGCAGCCGGGTGGGGCGGGCGAACCGGGGGCTCTGGAAGCGCGCGCGCAGTCGCTGCTCGAATCGCGCCATTCGCTCGTTCAGTCCACGCTCGCACAGATCCGCACAGTGCTCAGGCCGGAGCAGTTGCAGGCGCTGACGCGAGGCGCGAGTTTTGAAAATGAAGGTGATCGCCGCCAATGAGTGAAATTGCCGTCGAAAATCAGGTTCGCCAGCGCTGCACGCGGCTGGGCATCGAGTGGTACGACGAGCCGCTCGAGCACGTTGATCCGGCCGTCGCGTCGGTCATTCCCGCCGAGCAGGCGATCGACCATCGCCTCGTGCCGGTGCGATTCGACGGCGACGCCGTCGTGGTGGTGATGCTCGATCCGCTGGATCTGGCGGCGGCCGACGAGGTGGCGGTGCTCGCCCAACGGCCGGTCGTGCGCTGCGGCATGAGCGCCGAGCCGTTCAAGAAGCTCTTTGAAGCGCAGTATGGCACGACGGCGGCGCGCATGGCCGAGAGTCTGCGCGGCGACGGGGGCGGCGAGGACATCCTCGATCGCAATATCGAAGCCATCGAGGCGGATGACCTCCACCGCATGGCCGAGCAGCCCACGCTGATCAACCTGGTCAACCTTATCATCCTCGAGGCGATCAAGGGCCGCGCGTCGGACGTGCACATCGAACCGTTCGAAACCGAACTCAAGATCAAGTATCGGATCGACGGCGTGCTCATCGAGCAGACGCCTCCGCCGCGCCACCTCCAGCCGGCGATCATCTCGCGCATCAAGATCATGGCGGGAATGAACATCGCCGAGCGCTTCGTGCCGCAGGACGGCCACATCACGCTGCGGTTCGAAGGCCGCAAGGTCGATCTGCGCGTGAGCACCGTTCCGACACTCTACGGCGAGTCCGTCGTGCTTCGTATTCTCGACAAAGGATCGCTCCCGCTCGATCTGACCGAACTGGGCATGAGCGACAAGGACGTGAAGGTGATGGACCGCCTGCTCGACGTGCCGCACGGCATGCTGCTGGTGAGCGGCCCGACGGGCAGCGGCAAGACCACGACGCTGTACGCCGGCCTGCAGAAGATCTACTCGCCTGAACTCAAGATCATCACTATCGAGGACCCGGTCGAATACGAATTGCACGGCGTGAACCAGATCCCGGTCAACCCCAAGCGCGGGCTGACGTTTGCCAGCGGCCTGCGCAGCATTCTGCGCCAGGACCCGGACATCATCATGGTCGGCGAAATCCGCGACGGCGAGACGGCGGAGATCGCGGTCCGTTCGGCGCTCACGGGCCACCTTGTATTTTCGACGATTCACACCAACGACGCGGTTTCCGCGGTGACGCGCCTGATCGACATGGGCGTCGAGCCGTTCCTGGTGTCGTCGGTGCTCGAAGGGGTCATCGCCCAGCGCCTGGGGCGGCGCATCTGCCCGCACTGCCGGCGCCAGGTGCCGATCCCCGAGGCGATCAGCCATCGCCTGTCGCAAACGGAGATGACGATGTTCGAGGGCAAGTGCTACGAAGGCGCCGGCTGCGAGAAGTGCAACGGCTCGGGCTATCGCGGGCGCATCGGCTTTTTTGAGGTGCTCGAGATCAACGGTCCGATGCGCCGCGCCATCAGCCAGCGTCTGGGCGCGCTGGACATTCTCAGCGAAGCGCATGAAACGCATCTGCGCATGAGAACCGACGGGCTCATCAAGGCCGCCGCCGGCCGAACCACGATTGACGAAGTGCTGCGCGCCACGCAGGACGCCGAGGAAGAACTGCAGATGACTGGTGGGACGAGGGCGTCCTGACCGCCGGAACCTGACGCATGCCGACTTTTCAGTACCAATCCGTGACCCGCGCCGGCCAGTCGATGGCGGGCACGATCGACGCGAACGACCGCGCCGACGCGATCCGCGCGCTCAAGCAGCGCGGCGAGACGGCCACGCAACTGGCGCCGCTCAACGGGCACGTCGCCGCGAGCCGCTCGGCTCCGTCGTTCCGCTCGGCGCCGGGCGCGGCCAGCGCCGACATCGGCCGAACCACCAGCGGGGCCAAGGGCACCATGCGGCGCAGCGAACTGGCGGGCTTCATCCGCGAGATCGCCACGGCGCTCGAAGCCGGCCTGCCGCTGATGAGCGCGTTGCGCGCCGTTGAAAAGCAGGCGTCCAGTGAGCGGCAGAAGGCGGTCATCGAGCACCTCATGAGCCGCATCGAAGCCGGGCGCAGCCTCGCGCAGGCGGCGCTTGAATGGGGCAAGCCGTTCGATGACATGATCGTCGGCATGCTCCGCGCCGGCGAGGCGTCGGGCCGGCTGGAAGTGGTCATGATGCAACTGGCCGACCTGCTCGATCGCGAACTCGAGACCAAGCGCTCTGTCGCGGCGGCGCTGATGTATCCGGCGATTCTCATCTGCGTGCTGGCCGTGGGCATCGCCGTGATCGTGACGTTCATCATCCCGCGCGTGCTCTCCAGCCTCGAAGGGCAGAACATCACGCTGCCGCTGCCGACGGTGATCGTCAAGGGCTTTGCCGATTTCATGGGCGCCTACTGGTGGCTCGTGCTCGCCGCCATCGGCCTGGCGTACGCGGCGTACAAGTCCGCCATGGCCCAGCCGCACATCCGCTACGAGCGCGACCGCATGCTGCTGAGCATCCCCATCGTCGGCGCGCTGACGCGCGACGTGGCGGTCGGCCGCTTTACGCGCACGCTGGGCACGCTGATGGCTTCGGGCATCCCGATCATCGACGCGATCGTCATCACGCGCGACACGCTGGGCAACAAGGCGATGGAGCAGGTCATCGACGAGGTGGCCGACAAGATCCGCGCCGGCAAGTCGATCGCCGAGCCCATGGAAAAGAGCGGCTACTTCCCGCCGATCCTCATTCAGATCATCGACCTCGGCGAGCGATCGGGCCGGCTCGACACCATGCTCACGCAGGCGGCGCAGTCGTTCGACCGGCGCACGACCGCATCGCTCAAACTGTTCACCTCGGCGCTGCCGCCGGTCATCGTCGTGTTCATGGCGATCATCATCGGCTTCGTCATTCTGTCCGTCATTCTTCCCATGCTCTCGCTTCAGGCTGCGATCGGCTGAACCGGCCGCCCATTTGGAGATTCGAACCATGCAAACCGGAAACCGTTCTCAACGTCGCTCGCGGCGCGGCTTCACGCTCATCGAAGCCATCGTCGTGGTCATCATCATCGGCGTGCTCGCCGCCGTGGTCGCGCCGCGCCTCATGGGCCGCATCGGACAGTCCAAGGTCGCCGCGGCCAAGGCGTCGATGGCGAGCCTGCGCACCTCGCTCGACCTGGTGTACACCGATCTCGGGCGCGAACCCGACAGCGGCGACACGCTTCGCGCGCTGCTCTGGGACAAACCCAAGGACGCGCCGGACACATGGCAGAAGGGCATCAACAAGGAAGCCGATCTGAAGGACCCCTGGGGCAATGACTACGCCCTGGTGATTCCGCCCACCATCCACGTCGACTACGACATCGTCAGTTACGGCGCCGACGGCCGCGAGGGCGGCGAAGGCGACGACGCCGACATCATCGGCTGATGGTCTCGACCCGCACGGACCGGATCATGAACCGCACCGCGAACATCTCGAACCAGCCAACCGCGCGAAGGCGCGGCGGCTTTACGCTCGTCGAGATGATCGTCGTCATCGTGATCCTCTCGGTCCTCGCCGGCGTGACGACGGTGCGCATGACCAACACCCTGCCGCGCCGCGGCCGGGTGATGGTGCAGCGCGTGCAGAACGTCCTCGACACCCTCGCGCACCGGCAGGTCGCCAGCCAGGCGCCCGTGGCGCTCGTGTACGACTCGGGCTCGAACCAGATGTGGGTCGAGCGCCTCGAATCGACGACGGCGATGGGTCAGACGCCGGACACGCGGCCGGCCGAAGGCCAGTGGAAGCGCGACAACCTCACGCCGCCGGTCACCTTCGAGCGCGACATCACGCTCGCGGCAGCGCTGTTTGACGGACAACTCGAGCGCGGCTCGTTTCGCGTCGAAGTGGCGCCCAATCGCGTGCGGCCCAGCATCGAACTCGACATCGCCTTTGGTGATGTGGTCGAAACCGTCACGCTCCTGCCCAGCGAGATGCGCTCGATGACGCTGAGCGAAGAAGCCACGCGGCTGCGCCTGACACCCGAAGACCTCAACGCGCAAGGCGCCGGAGACGAGCGATGGTGAGGCGGCAAGCCAATCCGATCCGCCGCGGCCTGGCGCTGATGGATGTGCTCGTGGCGGGCATGGTGCTCTCGGGCGCGCTGGTCGCGGTGCTCGGCATCGCGAGCCGTTCGCTCAACGCGCAGGCGCGCGGCCAGCAGATCGAGGAAGCGGCGATGGTGCTCGACTCGCTGCTGAGCGACGTGCTGGCGCTGGGTCCGGCCGAGTACCTCAAGGCGGGCGAGATGAGCGGAACGGTCGAGCCGCCGCTCGATCGCTTCACCTTCCGCATCAGCATCGACGACACGGCGCCCAACGAGCCCTTCCGCGTGACGGCGCGCGTGTGGTGGCAGACGGGCGCGGGCGAGCAGACGGCCGAAGTGCAGACGCTCATGGCCCGGCGGCTGGGCGAAGAACCCGACCCCGAACGCGAACCCACTCAACCCGTGGAGCGGCCATGATGCAGATCAACGCCACATCCCGGGCTCGCCGGCCCGCCGCGTCGCAGCGTGGCTTCACGCTCATCGAACTCGTCGTCGCCAGCGTCATTGCCTCGATCCTCGCCGGCGCTGCGACGATCTCCATCCGCCGCCTCGCCGACGGTCGCGACCGATCCGCGCAGAGGCAGGCGGCCGTCGAGTCGGTCAATTCCATCACGCGATCGATCGCGCGCGACATGGCCAACATCGTCCGCGACACCAGGCTGCTCGACACCATCGTGCGCATTGAAGACACGACCAGTTCGGGCGCCGATCAGCACGATGAGATCCTGCTCTTCTGCCGTTCGATGCGGCCGGTTCGCCCCGTGTCCGACGATGATCCGACTTACCGCGAATCGACGATTCACGAAGTGAGTTACCGTCTCAAGACTGATCCGGTCGTGACGGGCGTGATCTGGCGGCGGGCCGATCCGATCGTGGATGAGAACTATGAAGGCGGCGGGGTCGCCGTGCCGCTGGGCGTCAACATCCGCTCACTCGACTTCGAAGCCTTTGACGGAACGACGTGGCTGAGCACGTGGGACAGCGACACCGACGGCCTGCCGCACGCGCTGCGCGTCACCTGTCGCGGCGTCATCCCATCCACCGGCGCTGAGGTCGCGTCGCGCCTGACCGTCGCCATCGACCGGATCCCGCTGCCCTTTGATCCCGCAGTGGATGAAACCTACGACCCGTCGAGCGACATCGAGAACCTCGAGTTCTTCGACTCGGAAAATGGCTCGGGAGCGCCGACGATCGATTTCGGCGGAGGCGGCGGAGGAGATTCCGGCGGCGGCAGCGGCGGGTCGCGCCGCCGGCCGCGCGACCGTGGTGGAGCCGGCGGCGGCACGCGCGGCGGCGACGGCGGTGGACGCAGCGGTGGTGGCGGCGGCCGGCCGAGGGGAGACGGATGATGGCAGCGCGCTCCAAAATCCCGGCGCCGCGCTCGGTGCGCGGCCCGCGGCGCGGCTCGACGCTTATGCTCGTGCTGTGGGTGGTTACGATCGCCTCGCTCATCGTCATCCCCTTGCAACTCTCCGCCCAGCGCCAGGCAATGTCCGGCCGCGAAGCGCTCGGCCGCGTGCGCGCCAAATGGGCCGCCCGCGCCGGCGTCGAGTCATACATGGCCTACCTCGAGTGGCTCATCGACACCGAGCAGGAGATCGATCTGCCCAACTTCGAGGCCGACATGGAGGAACTCGCGCACGGCGAGATCACCGACTCCAACGGATTGCTCGTGGCCGAGTACCACATCCAGCACTGGAACGATGACCAGCTCGTGGACGGGCCGGCCGACGGCCACGCCAGGGCCAACATCAACACGCTCGACGAAGAAGCCCTGAACAAACTCGAAGATATCACCCCTGAGATCGTCGCGTCGATTCTCGACTGGATCGATCCGGACGGAGATGTGCGCGAAGGCGGCGCCGAGGCCGGGTATTACAACAACGACCTCAAGCCCTACAACCCGCGCAACGGGCCGTTCAAATCGATCCAGGAACTCGAACTTGTCTACGGCGTTACGCCCGAACTGCTCCGTGAAGAAGACTGGAACTTCAACGGCCTGCTCGATCCCAACGAGGACGACGGCGATGCCTCGCTGCCCGATGACAATGGCGACGGCCGGCTCGACGCCGGGTGGTCGGCGCTGCTCACGGCGGCCTCACGCGAGCCGGGCCCGCTGACGCCGCAGCCGGGCAAGATCTCGCTGAGCACCTCGGCCGTTTCCGAAATCAGCAAAGCGCTGGGAGTGGACATCGCCCAGGCCAACGCGCTGTTCCAGTATTCGCGGGCCGAGGGCAACACGCTGGCGGGTCTCATCACCACTCCGCTGAGCACCATCACGCGCTCGGGCCAGCCGGCGGGCAGCACCGGCGGCGAAAGCGGCGGCGCAACGACCGGAGGAACACAAGGCCGGCGCAATCAGCGCAACCAGCAGCAACCGCAACAGCAGACGCTCGGCGCGCGCGACCTGACCGATGAGCAGATCGGTCGCGTGCTGGCTGAGAGCACCATCGGCACGACCTACGCCTACGTTCCCGGGCGCATCAACATCAACAAGGCGCCTGTCGAGGTGCTCGAATTGCTCCCGGGCGTCGATGAGGCGATGGCGGACCAGATCGACCTGCTGCGCAACAGCAAGGCCGACGGAATCACGAACCTCATCGAACTGCTTCAGATTCCGACGCTCAGCCGCGAAACGCTTGCGGCCATGGCGCCGCTCGTTGACGTGAAAAGCAGCGTGTACGTGATCACGAGCCGCGGCGTGGGTTTGCCGGGCAGGACTGAGGTTGAACTGGTGGTTACGATCGACCGTTCTTCGCTTCCCATTCAGATAATCGACTACCTCGAACGATGACGCGACTCAACACTCCAACCCGATTCAACGGTCATGACGCACCGCGCCGCGTCGCGGCGGTGCACCGCCAGGGCGATCAGATCAGCGCGCTGCTCGCCGAAGTGCGCAGCGGCCGCTTTCACGTCGTCGAGCACCAGTCACTGCCCTCTCGCGACGCGGACCGCCTGGCGGCGCTGCTGAACCGGTGGGCGGCCGAGCGCGTGGTGCGTGTGCTGCCGGGCGGGTCGGTGGTCTGCCGGGTGCTGGAGATACCGCCGCTTGACGACGCCGCAGCTGCTGAGGCGGCGCGGCTGCAGGCTGAAGCCGACTTGCCCGCGATGCTGCCCGACCACCGCCGCGCGGTGGCGCTCATGCCCTGGCGCACGCCGGTGGACAATCGCATCGCGGTGGCCTTCGGCTGGCCGGGCGAGCAGGGCGCCGACTGGCCCGCGAGCATCGAGAACGTGACGTGCTGCGCCGAGGCTGCGGCGCTGCTGGAACTGCTCGTGCACAGCGGCATCAACCAGGGGACGATCGCTTCGCTCGATCGCGATCAGCGGTCGATGGAACTCGCTTCGCACCTGGAAGGCGTAACGGCAGTGCGCACGGCGCGGCTTGGCGAGGCGCAGTGGTCGGCCGACGCGGCACGCATCGCCGTCGAAACGGCGATGAGCGCGGGCGCATCGGATGAGGCGCTGGCTGAACTCGAAGCGCGCATGAGCAACGCGGCCCGCGCGCAGCGGCAGGTGCTGGTCATCGAGCCAGACGTGCTCCAGCGGCTGGGCAAGTCGATTGCCGGCGCCGGCGGCGACAGCGCGTGGTGGAATCGCTTCGGCCTGTGCGCCGGCGCAGCGCTGGCGGTGATGGGTCCTCGGGGCGGCATGGCCGACCTGCTGCCGGCGGCCCCGGAAGCGCCGCGCGGCTTTCTCGTTTCGGCCCTCAACTGGCTCAGCGATCCGTCGCGCGCCCGCCGCGTCGCCATCGTGGCGGCCGTGCTCATCCTCGCGGCGCCGATTCTGGGCGGGTGGGCGCGCCTGGCCATCCTCGAACATAAGACCCGCGATCTCGAAGAGGTCGAGAAGGTGTTCAAGGATCGGCAGGCCGAGGCGGACTTCTTCCGCACGCTGCGCAGCCACCGCTGGCCGATGACCAAGATTCTCGCCGACATCTCCGGCATGGCGCCGTATGACATCGAATTCGACTCCATTAACATTGACAGTTCGTCGATGGTGACTATCAGCGGCGCGGCGCCGCTGGGTGAGCAGAGCCAGGTGCTCGAATTTCACAGCCGGCTCAACGAGTCGAGCATCTTTGCCGAAGTGAAGGCGCCGAACTTCACCTGGGGTGAGAACAAGATCGAATTCGAGCTGCAGGCGATCGTGGCCAACGCGACGGCCAAGGCCAAGCGGCCCAGCGACGAGCCGCTCGCGACGGTGCTCTACGACCAGCCGCCCGAAGAGGTCGTGCCGGGCGAATATAACTTCACGAGTTTCAGTCTGGGCGGATTCGGGCCGCCATCGCGCACGCCGCGGAATCGTCCGTCGCAGGAGAGCGGCAACTCAGATGGCAGCGGCTTTGTCTTCCCGCCGGCGGGCAATTCGAACGGCGCCTCGCCCGGCGCGGCGCGCAGCAGCACCGGCGCCAGCGGCACGGCGGGATTGAGCAGCGCGCCCAAGGCGCCGCCGCCCCCGCTCACGGATGAGCAGATCGGCAAGATGAACGATGACGAAGTGCAAAAGGCGCTGCTCGCCCGCGCCGCCATCAAGTCTACCGACCCGCGCCTGCAGGAAGAATGGAACAAACTGCTCGAGCGCAGGCGGCAGTTGAGCAGCCAGCCCTCGCCCGACGGAGATGATTTCGAACCGTGAACAGCAATGGATCCACATCCCGGGGCGGCTTGAGCGCGACCTACCGCCAGTTGCCGCGCGCCATGAAGTGGCTCGTCTGGCTCGTCATCGGCCTGGCGCTGTATTTCATTCTGATCGAGCCGCTGCTCGTGCTCATGGCCGAGCAGCGGAACCGCGCCGACCAGGCGGTGATGAACATCGACAGGTACAGCGAGCCCGACGAAGCCAATCGTGACATCATCGCCGACGGGCACAAGAAGTGGGGCAACGTGCTGCCGCCGGGCGCCGATCAGTCGCGCGTGCTCGAAGCGAAAGTCGCCATCAGCGAAGTGCTGTCAAAGTACGACCTCACGAAAGATCGCGCGTCGATGACGGAGCGCTCTTCCACCAAACTCAAGACGGATGCGGCCAAGTCGGGCGTCGAATATGTAAGAGGGCCGATTGAGGTGAAGTTTACCGCCAAGCCTCATATTGCCATGGCGGTCATCGGCGATCTGGAAATGGTGCCGTCCATTGCGCAGGTCGCGTCGGTGCGCGTGCGGCGGCTCACCGATCGGGCGGAAGTCGAAGTCACGCTCGTCGCTGACGCGTGGTATCGAAGTAAGGAATGAATGTCATGAACGCCAATGCACTTTATAATACCTGGCGCGGTCTGCCCGGGGTGTCGCGTGCGGCGATCGGACTGCTGGCGGCGGCGGCGGTGGTGCTGCTCTGGGTGGCGCCCAAGGTGCTCTCGGCGCTGTTTGCCGGCTCGCTGCACCAGGTGACTCAGAAGGTCGATTCGGGTGATTCCGCGGCGCTGGCCTATAACGACGCGGTCAAGTCGGATGTGGAGTTCATCAGCAAGCGCTCGCCGTTCTTCACGCCGGCCCGGCCGCGCCCGGAGCGTGAGCCAGTGATCGTGGATACCCAGCCGAGGCCGACGCCGCCGCCGCGAACCTACGGCGGGCCGAAACTCATCGGATTCGCCGGCCGCGAAGGCGCCGTGTTTGCCTCCAATGTTTATAACGACGGGCCGTTCCTCCGCGTGGGCGACAAGGGCGGCAGCGTCGAACTGCTGGCGATCGAGAAGCCGTGGAAAGCCAAAGTGCGCTGGGGGGGCTCGGAGTTTGAGTTGAACCTGTTCGATCGACTCGAGGCCCTGCCGGTGGTCAATTTCGGCGGCGGGTCCGGCGGCACGGCGCCGGCGGCGAACCTTTTTGGCAATCCCGCGTCGTCCACCGCGGCGGGCGGCGGCGGTCTGGACTTCGGCGACGACAGCGCTTCCGAAGAAGCCGCAACCGGCGACAACAACTGAACCTTGAAGTGTCGGCGACCGGTCGTGGTGGACCGGAGCGCCGCTTGAGTCATCATCGGCTCACGAGCAGAGAGAAAACGCCGGCCGCTTGAGAGTGCGGCCAAACAGGAACGCGAGATACATGAAACACTATCGCCGAACGTGCCTGGCCCTGGCTGCATCCGCACTCGTCTCGCCCGCCGCCGCGCCCGGAGCGCAAGATGCTCCGGCTTCGCCGCTGAATTTCGGCGCCCCGCCCGATCAGACGCAGACCGGCAACGAGGACGATCAGCCGATTTTTGACTTCGGACTCGAAGGCGGCGATGACGGCGGCCTCGACTTCGGCCAGCCAGAGCCGCTCGAGAATCCGCAGCCGCAGCCCGGTGCGACCAGCGCGCCCACCGAGGGCGATCTCGAACTCCTCTCGTTCAACGGCATGCCCATCGACCAGGCGATGCTGCTGCTTCAGCGTCTCTCTGGCCGTCCCGTGCAGCCCGATCCGCTCATGCTCAGCCAGCAGATCAAGATCACCATCATCAACTCCACGCCGCTCACGCGCGAGCAGGCGCTCAACCTGCTCGTGGACACGCTCTTTGCCAGCCGCATCGCGGTGATCGATCGCGGCACGCACCTGGCCGTGCTCAACGTCGCCAACATTCAGGAGGGCATGGTGCCCGTGCTCGGCCCGGATGACCCGGTGCTTGGCCGCAATGACACGGGCATGGTCGTCGAGAAGGTGTTTCAGATCAAGTATGGCAAGGCCTCGACGATCAAGGACAAGATCCAGGCCCAGGGCCCGCCGAACATGAAGATCGAGGTGGAGGACGCTTCGAACCAGATCATCGCACTTTATAACGTCGGCACGTTGCAGCGCCTGCAGGAGCAGATCAAGAAGCTCGACATCGCCGGGAGCAACCTGCAACTTGAGACGTTTTATCTCAAGTACGCCAGCGCCGACCGCGTGGCCAAGCTCATCGTCGGCATCTTCGGCCAGGAGGAAGAGCAGCAGCAGGGCGGCCGCAATCAGAATATCTTCGGAGGTCGGCCGCGACCGGGTGGTCAGGATGAAGGGCTGACCACCTCGACGCAACTGAAGGTGGTGACGGATAAGTCGCTTAACTCGGTTACGGTGCGGGCCGAGCGCGACATCATCGAGCAGGTGCGCACCCAGATCAGAGATCAGTGGGACATCGAGCATGGCAAGCCGCTGCCGATTGTCATCCATCTGCAGAACAGCGACGCGGTGAAGATGGCCGAGATGCTCAACGAGATCTTCGCGCAGGAAAGCGAAGACGTTCAGACCTTTGAAAGCGGCTTCTTCTTCGACGGCAATGCGGCGCGGCAGCAGCAGAACACCTCCCGCAACCAGGAAGGCGAAGGACCCAAACTTTCCGCACTCGCGGGGCAACTGTCGTTCAAGGCGGACAACACCAAGAACCTGCTTTTTGTGACCTCGCAGATTCCCACGGTCTATCCCCTCGTTGAGGAGTTCATCCGCCGCCTCGACGTGCCCGGCGACGTGAACAAGCCTCAGATCTACGAACTGAAATACGCCGACGCCGAAGACCTTTCCATCCGCATCAATGCACTGCTGGCTGAAGAGGGCGCTCGCGGAGCTGACGTGGAGCGGACCACCCAGGAACTCACGGAGCGATCCAACGTCTCGCAGATCGGCAACCAGCAGCAGCAGACGCAACAGCAGACACAGCAGCAGGGCGAAGCGATCGCCTTTCCGTGGCAGTCGGGCTCGCCCGATCCTGATGCGCGCAAGATCTCGAACCTGATCGGCCAGGTGCGCGTCATGCCGTATCCGCGCATGAACGGCCTGATGGTCGTGGCCCCGCCGGAGCTGCGCGAAGCCATGGGCACGCTCATTGAGATGCTCGATGCGCCGGGCCGGCAGGTGCTCATTCAGGCGATCGTCGCCGAAGTGAGCGTCGATGACGCCACCTCGCTGGGAATCCGCTGGGGCAGCGGCAACGTCGCCAGCGGGCCCAACGAAGACAATCGCATCGTCGTCAACAGCAGCATTGAGGGCGAGAAGAACGAACTCATCAACGCGCTCTTTGACACGTCCACGCTGGGCGTCAACGTCGATCTCAACGTCGCGCTGCAGGCGCTTTCGCAGGTGACGGATGTCAACGTGCTCTTCCGGCCCAAGGTCGTCACGAGCGACAACGAAGAGGCCAACTTCTTCGATGGCCAGGACATCCCGTTCATCACCGAGTCGGCCACGACCGACGTAGGCGGCGTGACCCAGAGTTTCGAATACCTCGCCGTGGGCATTCAACTCAGCGTGCGGCCGCACATCACGGTCGAAGGCAACGTCGATCTGCGCGTGAACCTGAAGTTGTCCAGCGTGGTGCCGGGCCAGACGCTCTTTGGCGGCTCGATTCTCGACCGGCGCGAGACGACGACGAAGGTGACGATCCGCGACGGGCAGACGGTGGTCATCAGCGGCATCCGGCGCACCGTGCTCAATGACATCGTCCGCAAGGTGCCGCTGCTGGGCGACATTCCGCTCATCGGCGGCCTGTTCCGCTCGACGGAGAAGTCTGAATCGCGCACCGAGCTGGTCGCGTTCATCCGGCCGATCATCCTCGACTCGGAGGACAAGATACGCGCCATGGGCGAGGACGATTACCGCCTGCTCAACGAGAGCCGTCGCAAACTCGAAGGCGCGGATGTCGAAGAGAATCCTGCGAGCCTCGATCACTGGAACGAACCGTACTACCGGCAGCGCGAGCAGCAGCCTGAGAACGAGCCGCTCGACGACGGCCGCAGCAGCCTGCCGTGGATGCAGAGCCCGTCGAGCGCCGCCGACCGGCCCGACAAGCCGCGCAGCAGCGCGAAGTTCAGCCTCGCCGAGCGGAAGTCGGATGCGCCTTGGGACCAGCCGCCAAAGGACTGAATCGCTCATGATCAATGGTGCTCGAACTCGATCGCCCGGTTGGAGCCGGACCACGCTTCTGGCGCTGCTGGCGGCATCGCTGTGCGCGACAGGCTGCGTGGCCGAAAAGGCCGACAAACCCCGGCTCACGTACTCCGATGTGGTGCGCCCGGAGACGCCGCCCGACACCAGCCTGCTCAACACCTACGTCCCCGCCGGACTGAGCACGAGCAACTCGGCGGTCACCACCTGGATCGCATCGCTCGGCTCGATCGAATACGACCGGCACCTGCTGCCGCTCGTGAGTCCCGGCGGGCAATACATGGCGGTGCAGGCGCCCGCTCCAGAACTGGCGGAGGATGAAGTCTGGGACTGCATTCTCGCCGATGAAACGGTCACCGAGCCCAAACTCGACATCATCATCTATCGCATCGAACGGGTCGCCGGCGACAAGCCCAGTCAGCGACTCGTGGAACATCGGCGACTCGAAGGCGCCGGCGTTCTCGGCCGCGGCGCGGATGAATCAGGGTTTCTCATCGAGTCGCCGCAAGGGCCCGATGCGCGGCGCATCGGCTTTGTGCAGTGGGAGACGGGCGAAACAAAGTGGCTGCTCAATTCGGGCGTCAACGCCTTCGCCGCGCGCTCGTCGTCGGGGCGCCTCGCGTGGTGCCAACGCATCGGCGAGGGAGGTGAATCGCACTTCGAGCTGTTCGTGCAGGGCGACAACGAAGTCTACCGCGCCGGCGACGGAACCGGCGATCTCATGTTCCCGATCTGGTGCGGCAACGAGAACGTGCTCTTCGCCTTCCAGCTCGGGACCGACAAGGCGCTCGATCTGGTCGTCTTCGACACGCGCTCAGCCGACGCCATGCGCCGGCCGCTGCAGCGCGAACGGCTGACGGACGAAGGTACGGCGTTCATGGCGTTCCAGGCGCTGGCGGGGATCCAGTCGCCGGCAGCGCCCGACGGCTCGCCGCGCATTCTCTTTTTTCACAGCGGCCAGCAGCGCATCTTCGAATACGACGCCCGCTGGCCCGAGGGGCAGCGCGTGCGCGGCCTGCCGTCGCCGAGTATCGCCGCCGCGTGGCACACGGGCGACGGCATCATCTACAGCAGCCTCAGCCGCGTCTACTACCAGTTCCTGCGCGATCGCAGCGCGCCCGTCGAACTCTTCAAGGGTTCAGGTGTGCCCTGCGCCACGAGCAACCCGGCGCACCCGTTCGTGCTCATCGCCATGGACACCAAGGTTCTGTTCCAATTGAACCTCTGGGCGATGGGCCTGGCGGACGAAGAGGCGGTTCGCGCCGCCGCGGCCCAACTCAACCAGGCCGATCTGCAGCGCAATGGGCGATAGTCGCTACTGGCTGGTGAGGAACGGGTTGCTCCGGCGCTCGCGACCAATGGTCGTCTCGGGCCCGTGTCCCGGATAGATGCGCGTTTCATCGGGCAGCGTGAGCAGTCTTTCGCGGATCGACCGAAACAGCAGCGGCCCGTCGCTGGTGGGAAAGTCGTAGCGCCCGATCGAGCCGGCAAAGAGCGTGTCGCCGACAATCGCCTGGTGCGATGGCGCATGGTAGAGCGTGATGCCGCCGGGGCTGTGGCCGGGCGTGTGCAGCACCTTCCACTGCGAATCGCCCAGCGTCAGCAGCTGACCGTCGCGCAGCAGTTCATCGGCCGGGGGCGTGGTGACGTGCATCTCGACAAATGCGGAGAGGTTGAGATCCGGGTCGAGCAGGAACTCGGCCTCCGCCTCGTGAATAGCCAGCGGAACAGGGCCGAATGCGTCAAGCACTTGCCTGACCCCGGCGATGTGGTCGAGATGCGCGTGCGTCAGCACGAGCCGCGAAGGGCGCAGGTTGACGCTGCGAATGAATTCGATGAGCGGATCAGGGTCGAATCCCGCATCGACGATCCAGCACTCATCACTGCCGGGGGTGGAGACGATGTAGCAGTTGGTCTCCCATGGCCCGAGGGTGCAGGACCGGATCGTCGGGCTGGATGGATTATCAGGGGGCATCGGGCGAATCTCCGGGGTTTTGAAGCACCCGCAACGCCGGCCGCTTCGTAAACTAGAATAGGGAGACAGGCGCGTATGCAGGGGGGTCAAAACATGCTGCTTCGCCGTATTGAGGAAATGCCCGCACTCCCGATGTCGATGCCCGGCGCCGAGGCGGTGGGCATGCGCCTGCTGCTGGGGCGCGGCGACGGGGCGCCGACTTTTGCCATGCGACACTTTACCGTCTCGCCCGGCGGCCACACGCCGCGCCATCAACACAACTACGAACACGGCATCTACGTCGTCGCCGGCGCCGGAACCGTCGAGGTCGCGGGCCAGTCGCGCGCGATCCGTTCAGGCGATTCGCTGTTCATCGAGCCCAACACGGAGCACCAGTTCCGGGCCGATGCGGGCGAATCGCTGCAGTTCCTGTGCATGGTGCCGACGACCTTTGACTGCGGCAAGCCGACGCCCGGCTCCTGAAGCGCCGCCGTGCGCCGGGCGCTGCTGCGCCCCGGCGCGACAAGCAAGGAGGTTTCTCGTGCGCCCTTCATCAAAGACCAATCTCTGGATCGCGCTTTCTTATGTCCTGTTGCTCGGGCTGAGCGTCGCGGTGGTGCTGCTGGGGCGCGGCAACTTCGTGACCGAGGGCGGCAGCGACGCGATGGTCGCGGCCGGAGTGGTCTGTTTCATGCTCGTTTCCGCGACCATCCCCCTGACGCTGGCGCTCGTGCACACGCGGCGCGAGAGCGCGGCGGTGGCGGAGATGTCCCGCCAGCAACTCGAACTGCTCGAGAAGATCAACGAGCACACACTGCTGTCGGATTCGGCCCGGCACATCGCCTACCGCCGGCAGGAGCGGGCCATGCTGCAGCGCGCCATCGAAGAAGACATCGCCAACGAAGACTGGCAGGCCGCGATGGTGCTGGTCGATGAAATGCGCGAGCGATTCGGCTACCGCGAAGAGGCCGAAGAGTTCCTCGCGCGCATCGATCGCAGCCGCGCCGACGGAGTGAATCGGCGCATCACCGAGGCGCTCGACCACTTCCAGGCCGTGCTTGATGCGCGCGACTGGGGCGCGGCGTATGCAGAGGCGGCGCGCATCGCCCGCCTCTTTCCCGATTCCCACCGCACGCGCGGGCTCGAGCAGCGCGTCCGCAAGGCGTGGGAGGCGCACAAGAAGTCGCTCGAGCGCGAGTTCCTCGAAGCCGCCGGCGCCGGTCATGTCGAGCACGCGATGCAACTGCTCAAGGATCTCGACGTCTTCCTCACGCCCGACGAAGCGGCGCCGCTGCAGGAAGTGGCGCGCGGCGTGATCAACAAGGCGCGGGCCAACATCGGCCTGCAGTTCAAACTCGCCGTGCAGGATCACGACTGGGCCACCGCCGTGCAGGTCGGCGAGACCATCATCGACGAGTTTCCCAACACGCGCATGGCCGAGGAGGTGAGGCAGCGCATCGACGTGCTCCGCGCCCGCGCCTCGCAGGCCGCGAGCATGACGCCCAACCTCGACGCCCTCGCCGCCATGAGCGTCGGCCGGCTGCCCGAGGAGGGGTAGGACAGACGAGGCCGCACGCCGAGACGAGCCGCGCCGAGCCTGCCCCAGCGAAGGCGGAGGCTGGTATCCACGAACGGGCAGGGACAAACATCGCTCCTGCCCGAGGCCGATGGCCTCATCGTGAGTAGCCGGGCGTCCAGGGAGCGCAGCGAGCGCGACGCCCGGAAGGCCTGACGATCACGCTTTCGGCGTGCAGACAGATGCCCCTTGCAGGTGCGACGGCATGTGCCTCGACGGCGCATGCCGGAGTCAGTCATTCCCGCGCAGGCGGGAATCCACGACACTTGATCCGCGTTCAAAGTCAAAAGGTGCGCGCTTGCACGCTCGTGGATGCCTGCCCCTGCCTGCGCAGGGGCGGGCTCTGCGCAGGCATGACGGTGCTGTCGCCCCTTTGGGCGACGCGCCCTCACCGTCGCGGCTCGTCTCGACCTTGCGGCCTCGTGATCACTCGACGTGATCTTCGATGAGATACTCGAAGCCGCGCGCCGCCTTCATTTCCTTGAGCGCCTCGACCACAATCTGCGGCACGATGGCGCTGAGCGAATCGAGGTCGCCGCCCAGGGCCGCGATCTGGCGGATCAGGCTCGAACTCGTGTAACTGAATGCCTGGTCGGTGACGATGAACACCGTCTCAATGTTGGCGACCTGGCGGTTGGTCATGGCCAGCTGGCACTCGTAGGCGAGATCGCTGATGTTGCGAATGCCGCGCAGGATGATCGTCGCATCCACGCTGCGCGCAAAATCGACGGTCAGGCCCTGGTAGGTCTCCACGCGGACGTTGCCCGCGCCCGGCTCGCCGTTTTTCATGTCGGCAATGAGCCGCTCGACCATCTGCCGCCGCTGCTTCATGCTGAACAGTTCGCGCTTGGCGATGTTGCGGCCGATGGCGACGATGAGGTCATCGAACATCCGCCTGCCGCGCGCAATGACGTCCAGATGCCCCAGCGTGACGGGGTCAAACGAGCCGGAGTAGATCGCCCGGTGGATGGTCTTGGCAGCGGCCATGGGAGAGAGTGTACGAACCCGCGGCGCGGCGGAACAGGGCCACAATGCCGGTCGTCGAAGTCCCCCGTCACGCACACGACCCCGCGCCGGGGCGCGGGGTCGTGTGATGTGATGCGAGCAGCAGGCAAGCGAGGGATCAGAGGCCTTCGTCGTTGCTCGTTTCGCACGTCGTGGCGTCAACGGCCTGGACGCAGATGCGGCCGCACGCGCCTTGCGGGGCGTTGCCGCTGGTGCTGGCGTTGCCGTTGGCGTCAGCGGTGACGAAGCGCAGCAGCGTGGCGCCGCCGACGTCGAGCACGGTGCCGGCGCACGGCCCGCCGGGAATCGTCGTGCTGCCGTTGCAGGTGCCGTAGACGATGGCGACGCGTCCGCCGGGCGTGGCGCCGCTGATGTCAACAGTGACCTGGCCGGGGCACGGGCCGGAGAGATCCAGCGTCAGTCCGCCGCCTTCGATCATGTAGGTGTTGAAGCCGTGCCGCCAGCCGCAGTCGGAGAAGCAGCCGGGGCCATTGAGAAAGAGAAACTCGGGGTACTGCGGATTGGAGGGATCGTAACTGCCCACGAGCCCGGCGCCCGTGTCGTTGCCCTGGGTTTCGATGACGAAGGTGTCGCCGACGCCGAGGTTGATGTTCGCCGAGGTCACGTCGATGAACATGATTTCGTTGCCGTTGTTGGGCTTGGTGAAGAGGTTCTGGAAGACGATGGCGCCGGTGTTCCAGCCGTCGCCGATGCGGACGCGCGCGTTGAACTGGGCGCCGGCGTTACCCTGGATCATGAGTTCGAAGCCCTCCAGTTAGCCGGCGACGCCGACGCGCACCTGCTGCTGCCATTGCAGCGAAGAGGCGCTGAGGTTGAAGCCGGCGTTGGTCATCGGCGAGACCTGGTCGAGCGTGCCGGTTTGCGCCAGGGCGGCAGTGCCGAAGCCCATGGCCATGATCGCGGTGCAGAGACGTGCATTCATTTCTTTCTCCTTCTCATCTATGGATTCCCAGATGCCGGGCGGCCCGGACCGATCGGCCGAGACAGCCGCCCGAAGCCGAGTATACCAGAAACCGCGCGCATTCCAGATAAGCACGGGCGAATCGGGGTCGGATTATCGAGAAAAGACACAACGCCCGGGGCAGCCCGGGCGTTGCGAAAGGGCCGATATTCAGGCCGAAATCGGCTGAATCACTTGATCTCGACGGAAGCGCCGGCTTCGGTGAGGGCCGCCTTGAGGGCGTCGGCGTCTTCCTTGCTGACCTTGGTCTTGACGGGCTTGGGCGCGCCGTCCACGAGGTCCTTGGCTTCCTTGAGGCCCAGGCCGGTGGCTTCGCGCACGGCCTTGATGACCTGGATCTTCTTGTCGCCCGCCGCCGTGATGATGACGTCGAACTCGGTCTGCTCGGCTTCCTCGGCCGGTCCGGCTCCGCCGCCGCCGCCGCCGGCCATCATGATGGCGCCGCCCGCGGCCGGCTCGATGCCGTAGGTTTCCTTCATGTAGTCTTTGAGATCGACCGCCTGCTTGAGCGTGAGGGCGGCGAGCTTGTCGCCGAGTTCGGCGATGGCTTTGTCAAACGTTTTGGTTTCTTCAGACACGATGTGCTCCAATCAAATCAGACAGACTCGGCATCCAAGAGGTGATCGACCATCGATCATTTAACCTTTGCAGGCCCGTCGGATGCGCGGGTTGGTTCGGTTGCGTGGCGGGCGCGGCCCGCCGGTGATTCATCCCACCTTGGCGATCGTCTCGCCCTTTTCAAGCTTCTCTTCGATGCTCTTGACGATGGCCATGAGCGCGCCGCCGGGGCCGGTGACGGCGCCGACGAGGGCTGAACCCGGGCTGAGCACGAGCTGCACAGCCTGGCCGAGCGCTTCGGTGCGCGTGGGGTACTTGCTCAGGGCTTCGACGCCGGCTTTGCCCTTGAAGACTTCGCCGTCGAGGATGGCGCCCTTGAGTTCCATCTTGCGGAGTTTCTTGGCGAAATCGACCACTTCGCGGGCGACGTCGATGACCGTCTCGCCGCCGTACACCACGGCGCTGGGGCCGGTGAGCAGGGGGTCGAGCGGGCTCAGCGCCGTGCCCTCGAAGGCCTTGGTCGCCAGCGCGTTGCGCACCACGGTGACGCGGATGCCCTTGCTGCGAAGGCCCTTGCGCAGTTCGATGTTCTGATCCGCCTTGAGTTCACGGATGTCCACGAGCAGCGCATCGGTGACGCCGTCGAAGCGGTTGCGGTACTCGTTGATGATGAGGTCTTTGACGACTTTGCTCATGGGAGGCTCGATTCAGTCAGGCACTAGGGACCAGGAACCAGGGACCAGAGGTTCAGACGACGACGCGGACGCCGGGCGTCATCGTGCCGCTGATGGTGACTTTCTTGACAAACTGGCCCTTGGTTGACGAGGGCTTGGCTTTCATGATCGTCTGAATGAAGAAGTCGATGTTGTCCGCGAGGTGATCCTCGCTGAAGCTCATGCGGCCGACGGCGGCCTGCACGTTGCCGCCCTTGTCGTTGCGGTATTCGACCTTGCCGGCGGAGTACTCGCGCACCGCCTTGGCGATGTCGGTGGTCACCGTGCCGGCCTTGGGTGTGGGCATCAGGCCGCGCGGGCCGAGTTGGCGGCCGAGGCGGCTGACGATCTTCATCATGTCAGGCGAAGCGACGGCGACGTCGAAATCCATCCAGCCGTCGGACACTTTCTTGACGAGGTCATCGGCGCCGGCTTCGATCGCCCCGGCTTCCCGGGCTGCCGCAGCGTCGTCGCTGCCGCAGAACGCGATGACGCGCTTGCTCTTGCCCACGCCGTGCGGCAGGGCGACGGCGCCGCGCACGAGCTGGTCGGCCTGCGTCGTGTCGATGCCCAGCGTAAAGCAGATCTCGACCGTCTGGTCGAACTTCGGGCCCTTGAACTTCTTGAGCACCGTCACGGCGTCCTTGAGAGGGAGCGGCTCGGCGGGGACGAGTTCGGCGTTGGCTTTGGCGCGCTTGCTCAATCTGGCCATGGCTTCAGCCCTCCACCTTCACGCCCATCGAGCGGGCGGTACCCATGATGATGCGAACGGCGGCATCGAGATCGGCGGCCGTCAGGTCGGCCATCTTCTCCCTGGCGATCTCCTCGGCCTGGGCGCGGGTGATCGAGCCGACCGTCTCCTTGCCCACGAGGCCGCTGCCCTTATCGAGTCCGGCCTTTTCCTTGATGAGCACCGAAGCCGGCGAGGACTTGATCTCGAGTTCGAAGCTGCGGTCGTCGTAAAGCGTGACGATGCAGCCGACCACCTTGCCGTTGAACTGGCGGGTCGCTTCGTTGAACTTCTGAATGAACTGGCCGGGGTTGATGCCCTTGGCGCCCAGCGCGGGACCAAGCGGCGGAGCGGGCGTGGCCTGCCCTCCCGGCGCGAGAATCTTAAATTGAGAATTGATCTTCTTGGCCATCGAGAGGGACCTCCCACGGATGCTGCCCGGCGACTGCCGGGGTGGGTCCGAGACCCGGCCAGGGGTCAGCGGACGCACGGTGGTGCAAGCGGTTCAAATTGACGAAACGGATCATAGGCCGCTGCCCGGCAGGTGGACAAGAGGCGCCAGATCGCTCGACGGCGGCCAGGAGGGGATGGCCAAGGCCCCCAGGTCCGCCTGTGCGGATTATGCGCCCTGCAGCGTCTGGATCGAGTTGCCGTGCCCCAACCGCCCGCCGAGGGTGGGTTCTGCGACTCCGGCCCCACCTCGGCGAGCCGATGGCCGAAGTCTCTTCAGGAGCTTGCGCGCCCGTCGCGCGGCTTCCAAAGGCGGCAGACGTGTCAGAACGTGATGGCGACAACTCGAATCTTGTGCCTATCCGGCACCGGCTCCAGTTCCGCGTACTGCTGCTCGTGCTGGCGATGGTCGTCGTCACCGTGGGCACGAGCAACCTCATGCTCGAGCGGCTCATCGAGTCGCAACTCGAGGAGACGCTGGCGCGCGAGACGGTGCGCATCGGCGGGCATCTGGCCGACGAGTTTCGCCAACCGCTCGAGCATCGCAACCCGACGGCGCTGCGCGACCGGCTCGACGCGGTTGCCATCGACTCGGCCGTGGCCTTCGTTCAAGTGGAGGATCGGTTCGGCGCATCGCTCTCGCAGCATGTGAACAACGAGGATCTGTACCAGCACTACCTCAAACGCTTCGGAGAGCACGAGCAGGCGGCGCTGACGCAGAGCCTGCCCACGCTGCTCAACTATGCGCCGGCGCCCGAAGCGCGCGTCTTGCGCACGCCGATCTTCTCTTCGACCGGTGCAGCCGGCGGAGCCGATCTGCTCGGACACGTCACGTTCGCGTTCATTGATCCCGTGCATCGCGCGACGGTGCAGCGCATGCGGGCGCTGGTCATCGGCGTGGTGTGCGTGGCCTGTCTGATCTCCGTGCCGATCACGGCACTGCTCATGCGCCGTCTTACAAGGCCGCTGCGGCGGATCATGCGGGCCGTCACGATGCTCGCGTCGGGCGAGCGCCTGCCGCACCTGCCCCTGCGGCGCAACGACGAACTCGGACTGCTGGCTCGATCGGTGCTTGAAACCGCCGGCACGCTGGCGCAGGCGCGCAGCGAACTCCTGCGCGCCAACGAATCGCTCGAACAGCAGGTGGACGAGCGCACCGCCGCGCTCAACGCGGCCAACCATCGCCTCGAACTCGAGATCGAGACCAAGAACGAGTTTCTGCGAACGGTGAGCCACGACCTGAGCGCTCCGCTGCGCAACATCGCCGGCATGACGACAATGCTGCAGCGGCGCTTCGGCGACTCGCTTCCCGAAGAAGCCAGGCACCGACTCGAACGCATCGCCGCCAACGTCGAACTCGAGTCGTCCATGCTCGATGATCTGCTCGAACTGAGCCGCATCCGCACGAGACCCGGCGAATGCGAACCGGTCGATCTGCACGAACTGGTCGCAGGCATCATCCAGGCGCTTGAACACGAACTGGGCGAACGCGGCATCGAGTGCGGCATCGAGACCACGCTGCCCACCGTGCACGTCGAGCGCAACCTGGCCCGGCAGGTGTTTCTGAACCTGATCGACAACGCGGCCAAGTACATGGGCCAGCGGCCGACGCGGCGCATCACCATCTCGCATGCACTCGAAAAGCGGACGCTGCACGTGTCGGTGGCGGACACCGGGCCGGGCATCGCCGCGTCCGACCAGCAGCGGGTCTTTCAGGTCTTTCGCCGCGGCTCGGAGGCGGGCACCACCGGCGTGCCGGGCCGAGGTATCGGACTGGCGAGCGTGCGGGCGGTCGTGGAGCACTGGGGCGGCGAAATCACGCTCCAGAGCGAAGTGGGCGTCGGGAGTACGTTCAAAGTGTCAATTCCGGCGAGCCGTATCGTCTCTGCCGATCTCGGCTCGCCCGCAAACCGGTCGGCGGCGTAATGCGCTGCATGCGGGGCTGGAACGCGTCGAAATAACAAGGCCAGGAGTGGAGCGACATGTCAACCGGAACGCGAGGCGGCAAGGTGAGTGAAGCGGTGATCCTGCTGGTCGATGACGACCCTGACTATCGGATGCTCGTGCGCGACGCCATCGAGTCGCTCGGCCGCCCCATCAAGGTGTTCGAGTGCGTCGATGGGTGTGATGGCATCCGCTTCCTGCAGCGGGTCGGCTCGGACAAGTCGTCGCCGCGGCCGGATCTGGTCCTGCTCGATCTCGAAATGCCCGGCGCTGACGGGCACGAGGTGCTCGTGCGGGTTCGCGCCGACCATCGCCTGCGCGACCTGCCGGTGGTGGTGATGACGGGGCTGGATGATGATGAGTCTGAACGCCGCGCGCTGAGCAATGGCGCGAGCAGTTACACCTGCAAGGTTCGCGACACGCAGGACATGCTGCGTCGCATCGAGGCGGCGGCGGTCTATTGGACGACGGTGCATCGCCAGTTGCCCGGGGCCTCTGCAGCCTGAGCGGATTCACCACGGGGGCGAGGATCGCCCTGAACCCTTGTCATTGGAGAATGACGCGCCCATGACGCAGCGCACCCAGCCACCACGACTGCTCGTACTCGAAGACGACCCCGACACCGCGTCGCTCATCAGGGACGTGCTGCAGGATCACTTCGAATGCGACTGCGTTCGGGTCTGCTCGACGATTGCCCAGGCCGTCGGCGGCGATCTGTCGTCGGTCGATCTGGCCCTGTGCGACTACAACCTGCCCGACGGCACGGGACTCACGGCCCTGCAGCAGTTCCTCATCAGGCAGCCGATGCTGCCGGTGATCATGGTCACCGGCGAATCCGATCACCGCACCGCCCTGCAGGCGCTGCGCGAAGGCGCGTATGACTACGTCGTGAAGGCCGGCGAGTTTCTCTCGATCCTGCCGCTCATGGTCGAGAAGAACCTCTCGCGCTGGCGGACCAAGCAGGAGAACGTGCGGCTGCAGCGCGAGCTGGAACTCTCGCTCGAGCAGGTGCGGCGCAGCCACTCGCAGCTCACGTCAATGGTGGCGCGGCTCGAAGAGATGGCGCTGACCGATGCGCTCACCGGACTGTCCAACCGCCGCCATCTCAACGAAGACCTGCCGCGCCTCTTTGCCGAAACCTTGCGCCACTCGGGCGATCTCGCGTGCATCATGATCGACCTCGACGGCTTCAAGACGCTCAATGACACGCTTGGCCACCAGCACGGCGACGACATGCTGCGCCTGGCGGGCAAGGTGATCCTCGCCAACCGGCGCGAGTCCGATCTCGCCGCCCGCTATGGCGGGGACGAATTCGTCATCATTCTCCCGCGCACCGACGCCGCAACGGCCGTCAACCTCGCGCGGCGCATCAAGCAAGACTACGAGGATGCGGTCACGCGGACCGTGTGCACCGACCAGCCGCTGGCGATGTCGGTGGGCATCTCCTGCGCCCGCACGAGCCGGGCGAGTTCGGGCGAAGAACTCATTCGCATCGCCGACGAGATGCTCTATGTCGCCAAGCGAGGCGGCAAGGGGCAGGTCGTCCTGTGCGAACCGGCGCCGGGCGGCGCGACCATCAGCGCCACGCCTGCGGCCTGAGCGCGCCGCTGGAAGTCACTGCTGCAGAGGGCGCAGGATGATGACGCTCGTGTTGATGCGGTAGGTGCCTTTGCCGACGTCGGCTAGGAGGCTTGAGACTTGCGGGCGGCGCTCCATGATCTGCCGCCAGACATCTTCCTTGGCCAGCAGCACGGCGCGGCAGCGATCGTCGGCGGAGAGCGAATCGACCCACTGCTCGATCTGCGAACCTTTCAACGCCGTGGCGGGGTGCTGGACGTAGCGAAACAGTGTCGGATCGTCGTAGCCGACGGTGGCGATGATGGGGTCGCGCAACCCGGGCTGTTCGTGCACCACGTCCATGAGTTGTGCCGTGCCGTACGCTCTCAAGACCGCATCTTCAAACTCGAACGCGCCGATCCAGGCGATGCCTGCCGCGACCCACAGCAGCGCCAGGGCGGCCATCGAGCGGTACAGGTCGCCGCTGATGAGCGGCCAGAGGCGCCAGATCATCAGCGCCGTCAATGGGAGCAGCGATACGAGGACGGCGACCCAGAGGGCTTGCGGCGTGAGCCGGGCGATGCCGACGAGCACGACGACAAGCACGATTGCCGAACTGATGCAGACCGCGGCGATCGACTGGAGGGCCTTCTTCGCCTGCTTCGCGTGGCGACTCGCCGACAGGAGCCGATTCTCAAGCACGCCAGCCGTGAGCAGAGCCAGAGGTGGCGCCAGGGGGAGGACGTAGGTCGCGAGTTTGCCGCTCATGAACGTGAAGCCGATCAGCGGCACAACGATCGCCAGCGCCAGCAGGCTGCCGATGCCGGCGGTGCGACAGTACTTCCAGCCGTCGCGCCAGGAATATTCGACGCCGGGCAGGCTCAACGTGGCCGTGGCGGGAAAGAGCCCGCAGATGACGATCGGAAGGTAGAACCAGAATGGCTCGGGGTGGTCGCCGCTGCCCGTGGCGCGATTGAGCATCTCATAGCGCCAGATGGAGATCGCCTGCGGCTCGCTCTGCACGATCCGCCAGGCCCAGAGGGCGAGAGGCAGGCACGCCAGGGCCGCTCCCCAGAGGTGCAGCCGCCGCGCCAGGGCCCATCGGCCGGTGAGCGCCAGCCAGATGAGCAGCACCGCAACGGGCGCCAGCGCCAAGGGCCCCTTGGCAAGCAGGCCCAGCGCCACGGCGAGCCACATCGCCCCGGCCCACGGCCAGGACCGGCGATCAGACTCGCCGCCGCGCTCCACAGCCATGCAGCCGGCGGCGAGCGCGGCCAGCCAGAAGAGCGTCAGCACCGAATCGGTGATCGCCAGCCGACCTACGGCAACATGCAGGGGCATGAGCGAGAGCAGGCCCGCGGCGATCAACCCGCGCCGCGCCCCACCCCACCTGGCGCCCAGCCCGAAGGTGATCAGCACGATCAGTGTCGCGGCGAGCACCGATGGCAGGCGCAGGGCGAATTCGTCTTCGCCGACCGCCTTCAGCGCCGCCGCCTGCAGCCAGTACACCAGCGGCGGCTTGGTCAGGTGCGGGTGGCCATCGATCATCGGAACGAGCCAGTTCCCGGTCTGGACCATGGCCTCGCTCACCGAGCCGTAGCGGCCCTCGTCGGGGGCGTACAGCGGGTGGTCGTTGAGACTGAGCCAGATCGGAAAGATGCTCTGGGCGGCGAGGATGAGCACAACGAGCCATCGGCGGACGCGGCCGCTCATCGACCACGGCGCGGCGACTTGTACCGGGGGAGCCAGGGTGGTGGCCGGGGTGCCCGCGACCGTTTGGTTCACGGTGTTCATCCAAGACAGGGGGCGACGCGAGAGTGAATTGCAATTGTACAGTCGGATCGAAGCGCCGGCGAGCGTCAATCTCCGCCGATGCGCCCGGCGCGGCGACGAGGATTCGCCCAGCCAAGCCGACGGACAGATTGGCCCCGGGGGCTTTCGCGAGACCCGTGAGCCCGCTATAACCAACCCGCGGCAGTTTCCCCAGACACGTCTGCTCAGACCACAGGAGACGAGGCGATGGCCACCTCGACCACCAGCGGGCACGGATCCGGATCAAAAGGCATTCTGGACTTCATCGAGTGGGTCGGCAACAAACTGCCGGACCCGGCGACGCTGTTTCTGATCGGTGCGCTGGGTGTCATGATTCTGTCGTATTTCGCGGCCAAGAACGAGTGGGTCGTGCGCAAGTCGCTGCCGACGCCGGTGATGATGCAAGTCGTCTCCGAAGATGGCTCGGTACATGAGAAGCCGGTGATCGATGAAGCCACCGGCGAGCCGGAGGTCCAGTGGGTGCCCACCGGCGAGACGCTCGAGGCGAGAAACGTATTGAGCCGCGAGGGCCTCTATTGGACTCTGGCGAACATGGTGAAGAGCTTCATGGCGTTCCCGCCACTGGGAGTGGTGCTCGTGGGCATGCTCGGCATCGGGATCGCCGAGCGCACGGGGTTACTCGCCGCGTCGCTCAAGAGCGTGATGCTCGTGGTGCCCGATGCGCTTCTCACGCCCACAATGGTTTTCGTCGGGGTGATGAGTTCGATGACGCTGGACGCAGGATACGTCGTCCTGCCGCCGCTGGCTGCAGCGCTCTACAAGTCAGTGGGCCGCTCACCGCTGGCCGGGATAGCCGCGGTGTTCGCCGGCGTGGCCGCCGGCTTCAACGCCAATCTGTTCATCACTGGCCTCGATCCGATGCTCGCCAACTTTACCACACTGGGTGCGCAGGTTGTAGACGAGAATTACCGGGTCAACGCGGCGTGCAATTGGTGGTTCATGATCGCATCGACCATTGTGGTGACGTTTCTGGGATGGGCCGTCACATCATGGTTCGTCGAGCGTCGGTTGAATCGGAAATCGCCGGAAGACGGCGGTCCAATGACGCCCTCGGCCGAAGAACTCGCCGAGCAGCGCCTCAAGGCCGAAGAGATTCGCGGCCTCGGGTTCGGCGCGATCGGCTTCCTTCTGGCGCTGGGCATCCTGCTGGCGATGATCATTGTTCCCGGATGGCCGCTTCATACCTACAAAATGCCCGATCCCGCGAACCCGAAGAACGATGTCATTGCGGAAGTGTGGGACACCCAAACGCAGGGGCCGCCGCCGGCCACCGCCCTGGTGAAGGATGATCTGATCCTCGTTCCCAGCGCCGAACACTTCGACCGTTGGGTGAACTGCATCGTGCCGATGATCTTCCTCTGCTTTATCACCGGCGCCATCTTTTACGGTGTGTCAGTCGGAAAGTTGCGCAACGACAAGGATGTGGCGAAGCTGCTCGTCGATTCCATCGCCTACATGGCGCCCATCATCGTGCTGGCGTTTTTCGCGGCGCAATTCACTGAATTGTTCAAGTACTCCGGCCTCGATCGCATGCTCGCGCTCGCCGGCGGGCAGGCACTCGGCCAGGCCGGCTTCTCGCCCTACACGCTGATGGTCGCGTTCATCCTGGTGACCGTGGTGTTCAATCTCTTTGTCGGGTCGATGAGCGCCAAGTACGCCATGTTCGCGCCGATCTTCGTACCCATGTTCATGATGGTCGGCATTTCCCCGGAACTTACGCAGGCGGCCTACCGCATCGGCGATTCGACCAGCAACATCATCACGCCGCTGAACGCCTACCTCATCATCATCCTCGTGTTCATGCAAAAGTACGTGCCGCGCTCGGGCATGGGTACGCTGATCTCGATGATGATGCCGTACACGATCGTTTTCACCATTGTCTGGACCATCATGCTGCTCGTGTGGATGTGGCTCGGCCTGCCGCTGGGCATCGATGGCGGACTGACTTACACCCCGCAGTTCTGAATTCAGCAGTGACACATGCGCAAGCCCGTTCACTTCACCTTCGGCAACCACATGCACTGGGTGGACATGCAGTGGCTGTGGGGTTACGACGTGCTGCCCGGCAGCGTGCGCGACATGCTGCATCTCTGCCGCGAAGCGGGCGTCCGGGGCAATGTCAACTTCGACGCCATCGGCTACGAGAAGATGGCCGCCGAGTGCCCGGAAGCGCTGGCCGAACTGCGCGAAGCGATCGCCCAGGGCGTCATCGAGCCGGTCGGCTGTTCCTATGGCCAGCCCTACGGCCTGTTCAACGGCTGTGAGTCGAACATTCGACAACTGACGTACGGCGTGCGCGCCACGCGGCGGCTGCTCGGGGTGCGGCCGCGCGCATTCTGGGAGGAGGAGTTCTACTTCTTCCCGCAGTTGCCGCAGTTGCTGCGCCAGTGCGGCTACACCGGCGCGTGCCTGTTCTTTCAATGGACGTGGCACACGCCCGAAGTGCCGCGCGAGCCGCATGCACTGATCATCTGGGAGGGCATCGACGGCTCGCATCTGCCCGCGCTGCCGCGCAACGAGCTGAACCTGCACCAGTGGCCCGAGGACTTCGCGCCGCTGTTTGAATCGAGACTGCTGCGCGATCTGAAAGAGCCCGCGATCGTGCAGTGGGTCGAGTTGATGCCCAGCAAGGACTGGATGTGCCGCAGCGAAGTGCTGCTGCCGAAGTTGAAGGAGTTGATCGCCAATCCGGAGTTTGAAATCGTACCGGGTACGCTTTCAGAGGTGATTGAGAAGATCGGCAGCGTCGATGCGCCGGTGCGCCGCTACACGATGGATGATGTGTGGCATGGGATGACGCTTGGGAAGAATGGTGACAAGCATCCGCGCGCCAGTCGTGGATGTGAGCACGCGATCCTTGGCGCCGAATCACTGGCGGCGACGGCGAGCCTGCTCGGTCGGCCGTATGCGCAGTGGGATGTGTATCCGACCTGGGAGATCGACGAAGCGTGGCGCGAATTGCTGGCGGCGCAGCACCATGACAATCACGAGTGCGAGGGGTTGTGCGGTTTCGTGGGCTACGAGCAATTTGCTCGAGCGCGGAGCATGGCGGATCGGATTGCAGAGCGGGCGGCTGCGATCATCGGCGCCCGCGTCGCTGGGCCGCCGGCGCCCGTGCTCACGAATCAACTTGCGTGGCCGGTGCCGCAGCGTTATGCTCCAGGTGGAGAGGCATCCGGATTGCGGCTGGCCGACGGAGTCCCGCCGTTTGGATTCGCACTGCCGCATACGCGGGCGACGCGACCGCGTCCGGCGGCGGAAGTGCAGGAGATCGATGACACCATGCTGCGCCTTCACCGTGGCGCGCTACAGGTCGACATCGATCAGAAACGCGGCGTGATTACCCAGATCCGATCCGAAACTTTCCCTGATGGAATACTGCGGGTCGATGTGCCCCTCCTGTCGTTTCAGCGCGTCATCAACGGAAAGGCGGATCGCTTCAGTCAATCCATCGTGCGCGTTGATGGCGAATCGGCGCAGCCGCGCCGACAATGCGTCGGTATCTATCGAACCAGTGACCACGAGCCGGGAGCGGCTATCGACATCGTCGTGAGCCTGCACGACACGCTCGATGCGGTGCTGATTGAGGTTATGGATCAGAGCGGGAGGCCGGATCCCGGCTATTCCGGTGCGCTGCGCAGCGCAATTGCAATGGGTTTTGCCCATTCGCTTACAGCTGATACGGTCGGCGCGGTCAGCGTGATTGATCCGAGCGGCTCATTTCAGCGCAAGTATCCCGAGGGCGACTGGATGACTTCGCCGCAGTGGTTCGAGACGATCGAGCGTCCCTTCACGGCACAACACGTCGTTGCGTTCCGAGATGCGGCAGAATTATCGTCGCGCGGCGTGGCGTATGTCCATGATGGTGCGCAGCAGTTCTTGCGTACGGATGATGGAGCCGAGCATGTTCTCAACGTCTACGACCCATGGGATGAGGATCGATACGACGCGTGGTCGGGCGACATGCAGATTCTTATCTGGCCTTTCGCGCGGGCGAGTCATGCGGAATTGATGCGAGTCGCGTGGGAGCACAACTATTCGCATGCCAACAAGTGCAACCGCGTGTACGGCCTCTGCGAGATTGAAACGGCTGGATCGTCGCAAGGTGATGTGCCGCCCGTCTTCGGCCCGCTCAGCGTCGAGGGTGCGCCCGGCGTGCTCGCCTCGGCATTCTTCCGCGAGTCGAACAAGTCAGGCGAGCATCTGCCGGACTGGGCCGGGCACGAGATGGCGCGGCGCAGTGAAGGCGCGTGCACGCATCCGTTCATCATTCGACTGGTGGAGTACAACGGCGAGCCGGCTGAAGTCGCACTCAAGCTTGTTGGATCGGTGGTCAGCGCCGCCAAGACGAACCTCATGGGCGAAGTCGGTGCGCACGTTGCAGCAGGTGAAGATACGTGCTGGCTCGAAGTGACGCCCGCCGAGCCGCCGGAGTGGTCGATCGATCCGAAGACGGGCGGGTGTTACGCTTTTCGCGGCCGGCCGCTGCAATGGTCGCAGGTGCGCTTCACCATGCGGCCGCGCGAAATCGCGACCGTGTACGCCGACATGGTGATGGGCCGCAAGGAGTATCGCGATCTTGATGCGAAGCGCGAGGTCTGGGCGACCGTGCACCGCGTTGGAGAATGACTTACTCTGACATGTGCCGTCGCGGCACGTGCCGTCATGCCTGCGCAGGCAGGCGCGCCTGTGCGGGTTGGGTGGCCAACGGTGCGCCAGCAGCGTCATGCCTGCGCAGGCAGGCATCCAGTCGAACGGGCTGGGATGTTCGTCTTCGATTCCCCAATCGAGCGCCCTTGCACGCGCGTGGATTCCTGCCTTCGCAGGAATGACGGAAACCGGCTGACGCCGTCCCGGAGCGCGTCACGCGTGCTCAAGCGGGCTCTTCAACTCGCGATATGATGCTCCATGCCGCGCATCGTCGTCGTCGGGTCGGTGAACATGGATCTCGTCGTGACGACCCCGCGCTTTGCCGCGCCCGGTGAGACATTGCTGGGTGGATCTTTCCAGACGTTCCCAGGAGGCAAGGGCGCCAACCAGGCCGTCGCCGCGGCGCGGCTGGGCGCCGAGGTCACCTTCATCGGCTGCGTGGGGCGCGATCCATGGGGGGCCGAATTGCGCGAACTGCTCGCCTCGGAACAGATCGACGTCGCGCACCTTCTCTCGCGAGGCGGCGAGCGCACAGGCGTTGCCGTCATCACCGTTGACGCCGCGGGGCAGAACAGCATCATCGTCGCCTCGGGCGCGAACATGGCGCTCACCACGCGTGATGTCGAAGCAGCCCGCGAGGCGATCGAACAGGCCGACGCCCTGCTCATGCAACTCGAATCGCCGTTGCCAGCGGTGCAGCGCGCCGCGGAAATCGCGCGGCAGCACGACGTGCCCGTCATACTCAATGCCGCGCCCGCTCAGCGCCTCCCTGCGGCGCTGCTCGAGTGCGTGGATGTACTGATCGTGAACGAATGGGAGAGCCGCGTCGTTTCCAACCTGCATGACCCGGCGCTCTCGCAGGCGCAGGTCGCTTCGCACCTGTGCTCGCTTTCGGGCGGGCACGTGGTGGTGACGCTGGGTCGCGACGGCGCTGTGCATTGCGACGGTCAGACGACCACGCGGCGGCCGGCGCCGCGGGTGGATGTCATCGACACCACGGCGGCCGGGGACGCCTTTGCCGGCGCCTGGACGGTGGGCTGGTGCGAAGGACTGAGCATCGAGCAGACACTGGCGCTGGCCAACGCGGCCGGGGCCGCGGCGGTGAGCCGCAGGGGCGCGATTCCATCGCTCCCTCGCCGCTCAGAGGTCGAATCACTGCTTTCAGCGGCGAAAAGCCGCCCCAAATGACACTGGCACGCGGATTTTGTGAAATGGCGCGGCACTTTGGGCAACATTGAGGAACAGATCGCCGCCGCCATGCATTAGAATGAGAGCCGATCTCACGGCTCATACGACCACGAACGAGAACCAAGGCCCCCGGAGGAGAATCAGATGTCACGCACCCGCATCCCACGAAACCTGCAGATGCTCAGTATCGCGCTGGCCGCATCGGTCGGCGCCCACATCTCTCTGGCCGACCATGGCCAGGCGCGCTACGTCGAGCAGCCAGGCTACCAGGAATTCTCAGGCTCGATGATCGCACGCCCATGGCCGGTGTCGCACTGGATTGAGCAGGGCTTGAGCGGCATCGACGCGCAGCAGCGTTACGACCAGGCCGTCGCCATGATCGGCGCCATCGCCGCGGTGCGCAACCACGTCTGGCAGACGGATCAGTACATTTTTGACTTGCCTCTCGGCTTTACCGAGAACGGCGTGGCCGAGCACCTGCTCGTTTCGGGGTTGTTCAAGTTCGTCGAGCCCAACTGGCGCGTCTACCCGCAGGACTGCCCGAACGATTCGCAGTTTGGCTCGCAGTGGTACCACGGCGTAGATCGTTTCGATTCGTGCGCCGGCTGGGACATCCACACCGGTACGTCGGAAGTCACCGTCGGCGTGTGCGACACCGGCGTGCGCGTCACCCATGAAGACCTGCAACAGCACCGTCAGGAAGGCTACAACGCAGTGGACCGCCTCTGGGAAACTCAGGGAGGTCGCATCGAAGACATCTACGGTCACGGCACGAACGCCACGGGCTGCGCTGCCGCCAACGGCGACAACGGCATCGGCGTGACCGGCATGGGCTGGAACCTGAGCCACCGGATGCTCCGCGTGACCAACAGCGGCGGCGGCGGCTCGTCCATCGAGTGGCTCAACCACGCGGCGACCACCGCGATCGAGAACGGCGACAAAGTCGCCAGCCTGAGTTACAGCGGCGTGGACAACCAGGCCGTGCGCGACACCGCGACGTACATCAAGTCGATCGGCGGACTCATGATCTGGGCGGCGGGCAACGCGAACCAGAACATGACCACGAACGATCGCGATGCCGATGACGTGATACTCGTCGGGGCCGTGAGCCGGCAGGATGTCAAGTCATCGTTCTCGAACTACGGCCGCATGGTCGATCTCGTCGCGCCCGGCGAGGAAGTCTGGAACATCTCAAGCGAGGGCGACAATCAGTATCGCAATTTCAGCGGCACCAGCGCGGCCTGCCCGCAGGTCTCCGGCCTGGCGGCCCTGCTCTGGTCCACCAACCCGGCGCTCACGCCCGACGAGGTCGAGTTCTTCCTCAAGACGACCTGCAACGATCTCGGCTCGCAGGGCATCGATGACACCTACGGCTATGGCCGCATCAACCTGCGCAATGCCATCGAAGCAGCCTACTCGGGCGAGATTCCGATGCGGCTGACCACGTCGCGCTTCGTCGCGGGCGTGAACGGCGACGCCGAAGTCACCCGCGCCACCCCCGGCGCTACGGTCGTCTTTGTCTACAGCGTGCGCGGCCTGGGCAGCACCTATGTGCCGCAACTCGACGTGACGCTCGATCTGACCAGTCCGGTGCAGGCGGGCGTTCGAACCGCCGATCAGGATGGCTACGCCCTGCTGCGCAAGCGCATCCCGCCCAACTCACAGGGCACGCGGGTGTGGATGCAGGCCGCCGAGTTTCAGCGTGTCAGCAACGTCGCCGAGGTCGTGATCGAATAAAAGGGGCCTCCTCGGGTGTTTTGCGATTCCATCACCCCCGCCGAGCCTGCCTCGGCGGGGGTTTTCGATTGGCGCTGCAGACCTGACGGCTCGCGCTTCTATGGTTCCACGACTTCTCCACTTCCGCCGCGAACGGAGCCTCCTGTGAAAAACTCCCGCCTGCACTCTCTGCTGCTGGTTGTGATCGTGAACGCCCTTGCTGCGCCGCTTGTTCTCGCGCAGCCGTTTCGCATCACGGTCGTTGATTCGAAGACGCAGCGCGGCGTGCCGCTCGTCGAACTCCGCACCGTCAACGAAATCACGTATGTGACCGACAGCGCCGGCGTCGCGGCGATCGACGATCCCGGCCTGATGAACCAGCGGGTCTTTTTCTTTGTCAAGAGCCACGGCTACACGTTTCCCGCCGACGGGTTCGGCTACGAGGGAAAAGCGATCGAAGTGAAGCCCGGCGGCAAGGCGACGTTGCAGGTCGATCGCGTCAACATCGCTCAGCGCCTCTACCGCGTCACCGGCGAGGGCATCTACAGCGACAGCGTGAAACTCGGCGACACGCCTCCCATCGAGCAGCCCGTGCTCAACGCCCAGGTGACGGGGCAGGACTCGGTGCAGCGCATCATCTATCGCGGACAGATCCACTGGTTCTGGGGCGACACCGGCCGCACAGCCTATCCGCTGGGCAACTTCTCCGGCTCGGGCGCGGTTTCGGATCTGCCCGGCAAGGGCGGGCTCGATCCGTCGGTCGGCGTCAACCTGCGCTATTTCGTCAACGAGGAAGGATTCAGCAAGAAGATGTGCCCGCTGGGCGACAAACCCGGCCCCGTGTGGTTTGACGGCCTCGTGACCGCGAAGGATGAGTCGGACCGCGAGCGGCTGCTGTGCCACTTCATCCGCGTGAAGACGCTCGGCGAGATCTACGAAGCGGGCTTTGCTCTCTACAACGACGACAAGGACATCTTCGAACCGATCAGGTCGATCCCCACCGATGCGCCGCTGCATGCGCGGGCCAACCCGATCAAAGTCACCGAGGGTGGCGCCGAGTATTACTACTTCCCGTCTCCCTACGCGATGGTGCGCTGCAAAGCGGACTACCGCAGCCTCATCGACCACGCCGCCTACGAGGCATACACCTGCCTGAAGGAAGGCACAACGTACGCCAAGGAGAATTCGCAACTTGATCGCGACGCATCAGGCAAACTCATCTACGCGTGGAAGCGCAACACGGGCCTCGTCGAAGCGAGCCAGCAACTCGAACTCATCAACGCCGGGTTGATGAGCGAGGATGAGGCGCTCATCCAGACGCGCGACGTCGAGACCGGCGAGAAGGTCATCGGCCACAGCGGCTCGGTCTACTGGAACGAGTACCGCCAGTGCTACATCATGATTCTGCAACAGCTCTTTGGATCATCGGTGCTGGGCGAGGTGTGGTACCTCGAATCGCCCACGCTCGTCGGCCCCTGGAAAGAAGCGCGCAAGATCATCACGCACGACAACTACTCGTTCTACAACGTAGCGCATCATCCGTTCTTCGATCAGGACGGCGGGCGGCTGATCTATCTCGAGGGCACGTACACGCGCAGTTTCACGAACAATCCCATCGCCACGCCGCGCTACGACTACAACCAGGTCATGTATCGCCTCGACCTGTCGGACCCGAGGCTCCACGCAAACTGATGGATGTGTATGCTGTCGGCTGGCGCGCTCGGTAGACTTCACGAACGCGCAATGACGGCAGCCGTCGTTCCCGCGCAGGCGGGAATCCACGATCCATCCATCGCGTTGAAGCAGAGGATGCATCCGCTTGCACGTCCGACTGGATGCCTGCCCGCTCAGGCATGACAACCGGCGCCGCTACTGCTTCTGATACATGTCGCCGCTGTCGGTGTCGAGATCGGGCAGGGGCTTGGCGGGCAGTTCCCACCACGGAGGCATGTTGCCCAGCAGGCCGTTGCGCACGCCCGGCTCCCGATATTCGGGGCCGTCGCGATAGGAGAGTTCCCAGCGCCGGCAGGTGGCCGGGGGGACGGCGATGGCCGAGCGGAGTTTGCCGTACTTCGTGCCGGCGAGAAAGATCTGGTACTCGAGGCGGTCGGGGCGCTCGACCTTGTCGGTGCCGCCGCCCTCGATGAAGTGCGTCACCATCTGGTAGCCGACGGGAATGTCCTGCGTCCAGAGTTCCTCGCCGGTTCGGATGTCAACGAGCGTCAGCGTCGCGGGGCGGAACTCGGTGCTGGGCCAGGTCTCGGATGATCCGGTCCAGCCCTGGCCGCCGGGGCGGTAGCCGCAGCCGGTGGCGACCAGCGCCGCGCAGGCGAGGATGCCCGCTTTTCGGGCCAGTCCGCAGCGTTTCGTGATGTGAATTGACTCTCCCATGCTCATCTCCTCGCTTGCGTCCGCTGGAGTCGCCCTCAATGCTAGCGCGCGACAGGAGGTCTTTCGGACCCGCATGGCGGTCGGCTTGAGGCGACGGCCCCTTTGAAGCCCTCCGGCGGCCCGGGGGGGTGGGTTATCCGGAAGTGACCGACTGAATCAACCGGCTGCAGCGCGTATCCTCCCCTTCTATGGCTCGTGCAACTCTTCCCTGGCGCATCGGACACGGCTTTGATCTGCACCGCCTCGAGCCCCTCGCGCCAGCCGGGGATGGCCGGCCGCTGATCATCGGCGGAATCCGCATCGAGCACGATCTGGGGCCGGTGGGGCACAGCGACGGCGATGCCCTGCTTCACGCCGTCACCGACGCGATTCTCGGCGCCCTGGGCGAGCCGGACATTGGCGAACTCTTTCCCGACACCAGCCCGAAATGGAAGGGGGCGGACTCGGGGATCTTCCTGCAGGAAGCCGTAAGTCGCATGGATTCAGCAGGATATGAGTTGGGCAATCTGGACGCGACGATTATCCTTCAGAAGCCCAAAATCGCCCCGCACAAGGACGCCATCCGCACTCACCTTGCCCAACAGCTCGGGATCGAGGCCGCGCGGGTGAACCTCAAGGGCAAAACGCACGAAAAGCTCGATGCGCTCGGCGCGGGCCGGGGCATCGCCGTTCACGCCCTGGCCCTGCTGGTGAAGAAAGGAATTCTGGAGCATGACCGCTGACGCAAGCGGCAACCCGCATCTCTGGCAGAAGGCTGCGTCTCTCGCCGCCCGCTTCCACGTCAACCAGGCCCGCAAGGACGGCCGCACGCCTTATGTGGCCCACCCCTTCCGCGTCGCCATCGTCGTCTCCAACGTGTTCAACGTGCACGATCCGGTCGTGCTCTCTGCGGCGCTGCTGCACGATGTCATCGAAGACACGCCGGCCGATTACGACGACGTGTTCTACGCCTGCGGCGCCGAGGTAGCGGATATTGTCGCCGCGATGACCAAGGACATGCGCCTGCCCGACGCCGAGCGCGAGCCGGCGTACGACCGCCAACTGGCCGCGGGCGACTGGCGGGTGAAGATCATCAAACTCGCGGATGTCTACGACAACCTCTGCGACTCCACGCCCGGCGGCCAGCGCGAGCGCTGCATCGATAAGGCCCATCGGGCCATCAACATCGCGCTCGAAGACGGCGACAAGCGGCTGGCCGATCCGGTCGCCCGGCTCAATGACCTCATCACCGAGTTCGCCGGCGCGCCCGTTCACAACTGACGGATGATCAGCGCCTACAGCGCGAGCGATTCGCGCAGGCCGCGCACGCGATCGCGCAGCGCCGTGAAGACGTCGCCATACCACTGCACCGCTTCGTCGAACTTCTGGCGGTCGCCATGCTCGATGGCAGCGCGGAGCGCCGGCAGCATCCAAGGGCCGTAGCCCGAGTCTTCATCCGTCGCCGCCCAGCCGTTGCGGAACCACGGCCGGCCGGGCATGCCGCGGTAGTCGAGCCAGTCGCGCTCGAGCATGAGCAGGGTTCGATTGATGCGGCTCAGCGTGTTGACATCCTGCCGGGCGACGATCGCCGGGGACCGAAGCATGCCGTCAAGCAGTTCGGCTTCGTTTTGAAACGATCGCGCCGCGTCGAGGATCGACTGAAACTCGGGCAAGACGTCGGTCGGGCCATTCAAGGGCTCTCCCGCCGGTTCGTCGGCGAATCTGATCTCGCGAGCCCGTCTGGTGAGCGTCTGCAGATGCCCGGGAAGATCGGCGGCGTAGCGGGCGGGCTGGAGCGGGATGATCGGCGCGTTGGCCAGGCGCGCGGCACTGAGGGCCGTGACCTGCGCGACCATCCGCGCCGAGGCATAGTCATCGCCCACGAAGCGGCGATACCAGGTGAGCGTTTCGTAGTTCGAGTGATACGAATGCCCTGCCGCGCCGCTGCCGCCGATCGATGCCGACGGAATGCCGACGTGGCAATAGAAGCCGACGTGGTCTGACCCGCCGCCGAGATCGCCGAAGTTCGGCTCATCCGTCTCTCCCGCCGCCTGCGCCTGGCGCAGCCAGCGGTCGAAGACCATGACCGACGCATCGGGCGGCGGCTCGCCGGGCACGGGCGGCTGGGGCACGTAGCGCGTGGCGTCGAGGATGACCGGTTTGAGCGTCGGCGCCGCGGATGAGCCGAAGTTGCAGCCCATCGACGCCATGTCGAGGTTGAAATACGCGAGCGCGCCGGTGCTGAGCATGGTTTCGCGCGACTCGACCCACTCGGTGGAGCCGATGATGCCGAACTCCTCCGCGCCCCAGCAGGCAAAGACGATGGACCGGCGCGGCTCGCGTCCCTGCGCCGCCTGCTCGGCGAATACGCGAGCCGTTTCGAGCACCGCAATCGTGCCAGAGTTGGGATCGCCCGCGCCGAAACTCCACGCGTCGTGGTGCGCGCCGATGATGATGCGCTCGGTCGGCCAGTCGGTGCCCGGCAGCGTGGCGATCACGTTCCACGTGGTCATGAGTTGCCGCTGCTGCCGCACGGCGAGGCGCACCTTCAGTTCAGGGCCGCCGGTGAGGCGATACTCGATCGGCATGCCGCCGGCCCACGGCGGCGGCGCCGCTTCGCCGGTCATGCGCGACATGATCTGCTCGGCCGCGTTCCAGCCGACGGGCTGGACCGGGATCTTCGGCAGTGCGACCTCGACCGGGTCGAGGCGCTCGATGCCCTCTTCAGCCGGCTGAAACGGCGTGAGCGGATCGCCGGGATAGTCGAGCGTCAGGATCGAGCCGCGCTGAATGTAGGTCTCGTTTGCGAAGCCGCCTTCAGGATACACCGCCCCGCGCCCTGAGCCGCTGTCGGCCGGGTCGGTGAAGATGATGAGTCCCGCGGCGCCGGCGGCCTGGGCGAACTTCGCCTTGTATCCGCGGTAGTTGCCGCCGTAGCGCGCGATGACGATCTTGCCAGTGCAATCGACGC
Source organism: Planctomycetota bacterium (assembly GCA_963205185.1). Classification (GTDB taxonomy): domain Bacteria; phylum Planctomycetota; class Phycisphaerae; order Phycisphaerales; family UBA5793; genus UBA5793. The sequence continues at coordinate 1,936 of CAUJHZ010000028.1, read as the reverse complement.
CGAGGTCGCGCAGCAGTTCGAAGTCTTCCTTTGTGCCGCGATTGGCGTAGACGACTTCGGCGGTCACTTCGCCGCTGCCGCTGTAGGCGTTCCAGCCGAAGGTGAGTTCGCCGCTGGCCGTGTCGGGATCTTCGGGCAGTTGCCGTTCGACGATCGGCAGTTGCACTTCGTCAGGCGCGGCGATGGAGAGCGAAGCGCTGATCGGCCGGGCGAGATAGGCTTCGAATTCGTGCCGCTCGACGTTGAGGCCCATTTCGGTGAAAGCCGCTTCGATGCGATCGCACAGGACGCGATCGCCTTCGCTGCCGGCGACGTGCGGCTGCGAAGAAGTCAGGTCGTGCCAGCGGCGCAATCTCTCGGGCGATATGGCGTCGCGCAGCGCGGCTTCATATGCGAGTTGAGCGCTGCGCTGGTCGCGCGCATAGTACGCGATCGTGCCGTCGCCCTGAGCGGCGGGAGAGGTAGTCGCGGGCGGCTGGGCGGCGGCCAGCAGCAGCCATGCGGCGGTGACGGCCATGCAGAGGCGCGGGAACGGGTGGCGGAGTGGTGGCAAGTCAATCTCCCTGCAGAGGCGACAGAATGCGGCCCAACCATACCCGCCACCGGCCGCGCCGGCCGGGCCTTGCGGCATAGGATCATTCCAGCAGGAGATGGTGTCATGGAAGATGTCGAGCAGCATGGGGCCGGCTGAACTGCCCCAGGAACTGGCGGGCATGGACGGCCTGGGCGACCGTTTCGCCGCGCTGATGCGCGAGACGTGCGGCGACCGGCTGGGACCCATCGCATGGTTCCGCACCGATTGGCAGCGCGGCGGGGCCCGCACCGGCCGCAGCACCTGGCGCACCGACGACGGGCGCACCGAGTCGGTCGTCGTCAAAATCCCCGTCGGCCCGACCGAACTGCTCTGGAACCAGCGCCTCCAGCCCAACGACGCCGATCCCTACGGCATCACGGCCCGCCTCTACGGCAGCGGCCAGTCGCTGGGCGATTACGACCTGGCCTGGATCGTCATGGAGCGCTTCCCCGAGGGGCCGCTCTTTGGCCTCAAGCGGACCGACGCGATCGATCTCATGGCCGACGCGGCGGCTCGCTTCTACTGGCGGGCGCGCGAGTTCCGCTGCAACGCCGAGCACAAGAAAGAAGACTGGCACGCGCACTTCGAGCGGGCCCGTCACCAGTGCCAGGAAAACAATCTCACCGACAAGCAGCGCTGGAACAAGACGCTCAAGACGGCGCAGAAGCACCTCGACACGTGGGTGAACGAGTGGCGCGGCCGCGCGCAGGGCGAGTGGTGCCACGGCGATCTGCACCCGGCCAACGCGATGTCGCGCTCGAACCGCCCGGAAGACCCGGCGATGCTCATCGACCTGGCGGAGATCCGGCCCGGCCACTGGCTCGAAGACGCCGTGTACCTCGAGCGGTTGTATTGGATTCGGCCCGACCGCATCGCCGACAGCCCGCCGGTCAAACTCATCGCCAAAAAGCGGGCCGAGCGCGGCTTGGGCAACGGCGAGAACCACGCGCGCCTCGCCGACATCCGCCGCGTCCTGCTCGCCGGCTCAGCCCCGGCGTTCCTGCGCACTGAGGGCAATCCCATCGTCCTCAAGATCAATCTCGACGTCCTCGAAGAGACCATGCAGCGGCTGACGTGAGAGGAGAACCGCAGCTGCGAGTAGCGACTGTCTTTGAAGTCAAGTGTTTATTGAAGGATTCCATGGCTGGTTGTCTCGGATCATGACGTTGATGGTGGTGAGGAGTTTGCGGGTGACGGCGATGAGGGCGGCCTTCTTGGGCTTGCCCAGTGCGAGGAGCCGCTGGTAGAGCGTCTTGAACACCGGATTGCGATGAGCGGCGACGAGGGCGGCCATGTAGAGCGCGTTGCGGACGTGCTTGCGTCCGCCGCCAATGGTTCGCTTGCCGCGGAACAGACCGGTGT
>CAUJHZ010000027.1 GCA_963205185.1 Planctomycetota bacterium | reverse complement strand
CAGATCCTTCGAATACGGTCCAGCCATCCTGGCTCCTTGTCCGACTCGAACATGAGTCGCACACACCATAGATGACGCCGCCGCCTGGCGCAACCGAACAAGCGCCGAACCGCGCTACGCTTGGATTAGGAACGCTCTAGATCTGAACCGGGGCCGGCCGTGCTGAGTAGCCTCCACTGTTCGCCATCCCACGCCCAGAGATCCTCCCGGTCTGCTCCTGTCTCATCTTCGCCGCCGAACAAGAGAGAGTGCCCGCGCTGTTCGTCGTAGGTCATCTTGGCTCCCGCACGGGCTCCAAGGCCGACTTCATCCACGAGGGTCCACTCCGCGCCGTCCCACTCCCAAGTGTCCGTGTGGCGTTGGGAGGGGCCAGAGCCGCCATAAAGCACCGTTACCCCGCGCTGGCTGTCGTACGCCATCGCGTGCGAGTCGCGCCGACTCGGCCCCGAGTCGGCAACATGGGTCCAGACTTGGCCGTCCCACTCCCAAGTGTCTCCCAATTCCCGAGTGCTTGACGAGTATCCTCCGAAGAGCACGGTTACGCCTCGTCGCGCGTCGTACGCCATCGCAGTGGAAAAGCGAGGAGGCGGACCGGTAGACGATACGAGCGTCCACACCCCGGAGGATCCTCGTTCCCATGTTTCCTGCACTGGATCGCGACCGACGATACCCCCGAAGAGGACGGCGGTGTCACGCGCGGTGTCATATGCCATGACGTGGGCATTCCGCGCAGGCAATTCGCCTGGCGAGAGAAACTGCCATCCACTTCCGTCCCAACCCCATGTTTCAGTCGAGTTACCACCGTAGTACCGGCCGACGACGAGTATCTGCTGTTGGGATCGTTCAAATGTCATGGCGGGTCCGCTCAGAGCGCGCGGCCAATCAGGATTGGCATCATCTCGCTGCACCCAGTCCGCACAGGGCTGGCCGAGACTTGATGCTCCGTTCCACAACATCGCGACGGCAACGATCAACCCGTACGCCCGCGCGATGCCGCCTCCGTGTCCGAGTGGCGCCAGCCGCATGTGAGAACCTCTTTCGTACTTACGCCGACGGCTCATGGCGTCGGCAGACCACCCAAATATAACCAATTCCGGCACACTTCGGCGCGAACGCGGCGGTTTTTTGCTTCAGATTCGCGAAATCGGCGCACTCGCCGCTATGCCGCTTCGGCCGGGCGGTGCGGGCGGGTGATCTTCTCGATGGGGATCGGGGCGGCGCCTTGGGGACACACCAGCACCTGGCCGCTCTCGGCGATGCGGATGACCAGCGGGCCAAGCACATCCATGTGCACGCGCATCGGCTGGCGGCTGATGCCGAACACCACCCCCACGTGCAGCATCTTGGTGATCGTTGCTTCGTAGGCCAGCAGCGTCTCGATCAGCGCTGCCGCCTCGTCGTGCTTGCGCTGCGCTTCCTTGCGCTGCTCGTCGGCGGTGCGGATGTCTTCAGTCACCTTGATGAGCCGCTCGCGCGTCGCGGCAGGCAATCGCTTGGACGGCGCGACGAGCTGCTCGCGCTGCTGCACGAGCGCCGTCAGCACGTGGCCCAGCTGGTTCACCACGTCTTCGAGCTTGCGCACCCGGGCGCGGAGCAGCGGCAGCGAGCCGAGCTGGATCGTCGTCTCAACGCCGGCGGGGCTGCCGAGTACGGCGATTTCCATCCCTTTGGCGCCGGCGAGCGTGCCGCCGATGATCGAACCCTGCTGCGAGACGACCCGGCCGCGCACCAGCGCGTCGCAGCCGATCATCTCCTTTTCGAAGAGCAGATCGCCCTGCACTTCGATCCGCGTGCCGTTGAGATAGCGCGCGATGATGTTGCTCTGCGATCGGATGAGCGCGTGCTCGCGACCCGCGACTCCGCCGGCCAGGACGAGATCGCCGTCGCAATCGAGCGTGGCGGCTTCGACGAGGCCGCGCACTTCGATGCGGCCGGTGGCGCGAACTTTGAACAGGTCGCGCACGCCCTTGCGCACCACGACGTCGCCGTGAAAGTCGATGTTGCCCGTCGAGAAGTCAACGTAGCCGGACACTTCGAGAATCTGTCGGATGGTCGGCCGGCCGCGCTCGCGCATGAACACGCCGTCGAGCTGCGCCACGAGTTCGGCCTGGTCGTTGATGATGATGGTCTCGTCAAGTTTGACGTCGGCGGGCTGGCCGTCCTTGGCCGGAATCGGCTCGCCGAGCACGTTGCGGCCGGGGCGGCCGGGCTCGGGCGGCACGATGCGCGCGATGACCTGCCCGGCGCTGACCATCGTGTAGGCGCTCTGCTCGTAAAACGAAATGCTGCCGTCTGGCTTGATGTGCGGCTTGTGCTCTTCTTCGATGAGCCATTCGACACGGCCGTCGGCGCCGTGCTCGGGCTGGATCGCTTGGGCGACGGTGACGCGATGCGAAGCGTCGCACGCGGGAGGATCGGCGACCAGTTCGGCGAGCCGCGCGGTGACGGCGTCGGTGATCTCGACGCCGGCCGAGCGAAGCGCTGCGGTGAGGCCATCGACGCAGAACTGTTCAGCGCAGACGTTGTGCGGGATGGAGAGATCCGCCGTGAGCGCATCCTTGGCGACGATCACCTGGAGTTCTGCTCGGGCGGAATGTTGAGCCATGGCCAATCCCCGCGCGTGAGCCGACCGATGCTCGACGACGAGCCGATCGCCGACGCCGCTCGTCTCGGAACTGCGCACCGCGCGTCGCGGCTGGCAAGCCGCCGCGGCGGCCACCGGACCCACCGCAACGGGCTGTACCTTGTCGGAAAGATCGGCACGATCCGCAGAGGCATTCAATGCGATTCGGCGCAGCGCCGGCGGCAGCCCCGCCGGCGCATCAGGTTATGCGGACGTCAGAGCCGTCGGCCGCAGGTCGGGTGGCGGTCAGATCCGCTGGGCCCGCTGCTCGGCGGTCAATTCGCGCGCCAGCCGCTCGGCCAGTTCGTCGAGCAGATCGCCGGCGATGCAATCGCTCGGCGGCTCAGCAGACCGCGCCCCTGCGCCGGCCCGCTTCGGCAGGCAGCGACCCACCTGCCGCGCTGCAAAAGCGCAGGCAATACGGATGTTGCCGTGCCCATCGCAATCGGATCGCAGGAGCCGAATGATCGCCGTGCGGTTCGTCGCCAGCGGCTCGAGACCGCTGGGGTCGTCGAGGATGACGAGCCACTCGCGGCCCGGATGCAGCGACTCGAGCGTAAGCGTTTCGTCGGTGTGAAGGCACAGCGCCACGCCGCCGCGCGAGATGTCGACGGCAGTGGCAAACTCCGTGACGCGTGTCAGGTCATCGTCGAGAATCCATACCGCAGCGCGGCAGCGGCGTCGCGCATCGGCGCGCCGGTCCTGCAGCAGCAGGCTCGAACAGAGCGTTTCCTGTGATGATGAGTTGTGGCTGTTCATGGGGGACCTCTTTCCAGTTCTGCCTTCGTGCGGCACCCATGCAGACGCGAAGACAGCACACGTGGCTTCTCGACTCGCAGATTCGAGTCTGCCGGACGATTCGTCGGCCGGCAGCCGTCGAACCAGTTGGATCCACCAAGCGTCGCGGCACCACCCCATTGAAGGGCTCGGCAGAGCAGTGGCGCCGCCGGTGGATCTTCCGACGCGTCGTGGTCGGATGTTTAAGTTATCGGTCGAGGGTGCCGCCGCCCATGATGCAATTCCAGCCGGCTCGGCCGCTGTAACACAAAATGTGGTGCCCGATAACAGCTTTAGCACAATATGTTGGTGCTGCGGCCGGAAGGATTAGGGCCGTTTCCCTGCCTCGATGAGCCGGGCGGCTTCATCCACATCCTTGTCGCCGCGACCGGACAGGTTCACGACGACGTTGGCGCTCGGGGCGAGTCGGCCGGCGAGATCCACCGCGCGGGCGATGGCGTGCGCGCTCTCCAGGGCCGGGATCAGCCCCTCGGTGCGGGCCAGCAGTGAAAACGCCTCAAGTGCTTCGGCGTCACCGGCGGTGCAGTATTCGACCCGGCCGGCGTCGCGCCAATAACTGTGCTCGGGTCCGACGCCAGGATAGTCGAGCCCCGCTGAGATGGAGTGCACGAGGCTCGTCTGCCCGTCTTCGCTCTGCAGGACGTAACTGAGCGAGCCGTGCAGCACGCCCGGGCGGCCATGCGACAGCGGCGCGGCGTGCTCGCCTTCCGCCGCGCTCCGGCCTCCCGCTTCGACGCCCACCAGCCGGACCGACGCGTCACCAATGAAGGGATGAAAGATGCCCGCCGCGTTGCTCCCGCCGCCGACGCACGCCACGACGACCTCAGGCAACGCGCCGATCTGCCCGAGGCACTGGGCGCGGCACTCGCGGCCGATGACGGACTGAAAATCGCGCACGATGAGCGGAAAGGGATGCGGTCCCACGACCGAGCCGAGGATGTAGTGCGTCGTTTCGACCGACGCCATCCAGTCGCGCATCGCTTCGTTGGTGGCGTCCTTGAGGGTGCGCGAGCCGCTATCCACGGCGATCACGCGCGCGCCCAGCAGTTGCATGCGCACCACGTTGAGGCGTTGGCGGCGCATGTCTTCACTGCCCATGTAGACATCGCAGGACAAGCCGAAGTGCGCCGCAGCGGTGGCGGTCGCCACGCCGTGCTGACCGGCGCCGGTTTCGGCGATGACGCGCTTCTTTCCCATCCGCCGCGTCAGCAGCGCCTGGCCGATGGTGTTGTTGATCTTGTGCGCGCCGGTGTGCGCCAGGTCTTCGCGCTTGAGCCAGATCCGCGCGCCGCCGGCGTATTCGCTCAGCCGCCGGGCGAGATAGAGCGGCGTCGGGCGCCCGACGTAGGTGCGCAGCAGTTCACCCAGTTCATCCTGAAAGGACTCGTCTTCGCGGGCCCGTGCGTACTCAAGGGCAAGTTCGTCGAGGGCCGCAACGAGCGTCTCGGGCACGTACCTGCCGCCGAACACGCCAAAGCGGCCGCGATCATTGGGCACGGCGCTTGCGGATGCATTGGACGTCATGGAGCGATTCCCGCCGCGGCCAATGGATCACCCACCCGTGCCGGCCGAGCGCTGCTTTTCGTCGAACTCGCCTTCGTCGTCTTCGACGTCAATCGCTTCGGCGCCGCCGTCGGTCTCGAGCAGGCCGGACACCTGCTCGACCGAAGCCTCTTCGGCCTCGCCCTCGGGCTGGTCGGTGTCGGCAGGCGGGGACCGGTACTCCTCGGGGTGAAAGCGCCGGTTGAGGGCGTCGATCACATCTTCGAGTTCGGCGTAGATCCAGGCGTCAAGTTTCACCGCCTGGCCGCCTCCCTTGGGACCGCCGTTGATCTCGAGCATGGCGATGGATTTGGACATCCAGCGGGTCATGTCGATGCCGGTCATCTCATCGGCCGTGAACGTTCCCTCGGGCGCGATCAGGCTGCCGTCGTCGTTGTAGGTGTACACGCGCCGGGCGGAGATGATCCACGTCACGACAAACAGCACGCTGATTCCCACACACAGCGGCAGGATGCCCCATCGCTGCAACGCCACGTCCATGTCCGTGCGTTCGGTGGGCGGCTGGGGGTACTTCGCCTTCAGCGTGTTGTACGTGCGCGATTCCTCGCCGATGAGCGGCTCGCCGGCGCGAACGCGGGCTTCGAGCGGCCGGTAGACTTCGTCGTACTCCTTCCAGCGCTGGGCCTGGGCGGGGAAGAGCACCCAGCCGTCGTAGGCGGCCCACAGGCCGAAGGCGAGAAACAGCACCGTCAGGATGGCCTTGCGCAACCAGTAGCCGGTGGCAAGTCTGCTCTGTATGGCCATCAGGATTCATCCTCCGGGAGCGCCGGCGGGGTACAGGCGCCGGGACGAGTGAAGTCGATCGTAGTTCGCCGGCGTCGATCTTTCAGCCGGGCGGCTGCCAATTCGCCCACCGGGCAATGCAGCGTGAAACCTCGGCCGAGCGGGTCTCGAAGATGGAATACCCCTTCGGCAAGGCGCATCTCTGATTGAGGCGGCGGCTTGCCGCCTGGCGCGCCCTCTCGAAGGCCCACGATTCCAGGAGAGAATTCGATGAAAGGCAGCATGATCAACGCCATCCGCAGCACGACCCTCATTTCCGCCGGCGCTTCGGCGCTGGTGCTGGCCGGCTGCCAGAGCGACGCCCAGACGGGTGGGCTCATCGGCGCCGGGCTCGGCGCCCTGGCGGGGCAGGCGATCGGGCAAAACACCACGGGAACGCTCATCGGCACCGCGGTGGGCGCCGGCGCGGGCTACGTCATCGGCAACGAGAGCGACAAGAACAAAGCCCGCGAATCGCGCTACTCCGATCGATACGACTACGGGTACCGGGAAGACGGCCGCCGCCATGACGATCGCTACCGCCATGACCGCTATTACTGCGACCGCTGCGGCCACTACCACGAGTACGACCACTGCGACCGCTGAGTTGTCGCGGGCCGGCGCGCTGATTTGAGATGGACCGCTCAGTGTCGCGCTGACGCGAGTGACTGGCTCTTCACATCGACGGCCCCCAGCGCCCGCGCGGGCTTGCCGCGGGCCGGCGCTGCGCCGCTGCCCGCACCGCTGGCGAACAGGCTCGGCAGGTTGCAGCCGTTCACGAAGTTGTACGTCTGGAGCGTCCGTTCGTCGCTGACGCCCTGCGGCACGCGAGCGCGCACGACGCCCGTCACCGGGTTGTACCAGAAGCAGGCGAGCGCTTCGTCGGCGGTGCGCACCGGCGGATGAATCAGCCGCGCCTCTTCGGCGCTGGCCACTTCCATCCAGGGGTGTCCCGTGCCCACGAGCGGATTGCGCGGCACGACTTCGCCGAACCACTCGGGATCGATCGTAATGGGGAATCCATACTCGTTGCGCGGCACGCGTTCGAGTGCGGCCTGGAGCATGACCTGCTGCTGGATGAGGCGGACATTGGCGCGGACCGTCTCCACATCGCGCTGGTGCTGCTGCTCGTGCCGCTGGTGGAGGAGGATTCCCGCCAACAGCGCCGCCAGGACCACGGCCATCAGGCTGTCGAGAATCAATCGCATCGTCGTTCACGCCCGCTTCTGCGCGAGCCCTCCAGTGAAAAACTGTACGATTAACTTCGTCCGTAAACGGGCGTGAAAACAGTAAGTGGAGCGGATTGGCGGAACCTGTAGCGGTTGTGCCGGACAGGCAACGATCAGCCGCCGTCCTGCCCGCCGCAGCCGAACAGCGACATCTGCCCTGAGCCCGGATCGACGAGCGCGTCCGATAGATCGGGCCGGCGAAACGCCGTGTGATTGAGAGGCGGCAACGCGCTGTCAAGCTTGAACCGCCGGGCGAAGGTCTCGAACATGGCGTTGATCTGCCCGGCGATCGGCCCCTTGCCGCGCTGGCGCACGCCGAAGGCCGGATCGTAGAGATCGCCGCCGCGCATCTGTCGCAAGAGCGACTCGACGCGCCCCGCCCGGTCCGGGTAGTGCCGCTGCAGCCAATCCAGGAACAGCGCCTTGATCTGATGGGGCAAGCGCAGCAGGATGTAACCCGCGGTGGACACACCCGCCTCGGACACGGCCTTGAGGATGGCGGGTATTTCTCTGTCGTTGAGGCCGGGAATCACCGGCGCGATCATGGCGAACGTCTGGATTCCCGCATCACGCAGAGCCGCGAGCGTTTCGAGGCGTTCGGCGGGGCTGGCGGCGCGCGGCTCCATCTTCGACGCCAGGCGATTGTCCAGCGTCGTCACACTCAGGCCGACGCGGACCGCGCGGTGCCTGGCCAGTTCGGCGAGCAGATCGAGATCGCGCAGGACGAGACTGCTCTTGGTGATGATGCCCACGGGCTGGCGGCAATCGGCGATCACTTCGAGGCAGCCGCGCGTGAGGCGATACTCGCGCTCGACCGGCTGATAGCAGTCGGTAACGCCGGAGAAGACGATGGTCTCGCCCTTCCACTTCGGATGGGCCAGTTCGCGGCGCAGCAGGCGCGGCGCATCGACCTTGGCGACGATGCGGGTTTCGAAATCAAGACCGCAGGAGTAGCCGAGCCTCTCGTGGTCCGGCCGCGCATAGCAGTAGATGCAGCCGTGTTCGCATCCACGGTAGGGATTGATGGACCAGTGGAAGGAGACATCGGGCGAGTTGACGTAGTTGAGAATGGTGCGCGTCGAGTCGGGCCGGACCCGCGTGGGCACCTGTCCGCCGCACGGCGGCTGCCCTTGCTCGCCGCGATCGCGTGCGAGGTCATCGAGGTGCTCGCCGAGCACGTGCAGGCGGCGGACGATGCCGCGCTTCGGGTCGCCGACAAACCGGTTGCCGGGGTTGAGTGCTGCGCCCCGGCCCCGAGGCGCGCCATCGGGCAGGGCGTCGGCGTATTCATGGTTCGCGTCGAACTGGCTCTCCGAAGCCGGCATCCGAACATTGTACGAACAACCGTTCAGAGAGGCCACTGTGAGTGCGAATCTCGCTGCTCGCGATCTGGGCCTTTCAAGCGTTCGAAAGCCTGCCGCACTTCAGGCGGCATCTCCTCGATCGACTTGTACCGCCGCTGCCGTCCGGACTCGTCGGTGAAGATGTACAGCTCCTGCGCCGCCGTTCTGATCTCAAAGCCCTCGCCGCGCTCGGCGGCGCTTCGCCGCAGAGCCTGCAGTCGAGTGCGCAGATCTTCAGGAAGGTCATCGGGCAGTCGACCATCCGTGGATTCCCACGGCAGCGACGCGCCTGCCGAGGCGTCGTCGAGCCAGAGTTCAGCGCCGGGCTTGAGCGGAACCTCACTCCGCGAAGCAACCACCGCCGAACCGTGCCTGCGGCGGAAAATGCGGAGCAGACGATCGAGGAAGTGGGCCAGCCAGCTGCCGCGAGCCAGGCGTCTGGTTCCGCACTGAGGGCAACGGACCTCGTGTTCAGTCGATCGGGCGCCGCAATGTGAACAGTAGTTGGACACGCGCCGCCCCTTCCCGCCTGTCGGCGCCCCGACCTGATCGCCTCATGTCTTCTGAGCCTTGCCCCACGAATCTTTCAGCGTCACCGTGCGGTTGAAGACCGGGCCGCTCGACTTCGCGGAATCCGGATCGACGCAGAAATAGCCCAGGCGCTCAAACTGGAACGTCTGGCCGGCCTCTGCCTTCGCGAGCGACGGCTCCACCTTGGCGTCTTTGACGATCCTGAGCGAATCCGGGTTCAGATTGTCGAGCCAGTCGCCGCCTTCGGGCACATCATTCGGATCTTCCCTGGAAAAGAGCGTGTCGTACAGCCGCACTTCGGCATCGAGCGCGTGCGCTGCGCTGACCCAGTGAATGGTCCCCTTGACCTTTCGGCCGTCAGGCGGGCTGTCGCCGCCGCGCGTGAGCGGGTCGTAGGTACAGCGCACTTCGACAATGTTGCCTGCCTCGTCCTTGACGACGTCGGTGCAGGTGATCCAGTAGCCGTAGCGCAGGCGCACTTCGCGCCCCGGCGCCAGGCGGAAGAACTTGCCGGGCGGATTCTCCATGAAGTCTTCGCGCTCGATGTAGAGCACCTGCGAGAACGGCACGCTTCGCTTGCCCGCCGACTCGTCTTCAGGGTTGTTGACCGCTTCCATCTGCTCGACCTGGTCGGCCGGATAGTTCGTGATGACGACGCGCAATGGGTCGAGCACCGCCATGACGCGATTGGCCGTGCGGTTGAGTTCTTCGCGCACGTGGTACTCGAGCCGGGCGAGATCAATGAGCTGCTCGCGCTTGCTCAGGCCGACGGCATCGCAGAAGGCGCGGATCGCCGCCGGCGGGTAGCCGCGCCGTCGCAGCGCCGAAAGCGTGGGCATGCGCGGATCATCCCAGCCCGCAACGTGCCCGCCCTCGACCAGCGCTCGCAACTTTCGCTTGGCGACAACGGTGTGCGTGAGGTTGAGCCGATTGAACTCCGTCTGTCGACTCGGGTAGATGCCAAGTTGCTCAATAAACCAGTCGTAGAGCGGCCGGTGATCTTCGAACTCGAGCGTGCACAGCGAGTGTGTGATCTGTTCGATCGAATCGCTCTGCCCGTGCGCGTAGTCGTACATCGGGTAGATGCACCACGCCCCGCCCGTGCGCGGATGTTTCGCGTGCAGGATGCGGTACATCACCGGATCGCGCATGTTCAGATTCGGCGAGGCCATGTCGATCTTCGCGCGAAGCACGCGAGATCCATCGGGGAACTCGCCTTTGCGCATGCGGTCGAAGAGATCGAGATTGTCCTCGACGCTGCGATCGCGGTGCGGGCTTGGCGTGCCGGGCTGCGTGAGCGTGCCGCGCGACTTGCGAATCTCCTCTGCGGTGAGATCGCAGACGTACGCCTTGCTGTCTTTGATGAGTTTGACCGCCCAGTCGTACAACTGCTCGAAGTAATCGCTGGCGTAATACTCGTGCTTGCCCCAGTCGAAGCCGAGCCAGTGAATGTCGCGCTTGATGGCGTCGATGTACTCCTGTTCTTCCTTGGTCGGGTTCGTGTCGTCGAAGCGCAGGTTGCAGCGCGCCCCGGCGGGCGCCTGGTCCTTGAAATCCTGCGGAATGCCGAAGTTCAGACAGATGCTCTTGGCGTGGCCGATGTGCAGGTAGCCGTTGGGCTCGGGCGGAAAGCGCGTGGTCACCCGGCCGCCGTGCTTGTCGCTGCGCAGATCGTCGAGAATCATTTCGCGAATGAAATCAAGTGTCCGTGTGGCTTCCATAGGCGGGAATAGTAGGTGCGCGCGACTCGACGAGGCGAAGGCGCAACCGTGCGTTCGTCGCCTGGCGCCATGGCATCACGCCATCGCAAAAGCGTCGAGGCACCTGCGAATGCGGTTTACCGTCGACACCTTGCCCAGGATCGTCAGCGTCTCGTAGATGGCCGGCGAGATCGTGGTGCCCGTCACGGCTACGCGCAGCGGCTGGGCCACCTTGCCGAGGTTGCCGCCTGCGTGCTGCTGCACGTATGCCCCGATTGTCCGTTCGAGTGAGACCACATCCCAGTCTTCCTGTTCTTCGAGGATCGGCAGGAGACTCTCGAGATGCGCGCGGCCGGGCGATTCGCCGCCCAGCATCGCCCTGCGCGCGCTCTTGTCGGTCGGGTCGTATTCGATCGCGTCGTCGGGCTCGATGAAGAACCGGCTCGAGCGGACCTGATCGTCGAGCGTCTTGGATCGCTTGTGATTTGCCGCCGCCAGCAGGTCGAAGTGCTCGGGCGGGAGCTTCTCGAGAAACTCCGTGTGAAACTCGTTGCAATGGGCGCGAAACAAGTCCACGAACTGCTCCGTCGAGAGCGCCTGGATGGCGTCGTGGTTGAACGAGAGCAGTTTGGCGCGATCAAACTTTGCCGGGCTCTTGAGCACGCGCTCGAAACTGAACTTCTCGATGAGAAAGTCGCGATCGAACTTCTCGACGTCGCCGCCGGGGTTCCAGCCCAGCAGCGCCAGGTAGTTGCACAGCACCTCGGGCAGGTAGCCGCTGCGGCGGAAGTCATCGACGTTGATTTCCGGCAGGGAAACATTCAGATCGTCGGCAAGCATCAGCGCGCTGTCAAACTCGAGTTGCCGGTCCTTGTCCCGCAGCCACTCGTCGATCCCCGCCGTCGTGCGAAACTCGGCGCTCAGGTCGTCGATGCCTTTCTCCCGCACCGCCGCCCGCAGCGCCTTGTCCTTGTCGCGCTTGGACATCTTCGAGCCGTCGGGATTGAAGATCAGCGGCAGGTGCGCGTAGACGGGCCGGCGAAAGCCCAGCGCATCCTGAAGCACCATGTGCCGGGCCGTGTTCATGAAGTGCTCCTGGGCCCGGAGCACGTGCGTCACCTGCATGAGTTCGTCGTCGACCACCACCGCGAAGTGATACGTCGGATAGCCGTCGGCTTTGCGAATGACAAAGTCATCGAGCTGCCCGGGCGCGATCGTCGCCTCGCCGAGGATCTCATCGCGGATGACGATGGGCTGCTCCGGGAGTTTGAAGCGGATGACGGCCGGCTCACCTGCTTTCAGACGGCTCTCGACATCTTCGGGCGGCAGCATCAGCCCGGCGCGGTCGTAGCGGTAGTTCTGATTCTCTTTGCGCGCCTCGGCCCGCTTGGCGTCGAGTTCGGCGGCCGTGTCGAAGGCGTAGTAGGCCTTGCCCTCGGCGACGAGCTGGTCGAGGTACTTCGTGTAGGTCTCCAGGCGCTGGCTCTGGAAGTACGGCCCGTAGTCGCCGCCGCCGCAGTCCTCAAACTCCGGCCCCTCATCCCAGTTGATTCCCAGCCACTTGAGGTCACGCAGGAAGCCCACGCTGGCGGCATCGCTGCTGCGCTTCTGGTCGGTGTCCTCGATGCGCAGAATGAACCGGCCGTGGTTCTGATGCGCGAACGCCCAGCAGAACAGGGCCGTCCGGGCGCCCCCGACGTGCAGATGACCGGAGGGAGAGGGGGCAAAGCGCGTGCGGACGATGGGTGGATGTGATGGAGCACTCATCAGGGCAGGACGGTAGCGAGTGCGGCAGAATGCGGCCAGTAGATCGGTGCTGATTCATAGCACGCGGCGCGCGGCTGCCGGCCAGTAGCGTTCACTCGATGCGCGCGACGCTGCTCGTTTGGCAGGTGGTCAGATCAAGCAGCTGGAGATAACCGCCGCAGGCGGCCGGGGGGGCGGTCCCCTGAATCGCACCGGCACCTTGCGCATCGGATCGGGCGGTCGCCGCAAGGCGGATTGCCTGCGCACCGAGGCCGAGCCTCGTCCCGGCGCATGGGCCGTAGGGCACGGCGAAGTTGCCGGTGGCGGCGGCAAAGATGATCGCCACGCTGGCATCAGGCGTCGCGCCGGTCCAAGAGACCTCGATCGGCCCGCCGCCGGGGCATGTCGTGTTCACGTCAAGTTGAATGCTCAGATTGCAATCGCGCCATTGGGCCGAACCATACGCTGCCAGGCCTCCCGCCTCTTCAAACATGCCCACGACCACGAGTGCATTCTGATACGTGCGCAGCGAGAGGGCGGGAAAGCCCAATCCGAGATGCATTGGGCGCCAGCGCACGCCGTCCCACCGCGCGACGTGCCGAGCCGGCTCTCCGTCGGCGGTTGAGAATTCACCGACGGCGACGAGATCGCCGTTGTATACCTCCAGAGCCACCACCTCATCGTCAAACCCGAGACCAAGGCTGTGCCACTGTTCGCCATCCCATCGCGCCACATGATTCGCCGGCCGTCCTCCAGCATTGAGAAACTCACCGCCGGCGATGAGATCGCCATTGAAGACGACGAGCGAGGCGACCGCACCATCCATCCCTTCTCCGAGAGGAAGCCAGCGCTGTCCATCCCACCAGGCAACTCGATTCACGTCGCGCCTTCCGGAAGCGCGAAAGTACCCCCCGGCTGCGACGCTGCTCTGGTATGGCGCCAAGGTCAGAACTGTGCTGTCCAATCCCGCACCCATGGATCTCCAGTCGTCGCCATCCCATAACGCTACATGCTCCGCCCCATGGCCACCGGCTTCGGTAAAGTGACCCCCGGCGACCAGGAAGCCAGCGTGAGCGAGGAGCGATCGAACCCGCCCGTTGACTCCATCTCCAAGTGAATCCCACCGGGAGCCATCCCATCGCATTATGCTGGCGACGATCGACCGAGTTGAGCGGCCCTTAAACGTCCCGCCGGCAATCAGTTCACCGTTGTAGACCGCGAGGCTGTCAATATTGGACAAGATGAACGACTGGCCATCTGGTATGCCGCGCCAGGTCTGACCATCCCAGCGCGCAATCGGACCGAAACCCTGTTCAGGGAGGCCGAAGAATGTTCCCGAAGCGACCAGTTCCCCTTCGAATTCCGTCAGCGCATCCGCACCGCCGGGGCGCCGGAGGCCGCCGCCGAAGCCCGTCCACGCCTCGCCATTCCAGCGAGCGATCGAGTTGACTTGAAGGCCGTCCACCTCAGCGAATGACCCTGCGATGACCAGGACGCCCTGGTAGGAACCGAGCGCGTAGACGGGCGAGCTTGCCCCAGAGCCAAGAGGCTGCCACTGCCCATTCACGAAGGCCGCCACTCGCCAGACGGTGCGACCACCGGACGATTCAAACGACCCGCCGGCACACAGCGTGTCGTTCCAAACCACAAGAGAGCGCACGTCGTGCGATTGAGGGGCGGGGCCGAACCCTTCTCCGACGGGAAACCATCGTTGGCCGTTCCAAGCCGCTACTCCGGGGGCATCCTGGCCGCCCGCGCCGGTAAGTGAGCCGCCGATGAAAAGGACATCCTGGAAAACGCAGGCGGTATTGAGGGAGGAGTTCGCGCCGTTCTGAAGGCTTGACCATGAGGCTCCGTTCCAGCGGGCCACGTTATTGACGATTTCCGATCCGGCGCGTAAGAAGTCACCGACGGCCACGAGCTCGCCCTGGTACTCAACCAGCGCAAGCGCAGCGCCCGGCGAACCGTTGTATTGTCGCACGCCGCGTTCGAGCGCATGCCATCCACTGCCGTCCCATCGGGCGACGGCGTTGGCGCGGATCGTGCCTGCCTGCTCGAAGTACCCCCCGACGTGCAGTTCGTCTTGGAAGATGGTCATGCACTTGACGGGCCCGTCAGTACCATCGCCCAAGGGGTGCCACTCAAATCCATCCCACCGGGCAACATTGTCCGCTGGGACGCCGTCCACTTCGGTGAAGCTCCCGCCGATGTACAGGTCATCGCCGCTCACCAGCAGGGCCGAAACGCCCACGAACGAAGTGCCACTGACGCCGGCGCCGAACGGGCGCCAGGCAAGGCCATCCCAGCGCGCCAGCCGCATCGCCTCGGCTCCACCGGCGTTGGTAAAGTAACCACCGGCGATGAGTTCGCCATGGTACTCAACGACAGCCTGGACTTCACCACCCTGCCAATACCCCTGTCCGGCGGCGACCCATGTGTCGCACTGCGCCATCGCGCGCGACGTGAGCCATGCCACGCTCAGCGCGATCACCACGCTCCAGCAGCGCGACGTTCGAGCATCACCTCCCATCGAATGAGCCCGATCCTGCATCGGCTGACCCTCCTTTGCTCGATTCATGATAGAAGCGGCTTCTACTACAGTCTAACCGAAGGGGCGCTGCCCAGGCACCGACCAATCCGCAAAGTTCGGAAAAGAGGCCATAATCCTCATGACTTACGCCGGCCAATCTCGATCGCTAGCCAGCCAGGCGCAGCTCCCCTGTCCCCCGCCGTGCGACCAGCCTATCATCGACCTGTCACTACATCCAACTATCCGGATGAACGGATGAATGCCGGCCCGGACGTGCCGGCGAGCACTCCCGTTTCTTGAGCAGACCCGCAGCAGAAAGGCCTGTCCCCCATGCCCAGCCCCGGTACCATGACTTCCGCCATGCCCACCGCCAAGCCCGCTTCCGTGGATGCCACCCCCACCGGCACGAACTACTTCTTCACCTCCGAGTCGGTGAGCATGGGCCACCCGGACAAGGTCGCCGACCAGATCTCCGACGCCGTGCTCGATGCGATGCTCGCTGTCGATCCGAAGTCGCGCGTGGCGTGCGAGACGATGGTCAGCACGGGCATGGCCGTGGTTGCCGGCGAAGTCACGTGCGACGGCTACGTTGAAGTGCCCGATCTCGTGCGCGAGACAATCCGCAACATCGGCTACACCGACGCTGACCTGTGCTTTGACGACAAGAGCTGCGCGGTCCTCGTCAGCCTCAAAAAGCAATCGCCCGACATCGCCATGGGCGTGGATCGCGAAGGCGCCGGCGACCAGGGCATGATGTTCGGCTACGCCTGCCGCGAGACGGAAGAACTTGACCCCGGCACCTTCATGCCCCTGCCGATCCACCTCGCACACCGCCTCGTGCACCGCCACGCCGACGTGCGCCAGCAGGAAGTCATCAAGGGCCTGCGCCCCGACGCCAAGAGCCAGGTGACCGTCGAGTACGATCGGCACAACATGCCGGTGCGCGTGCACACCGTCGTGCTCTCGACGCAGCACTCGCCTTACTACAGCAAGGACAGCACGCAGGACGAACTGCGCCAGCTCGTCAAGGAGCACATCATCAGGCCGACGCTCGGCGATCGGTGGTGGAACGACGAAATCCGCGTGCACATTAATCCGACGGGCCGCTTTGAAATCGGCGGGCCGCACGGCGACGTGGGCCTGACAGGCCGCAAGATCATCGTCGACACCTACGGCGGCATGGGGCGGCACGGCGGCGGCGCGTTCTCCGGCAAGGATCCGACCAAGGTCGATCGCAGCGCCGCGTACATGGCCCGCTACATCGCCAAGAACATTGTCGCGGCGGATCTCGCCGACAAGGTCGAGATCCAGTTGAGCTACGCCATCGGCGTCGCTGAGCCGACCAGCGTGCACGTCAACTCGTTCGGCACGGCCAAGGTCGCGCCGCATCGCATCGAAGAAGCCGTGCGCGAACTCTTCCCCCTCACGCCGCGCGGCCTGATCAACCACCTGAACCTGCGCCGCCCGATCTACCTGAAGACCGCCGCGCACGGCCATTTCGGCCGCACGCCCGACGCCGACGGCGGCTTCACGTGGGAGAAGACCGACATGGCCGACGCGCTCCGCAAGGCGTGCGAAGACTGAGTCAGGTTGCACCAGAGTATCAATGCCAGCCCGGCGCACTCGCGCCGGGCTGGTTGTACAATGCGCTCGCCATGAGCGAGCACCTTTCAGCAGGCATCGATCCCATCAAACGTGAGCGGCTCAGCGCGCTCTGCCGTCGGATGAACATGGATGCGATTCTGCTCCGCAAGCGCGCCAACATCGCGTGGCTGACAGACGGCGCCGATGTACACGTCGATCTCGGCAGCGCGACCGGCGTCGGTGCCATCCTCTGGTTCGCGGAATCCATCGGGCACAGGCCGGTGCTCCTCACCGACAACATCGAACGCGACCGCCTGCTTGAAGAAGAGCGATTCGATCCAGAGCACTGGGACGTGGCTGCGCCAAACTGGTGGTCGTACGAAGCCTCATTCGATTCGATGCTCGACTCCGCGTTCAAAGTCGCAGGCACGGATATCTCCAACTGCGGCTTTGATGACATCGGCCCGGACCCGATTCAGCCCATTCGAACGCCACTGACCGAACGCGAAATCGCGGCGGTGCGATCACTCGGCCGCGATGCCGCCCTGGTCATGGCCGAGACGCTCACCCACTTCGTCAAGCCCGGCGTGAGCGAACTCGAGATTGCCGGCCGCCTCACCGGCGAACTGCGCTCGTTCAACATCCTCGCGCCCGTGGTGCTCATTGCCGCCGACGAACGCCTGAAGCGCTATCGCCATCCGATTCCGACCGGCAACCGTGTCGAGAGCACGGTCATGGTTGCGCTGTGCGCCCAGCGCAAGGGGCTGACCGTCTCCATCTCGCGCCTCGTGCACTTCGGCCGGTCACTTCCCGATGATCTCAAACGTCGCCACCAAGCCGTGTGCAAAGTGGATCGCGCCCTGCACGAGGCCACGCGCCTCGGCCGCACGTGGGCCGAGTGCCTCGCCGAAGGCATCGAGATGTACGAACGTTGCGGCTACAAGGACGAGTGGCACAAGCACCATCAGGGCGGCCCGATGGGCTACGACCTGCGCGACTTCAAGGCCACGCCGGAGGAAACGCGCACCGTCCAGCCGCGCCAACTCGTCGGCTGGAATCCCTCCATCACCGGCACCAAGAGCGAGGACACGATCCTCACGCCGGGCGCGGGGAGCGATGGCGCGGCGTGTGAAGTCGTCACCTCCATGCGCCACTGGCCGATCGACGAGGCCACCGGCCGACCGGCAGTTCTTGTGGCCGGCGCGTGAATTCAGGGAATGGTGCTGGGCGCCTCGGAAACGCGCCGCCGCGCCGTCTCTGCGTCGACCCACTGCATCGAAATCACCCGCTCCGGGATTCCCACGACCCACCACGGGCGCGACTCATCTGCCGCCGGCGGCGACGTGTCGGCGGCGGGATCATCGGCAAAGGGTGACGGGTAATCCCCCTGTGACTTGCCGACGTTGATCTCCTCGGCTGTCGGCGTCCACGCCACGGGCACGAAGAAGATCTTGTCCTGTGCGAACATGCGCGGCGGTTCGAAGCCGCCCTGCCCGTCGGGAACTTCCATCACGCCGCCGATAAAGGCGCAGCGCAGAGCGAGCACCTGGCCGTCCGGCCGCCACGCGATGTTGTGGGCCGCGTGATTCAGGAGTTTGCGATGCACTCCCTGAAGCGGGATCTCCCGCGAAGAGGTTTGGCGCAGGTCGAGCAGATGCAGCGAACCGGCGTCGCTCCAGGCAAGAGTCCGGCCGTCGGGACTGATCGCATAGGCGAAGATCTGCTCATCGCGCAGCGGCACGCGCCCCAAGGTCCCGCCGGCGCTCTTGAGCGCGTGATCGGAAACGGTGTGAACGACCAGATCCTTGAAGTGCTGCTTGCCCTCGCTTCGCTTGTGCACGAGATACGCCACGTCGCCAAGCGGATGCACCGAGAGGCTGTAGGCGCGAAACCGGCCGTCGCTGATGCGGAACGGCCCCGCGCCGGAGGCGATCGAAGCGTACCACACCTGAGTCACCGTCGCGTCCCCGGCCAGGAACACCACCCCATCGCCGCTGGCCACCCATTGCAGACTCGTCGGCCGCTCCTGGCCCGTGGTCAACTTGCGAACATTCGCCTTGCCCGAGGGCTGAGAGAGATCGACATCGGCGACGAATACGTCGAATGGCTGATCCGAATTCGGCTCGCTGCCGACGAACGCGACCGACTTTCCGTCCGGCGAGAGCACGCCGATGGGATGTGCATCCGGCTCGATGATCTCGTGCGTGGCCAGCGAAGACGGATCGATGAGAATCGAATGCGCTTTCAGTCCTGCTTCGAGCCACCATCGCCCGTCGGGCGGGTCCTGAGCGATTGAAGCCGGGGTCAAGATCAGCGTGATGGCTACGGCGACATTGAACGACCGAGAGCCCATGGCAGTCTCCTTGCGGGATTCAGCAGGATTGAGTGTACCGCCGACGACGCCGACGCAGCGCAACAGTCGCGCAACGAGTCAGTCCCGCTGCCGCCGCTCCAGCCGCTGTCGATCGGCGCTTTCGATGAGTACGACGTCGGCCTGAGTGACGAACAGGCCGTGGCCGACGACGCCGGGGATGGAGTCGATGTCTCGCGCCAGTTGGAGCAGATCGCCGCGCGACGTCTCGCCGTAGGCGCAGTCGAGCACGAGATTGCCCTCGTCGGTCAGATAGGAGTCCTGTGCTTCGTCGCCGATCTTGCGCAGCCGAGGCGCCAGGCCGAGGCGCTGGAGGCCGGCGCTGGTGGCCGCGAGGCCGAACTCTAGGACTTCGACGGGCAGGGCGAAGCGCTCGCCCAGGCGCTGCACGAGTTTGCTCTCGTCCATGAGATAGATGCGAAGTTCGGCCGCATCGGCGACGATCTTCTCGCGCGTCATCGCCCCGCCGGCGCCCTTGGTCATGGCCAGGCCCGGCTCGAGTTCATCGACGCCGTCAAAGAGCACGTCGACGCGAGCCACATCGCGCATTGGCACGACGCGCAGCCCCAGCGAAAGCGCCAGTTCCGCCGAGCGCCGGCTCGTCGCCACGCATGTCACTTCGAGCGACTCGCGTTTCGCCTTCTCGGCCAGGGCGTGTATGCCGCGGCTGGCGGCGCGGCCGGTGCCCAGTCCGATGGTCATGCCGGCGCCGATCGATTCGACCGCTGCCTGCGCCAGAAGATCGATCTCGCGCGAGCCCTGGTTCACGCCGGCGCTCCGCAGCGCCCGGCGCCAAAAGCACAAGCGTGTGCGCCGTCAGTCGAGGCGGCGCACACGCTTGAAAGTTCAGGCACGGCCGGTGCAAGTGTGCGGAGCATGGTACCACTTGCAAACCCGACGCGCGCCCTGCATCTCTCCATCCTTCGACCGGTGTGTCGTGCGACATGGCCGATCGTCAAGATCATAGCAAACCATAAGCGCGGTCATCCAGTCGCGTCAACATTTCGCTCCACTCGATTTCAGCGATGTCGTCATTGCGCCTGAGGAGATTGCCGATGCTCAAACCCTTGCGAGTGGATGAGCCGTCTACGTGATGACGCTTGCCTGCAACGTTCGGGAATAACCAAACTGGCGTGCGGAAACGGCCGATATGCGCATGGGCACGACCACCGCCCGCCCGGAGCGTCCGCATGCCAAGCCTTTCAGCCCGCACTGTTTTTCGTGGACTTTCGGCGGCTGCGGCCGCGCTGTGTCTGGCCGTGAGCCTCAGCGGCTGCGGGCGCAGCGACACGCGCAGCGCCGCGGAAGTCAAAGCCGACCTGGTCGCCTCGATGCTCAAAGGCGTCAAGCAGCCGGGTCTGAGCATTACCGTTTCCGCCGACCGCTATGACCCGCAGGCGCAGGAACTCCGCGGCGTGCACGTGAGCGGCAAGCAGGGACTGCTCTACGCCGAACGCGCCACCATCAGCGTCGATGAGAAGACCCGGGCGGTTCGCATGAAGCTCTTTGACGTCATTGTCGCGCAGCCCGCGGACGGTCGCGGCGAGACCGAAGGGACCGAGGGCAAACTCGTGCGATATCGCGAGATGGTGCTCGACGATCTGAACACGTCCGGCGGGAAGTAACGACGCCCCGATCCAACGCGCTCAGCGCTGCGGCTGTTCAAACTCGATCTCATCGGGGCTCGGCGGCGTCGGGTTCGCCCGCTGCCGTCTCTCGAGGATGCGCCGACGCTCGGCGCGGGCTCGGCGCAGGCGCTCGCGCATCTGCGGCTCAAGTTGCGACTCGTCGATCATGGGCCGGCCACTCTCGTCCAGTTGCATGCCATCCATCATCTGATCCATCGCCTCAGGCGCGACTCCTGCAGCCGCGAGCCGGCGACGCAGCTGCTGCTCCTGCTGGGCCGCACGAATCTCTTCGAGGCGCCGGTCGAATTCCAACTGCTGCTGGGCGCTGAGCAGTTCGTAGAGGCGCTTCATGTACGGCTCCTGAGGCGGCGCGCCCTGCCGCAGCGCCGCCATCTGCTCCATCGCTTCGCGCGCTTTGGCCGTGGGAACGGGCCAGTCGGTCCGGCCGCCGCGCGCCGCATTCGTTGCCGGTCGCTGCGGCGCATCGGGCTGGGGCGCATCGCCCCGCGCCGCGGGACGGTCCGTCGCGCGGTCCGTCGCCGGCGCGGGGCGGCGATCAGTCACGCGATCGGATGGCTGGTCGCTGGAGCGCCCTGGCGCGGCCGAAGCGCGAGGATTGGCCGATCGGCTTTCCTCCGCGATGATCGAGCGCAGCCTGCGGAACTCCGCTGCGTGCTCTTCGAGATACGCCTGCGTGGCCTGCTGGTATTCCTGAACGATCGCTTCCGCCTGGCGCCGCTGCTCTTCGCTCAGTTCCATCGCCTCGAGAATGGAGGCGTACTGACGCAGATTTGCTTTGAAGGCGCGCTCGATCGGCCGGTCGGCGCCAAAGGACATCGCAGCCCCAGGAGCCTCAGAAAGATGCACGCGCGGACCCGCCAGCGGCTGCGGCTGAACCTCGGCCACCGGCGCCGGCGCGGCGGCCTCTGAAGGCGGGACCGCGGCGTCGAGCGCGAAAGTCGGCGCGGCCGCAAGGAGCCCGCAGAGCGTCAAAAGAGCGATCTGGCGCAACATGGCGTGTCCTCCACGAATCGATCGACCTGCCGTGGCGCAACGCCCCAGCGGGGCGCGTTATTGCCGCAGGGTGGCCTTTGGATGGTAGTGGCCGGGGGATCAGCCCGTGAATCGTTTGAAGATATTCGACGCGTTCGCGCCGCCAAAGCCAAAGGCGTTGTTGAGCGCGTAATCGATGCGCCGCTCGGCCGCCTCACCGCGCACGTAGTCGAGGCCGGCGCACGCTTCATCCACGTTCTCGAGATTCAGGATCGGCGGCACCACCCCATCGCGAATGGATTGCACGCACTGGATCGCGCCCAGCGCCCCGGCGGCGGCGATGGCGTGCCCCATCATCGACTTCGTTGCCGTGACGCTCGCGCGGGGCGCGGCGTCACCGAGCGCGATGCGAATGCCGTCAGCCTCGGCGGGATCGCCGATGCCCGTGGAGGTCGCATGGGCGAACACCACGTCGATGGCCGCAGGGTCGATCTGAGCATCGAGAAGCGCGGCTCTCATGGCGCCGGCCACGCCGTCGCCCACGGGCTCTGGCGCGTACAGACTGTTCGCATTCGCCGAACCGCCCGCGCCAACGACTTCGGCCAGGATGGGCGCATCGCGCCGCAGCGCGTGCTCGAGCGTTTCGAGCACCAGGACGCCGGCGCCTTCGGCCAGCACAAAGCCCGAGCGATCGCGGTCGAACGGCCGACTCGCGTGCTGCGGATCGGCGCTGAAGGTCGTGAGGGCCCGCATGGCGTTGAGAAACCAGATGCCCCACGGATCGACAACCGATTCGCATCCGCCGCACAGCGCGACTTCGCACTGGCCCCGCCGCAGCCAGCGCAAGCCGCGCTCGACGGTCTTGGCGCCGCTGACGCAGGCGCTGCTCACAGTGAACAGCGGGCCGGCGGTGCGCAGGTAGCGGGCGACAAGGTGCGTCGGGTAGTCGGGGTTCTGCCGGTACACGATGTTGGGCTCGATGGTGAAGCCCTTGTGCTTCTCGCAGAAGTCCCGGTAGACGATCTCGACCAGATCACCAATTCCGTCGGTGCCCATGCCGCGGTTCGGGAAGTACTGCAGACCCTTGCCTCCCCAGACATCGCGGCCGCAGTTGTAGTGCGCGTTGGCCAGCACGACCCCGGCGCGGCTCAGTTCCCCGCGGGCCAGCTCGAGCCCGGAAGTCTCGATGGCTTCGAGCGCCGCGGCGAGGCCGATCTGCGCAAAGCGGTCGCCGACGTAGGCCCACTCGGCGCCGAGCATCTCCACGGGGTCAAAGCCAAGGATTTCGCCGGCGACGGAGATCTCGAATCCCTGGCAGTCCGGAAGGGAGAGTTTGCGGATGCCCGACTTGCCCTCGAGCAGCGCGCACCACATCTGCTCAGCGGTAAGACCGAGACATGTGACCGCTCCGACGCCGGTAACGACGACTCGGTTCCCTTTGGCGTTGCGGGCTGTCACGAGACCGGTCTCCAGTCGTTTGCAGCATGGCTGCTGCCGTCAGTGCGCACGGGGTCCGCCCGGGCCATTATCGTCCAGACTCACCTGTCGATTGAGGCCCCGCGGCCGCGCACGGCGCTGCCAGAACGCGGAGCCCAACTATACGCAGGAGGAGCGCCGGCGTGGGCTGCGGCATTCGACGCCGATCACGGTTCACCAATTCCCAACACTGACGCGTGGCTCGATTCGGCTGCGATATGATCTCCGGTCCGCTCGTCGGCGAATCGCCCGGCGGTTCGAGCGAACGCGATCGGCACAGGAGCGTTTCAGTGTCCAGCGATACCAGACCGGCGGCCGGCGAGCCGCGAATCAAGGTCAGCGACCTCGAGATCAGACGATTTGAGCGCGACGACGTGGCCCGGCTGCCCAAGCTGCTCAAGGAGTGTCTCGGACGCACCGTCGAACCCTCATACCTCGAGTGGAAGTTCTTTGGCGGGCCGTACACGAAGGACCTCGGCTTCTTCATCGCCCTGCACGAAGGGGAGATCGTCGCATTCATCGGCGCCAATCCCGTCCCGTACTCCGTCGATGGCGAACTTTCGCTCATCTACCAGCACCAGGACACGGCCATCCGCGAAGACTGCCGCAGCCTCGCGCTGCTGCGCGCCATGACCGAAGGCGTCGAGCAGGCGTTCAGCCTGCCCTCGGTCCGCCTGACCTACAGCATCACCACCCCGCACATGCGCGCCCTCGTGACCAAGCGCATGAAGTACACCGTGGTGTGGGAGGATCTGAAACTGGTCAAACTCATCTCGCTGCGCGGAATGGTGAGCAAGGCGACGAAATCCGCGGCACTGGCGTCGATGCTGCCCGGGCCCATCAGCCGATCGTGGAAGGCCCCGGCGTCGATGAGCGGCGACATCGCGCCGGTTGATCGCTTTGGCGCTGATTTCGACGAATGGTGGAAAGAAGCGCGAAAGCCGGGCGAGAACGGCCGCATCTTCGGCTGGGGTGAGTCGAACTGGCTGAACTACAAGTTCCGCACCGACGCGGCCGTGCCGTTCAAGTGCTACGCCTACCGCGAGGGCGGACAGGTGATCGGCTGCCTGGTCCTCAACATCACGCGCCTGGATGTGCGCATCTGCTACGTGGATGTGCTGTGGACGCTGCCTGGCCGGCAGGACGTCGTGGACCTGCTGCTGAGTTTCGCGCTGCATGAAGCGGCGAGCGCGAAATGCGACCAGGTGGCGGCGTGGTCGCAGGAGGCGACGCCGCTGGGCCGCGCGATGCTCGGCCGCGGCTTTGCGCGCCGGCCGACGTCGCAGTGCATCTCGGTCAAGCAGGTGCAGCCGAACATGGGAGACCTCGGCCTCAAGGGCGAGCACTGGAACATGCAGCGCGGCCACACGTACTACACCTCGGTCGGACACCTCGAGGCCGAAGAAGGCACGCAACGACTCTACCAGGCCAAGGAGAGCCGCGACCAGGACCGGGCCGAGCGCCTGCGCGAGCAGAAATAGAAAAAGACAATCGC
Source organism: Planctomycetota bacterium (assembly GCA_963205185.1). Classification (GTDB taxonomy): domain Bacteria; phylum Planctomycetota; class Phycisphaerae; order Phycisphaerales; family UBA5793; genus UBA5793. Next base: position 33,552 of record CAUJHZ010000027.1, on the reverse strand, counting down.
CCGAGCCACGGAGGTTCGGGCGATTGAAGTCGTGCACGAAGACGCGCGGCTCATGCCGTGCGATTGGCGTTCGAGTCATTCTCACGCCTGACGACGACGGCGGCCGGCCGCGGCGATTCCGCCGAGTCCGAGCAGCGCCAGCGCGCTGGGAGCGGGGATTTCGCAGAAACCCGCGCCGACGAGAGCGATCGAGTAGTCGCCGTCGGTGGTGCCCGAAACGCTCCACGAGTTGAGCGGGTCACCGGCGCCGGGGCCATCCGGAGCGCGCTCGACATTGAACGGGCTGTTGGCCCAGATCAAGCCGGAGATCGACGACGGATCGGCGTTGTACTGGCTGATGGCCAGGTAGTAGAGGCCCGGCGAAGTGACGAACGCGCCGGTGATCTTGGACTGCAGGCTGCCGCCGGCCGGATCATCGTCGTTGTGGGTCACGCCGTAGCCGTTCGCATCGAAGAGGAACAGCTGCGTGTCGATGCTGGTGCCGCCCACGGTGCTCGCACTGAAGGACCGGATATCGAGAATGCGGATGCAATAGATGTCCACGTCATTGGGGTCGTGATGACCGCGAATCGCGTCCAGCGATCCGAGGCCGACGGTGTGCTGGGCAGTCGCGATGGACTGTCCGGCATCGCCCTGCTCGGCCCACACGTCGCCGAACGCCGCTCCAGACAGAGCGAGCGCCGCGGCGCCTGCAAGTAAGGCTATCTTCATTTTCTTCTCCTCCAAAACCAATTTCTGTCGACAGAAACTCAAGAAACCACTTCTTGAGAAGGATTCGCCAAGGCCTTGAGTTGCCGCCGCGCATCACGCGAGCAGCCCCCGATACTTCCTGGCAGCGGCCACGGTCTCACCAATGCAGCTGCCTGCTCACGCACCCCCAATCAGTGCAGGCTAAGACCATACCTCAGATTTTCCTCGGTGCACAACCCGGATGTGGCGCAATGGCGAAAAATCTCCAATTCCCTCAGAAAAACCTGCCGCTGCGGTGGTTATAGGACCTTCGTGTCGCCGCGCGGAGCTGGCTCAGCGCGGATCGATGACACCCAGGAAGTGGCGCATCGTCGGCAGCTCCCGCCCCATCAGATGACGCAGATACGCCGCCAGGAGCCGGTTGGCCCTTCCCGCGATCGCGGCGTGCTCCTCAAGTGCCTCGGTACTATGGCGGCTCTCCTGCGGCTCGGTCGCTTCGCCGCGCTCCAGCCGACGGAGCAGTTCGATCGTCGCCGTCCGCACGCGCCATTGGCCGCCATTGCCGTGAATATTGACAGTTCCACCCGCTTCGGCGCTGAACGCAGCCGCGCCGTCTTCATCTCCCAGCGCCGCCCCGGTCCGGGCGTCGCGGTCGAGAATCGGCTGATAACCCGTCTCCACGAGCAGCGCCCACTGGAACCTCAGCACCGCGTCCGCCGCATTGGCTGGATCCTCCAGGCCGCGCAAAGCGGCGAGCAGTTCATCGTAAAGCCGGGGGTGCGGATCGCCCTCATGGAGCATGTGCCCGGCGAGATCGGCCAGATACAGCCCGGCCCGGTGCGCATCGAGCCGCGCCGCCAGCGCCGGAAAGATCTCCAGCAGGCTCCAGTCCGTCAGCGTGGCGAGATCGCGGCCTTTCTTGACGATCGCAAGCACTTCGCCGCGCGTGAGCAGTTCGATGCCGCCGGAAAACGACCCCTTCTCGCGCTTCGCGCCTTTGGCGATCCCGCGCAGCACGCCGAGATCGCGGCCCAGCAGCGAGACGGTCTGGCTCGTTTCGGAGAAGTCCCAGCGTCGAATGCAGATCGCCTCATCGCGCACGTTGGCCATGGCACAAGAGCGTAGGTGCGACGCGCAACCGGTTTCCGTGTTCGACTCGCGATGTTCCGATGGCCTCGCCTCGCCGCCCGCCGTAACGTTTGTCCATGACTGAAGCGCTTGAGCGGCCGTCGTGCCTGTCGATCATCATCAGCGATGCCGTCTACCGCGATGAAGTAACCAAGAAGCTCATCATCGTCGGCACGTTTAACACGATTCACGCGCAGGCGTTTCCCCACCGGCACGATCATATGAACGTGCTCTTCTCGCTGACGAGCGGCAGGCGGACGTACGAAGTCGCCCTGGCCATCGAGAACGGCAGCAGCGGCGCCGCCCTCACCGAAATCAAGGGCCCCATGCGCCTCGACAACCCGCTGCACATTACGGATGTCAACGTCGAACTGCGCCACCTCGAGTTTCCCGAGCCGGGCAAGTACTGGGTGACGCTCCGCGTGGACGGGGAGATCATCTGCCAGAGGCCGTTCATGGTCGCCGGCCCCGGCGCCCAGCCCGACCTGGGCCCGCAGTCGCTCATCGAGGGCGAGCCCGAGACGGAATGACCCCCGCGGCGGGGCGCGCAAAGCAGTCATCGCGCCGGCGGTCGTCGGCCGATATCATGCAAGGCGCAAAGATTGCCGCAACTCCGATTCACCTCTCCTGATCCACCTCGCGAGGCGACATGGCTGCGACTCGAACCATTGCGTTTATGAACCAGAAAGGCGGTGTGGGCAAGACGACCACCACCGTCAACCTCGCCGCCGCCCTGGCTCGAGCCGGACGCACGGTCGGCGTCATCGATCTTGATCCTCAGGCGCATCTCACCCTTCACCTCGGCGTCGAAGTGCCCCCGGAGGGCGCTTCGGTGTACGACGTGCTCGTGGACGATGACATTCGAGTCGAGGATGCGCTCGTCAAGGCCGGCAACGACGTCTTCGTGCTGCCCGCCGAAACCGACCTGGCTGCTGCCGAGGTCGAACTCGCTCAAGCCCCCGATCGCACAGCCCGGCTCGCGCGCAAGTGCGCCGCATGTGCGACGATTCGGCACCTCGATTTTCTGCTCATCGACTGCCCGCCAAGCCTGGGCCTTCTCACGCTCAACGCGCTCGTGCTGGCCCGCGAAGTCATGGTGCCGATGCAGGCTCACTTCCTGGCGCTGCAGGGCCTGAGCAAACTGCTCGAAACCGTGTCGCTCATCAGTGCGGAGGTCAATCCCACGCTGCGCGTCAGCGGCGTCCTGCTGTGCATGTTCGAGGGCCAGACGCGGCTGGCATCGGAGGTGGTGAGCGATCTCGATGCCTTCTTCGAATCGTGCCGCGACCAGCCCGTACCCTGGCGGCAGTGCGAAGTGATCCGACCGCCGGTGCGCCGCAACATCAAACTCGCGGAAAGCCCGAGTTTCGGCGCGTCCATCTTCGATTACGACGCTCACTGTCCCGGCGCGGAGGACTACCAGACCCTCGCCGCCTCCATCATGCGCCAGCGCGCGCCGGCTGACGAAACGGACCCGGAGGCGACGCCGCCTGCGGTGGTCGTCACCGATACGATCTCGCGCTCGCCGGCGCCGGTCGAAATCGGCGCGCGAGATTCCGGCGAGCATCCATGATCGAAGCGGCAGTCCGTTGGATGGAGTCGGTCAAACCGGCGTTGTGGCGCGGCGTCGCTCTGGTTTACTTCGCCGCACTGACCACCGGCACCCACTGGCCGAGCCTGCGCGTCGCGGCCCCGGGCCCGATTCCTCTCGACAAAATCCTGCACGCCATCGCCTTTTGCGGCCTCGCGGGCCTGCTCATGCTCTCGCGCCTCGTCGATCGCAGCTCGCCGCGAGCCTTTGCCGCGCGCAACATCCGGCGCAGCGCCCTGCTGGCGCTGATCCTCGGCGCGGTCGATGAACTCACCCAGGCGCTGCCGGGTCAAGATCGATTCCCGGGTTGGGACGACTTCGCCGCCGACGCGGTCGGCATCGCCATCGCGCTCGCGATAGCGATGCTGCTCTTCCGTCGCGTGCCGATCCGAGCCTCGCGCAACTGACGCAGCCGATCCTCTCTCACGGTTCACGCCGCCAGTCCGCGCGTGATGTGCGAACGCACCGCAGAGATCGCGATGGGCGCGAGATCCGGACTCGCCGCGGTCATGCTCGGCGCTGTCTGCGCTCTGTGCGGGAAACGATCTCTCTCATGGAATGGATATCTGCATCTGGCTTCGGATCGCCCATTGCCCGTCGTCGCCCATGGCGTCGGCCAGGAGGTTCTGCGCGCCGGCGCTCGCGGGAACCTGGTCGAACGCATACACCCAGTCGGTTGTCCACTTCCAGCCGTGCTGGCGAAAGTAGTAGTTGAATCCGAGGGTGATCATGGATATCTGATCATCCGCGGAGACTCCCGCCAGTGCGCCATCGAAGTCGTACCACTCGTAGCGGCCGAAGAGCTCGAACTTGTCCGGCACGAGGTGATAGCCCCCCTGCACCACGATGCCGATCTGGTCGTACCCCGCCAGCGCACTGCTGTTGGGGTTGGTGTGCAGGCCAACGACGTAGGCCGCAAGATTGGCTGGCTGCATCTCGAACGAGGCATCCACGGTCCACATGAACGTCTCGAGTTCGTCGGGCGATCCGGTGCCGTACTCGCCGTCCTGCCAGTGCACCGCGGCCCCCACGAGCAAGCCGGGATCGTCGGTGGACCAGGTGGTCCAGTCGTTGAACTGGTTCCACGCGCCGCCGACGAGCGCCTGAACGCGCGACGTCATCGCCCACTCGACGCCGTCGGAGCCGAATGCCGTGTTCTTGTTGAGCGTGTTGGGTCCGGTGGCGGAGGGCTTGACGCCGTCGTTGAACGATATCCAGAAGTCGATGATGTCGCCGCGATAGTTGAGCCACGTGCCCTGGGTGCGGTTGATGGTGGTCAGCGCGTGCACGTAGGATCGCTCGACCGCAAGGGCCCTGGTGTCGCCGAGCAGATCTTCGCGCAGGAACGGGGCCTTGCCCTGTCCCCAGCCCCACTGCCATCCGCCGCCGAGGCTCCAGGCGAACTTGGCGTCGTCGAGGACGAAGGTGCCGCCGTTCTTGTCAAACGCGCCCTGGATCGCATAGGTCAGATCGGGCGAACCCGCATGGCCCGTGGCCCCGATCACCGTCCGGTTCTCTTCAAAGCCGAAGGTGCTGCGGTCGGGGCTCTGGCGGTCGTTGTACGCGGCGCGGAACTGCGTGTAGAGGTAGAGATTGAGATCGAATGAGCCGTCTTCGTTGGACAGGAAGAACCCCTTGCCCTCTCGGAAGCCGGCCAGCGCGCCGTTCTGGAGCAGGCTCGATCTCGTCTCGCTGTCGGCGAGCGCTTCGGAGACCAGCCCGCGCGTCTGTTCCGCCGTGAGCCACGAAGTGCGATCGTTCTTCAACTCTGCGATCTGCGCTTCGATCGCGGCAATGCGCGCATCGAGGTCAGGGCCGCCGGCCGCCGCCGCGCTCGCGCCGACCAACGATCCGCCAACCATCACGCATCCGATCCATCCACCTCGACGCATGGTGCTCCTCTCGTCATGTGTGCCCGGCGGCGGAGCGAAAGGCGGCGCTTGCCGCGGATTCAACGGGATATCCCGCTCCGTCTGGCTGCATTATCTGCACCGTCGCGCCCGCGAATCAAACGCGGATGCCAAAGTGCCGCACTGATCAGGGTGAAATTCCCGCTCAGGGCCCAGGGCGCCAGAAAAGACAATCGGCCGGTTCAGAGAACCGGCCGATTGATGAGGCCTTGCCAAGTCAGACTCGGAGGCGATTACGGAATCGCGACCTGCATCTGGCTGCGGAGCGCCCACTGGTTATCCTCGCCGGCGGCATCAGCCAGCAGGCCGAGGTTGCTCGCGCCCACGGGGATGCTGTCGAGAGCGTAGACGACGTCGGTGGTCCACTTCCAGCCGTGCTGACGGCCGAAGTAGTAGTTGAAGCCGAAGGTCAGGAGGTTGATGTTGTCCTCAGCAACGACGTTGTCGAGGTCCATCCATTCCCAGCGGCCGAAGATCTCGAACTTGTCGGGGACGATGTGGTAACCGCCCTGAACGACGATGCCCCACTGGTCGTAATCGGTGGCTCCGGTCGCGTTGGGATCGGTGCTCAGGCCGACGATGTAGCCCGCGAGGTTCGCCGCGCCGAACTCGGCGGACGCGTCCACGGTCCACGAGAAGGACTGCACTTCTTCGCCGCCCGTGCCGTACTCGCCGTCCTGCCAGTGGATGGCGCCACCGAGGAGGAAGCCGGTCTCGTCCGTGGACCACGAGGTGTAGTCGTTGAACTGAGCCTTGCTGCCGGCGAGGACCGCCTCAGCGCGAGCCGTGAAGGCCCATTCGGTGCCATCGGTGTTGAACGGCGTGTTCAGGTTGCCGGCGTTGAGGCCGGTGGGGCTGATCATGGCGCCGTCGTTGAACGACACCCAGAAGTCCATGGTGTCATTGGCATAGTGCAGCCAGGTGCCCTGGGTGTAGCCGGCGCCGAACCAGGCTTCGACGTAGGACTTGTCAACCGCGAGGGTCTGGAACTCGCCGCCGAGGGTTTCGTGAAGGAACGGAGCCTTCGCCTGACCCCAGCCCCAGTCCCAACCATTGCCCAGAGCCCAGTTGCCGTACGCGTCGAGCAGCACGAAGGCGCCGCCGTTGACTTCAAAGTCGCCCTGGATGAAGTAGGTCAGGTCCGGGTTGCCCGCATGACCGTCAAACGTGAGGCGGGTGCGGGAGTTTTCCCAGCCGAAGGTGCTCTGGTCGGCCGAGTCCTTGTCGTTGTAGATGCCGCGGAACTGGCTCTTGATGCCGATGTTGACATCGAACGAGCCATCCTCGTTGCTGAGGAAGAAGCCGTGGCCTTCGCGATAGCCGGCGGTGCCGCCGTTCTGAAGCAGGCTGGCGCGGGTCTCGCTGTCCGCGAGGGTTTCGCGGACCAGGGCGCGAGTCTGCTCGGCATTGAGCCAGGAAGCGCTGTCATTGCGGAGCTGCGCGATCTGGGATTCGAGCGCGGCGATTCGTGCGTCAGTGTCTGGGGTGGAACCGCCGTAGCACACGCCAGCCACCATGGCTGACGCAGCACCCGCAAGCACTCCAACCTTCTTGTTGAGACTCATGTCTACTCCTTCAACGAATCGGGGCTGGTTTTGTGAGAGTGCCCCTTGGTCATCCACCCGTCCGACGACGCTGAAACCAACAAGGTCCAGCAGGACGTGTACTTTTCCAACCAATCAATCCGATCGATCCGCCGCCCGCTGTTTCGCCGGCTCCAACCAGCCGATACGAACGGCGTCATGATTCCAAGTTTTCAGCGATGCGGTGTTGCCTCACGAGACGCGTGCCAACTAAGAACTGAGGCCTACCCGCCTGGTTTCCCGAGCGTTGCGGTTCCTGTCTGGGTTGTCACTTGCAGATCGGAGCCCATCCTCGATTCGACACATCGCACCCTGGCGTGCAGCCGGATCGATTCACCCTTGTGAAGACGTTCGCAGAACTCAAACTGTTCCGTAACTTCGTATATTCTGGACACCCTCTATCGGGCCGTCAAGTCGAACCGGGTAAACATTTCCAAACCCGGTAACTCACACTATTTTCGACTCATGCCAAGGCAGGCCTGTTGTTTTTCTGCCCAAAATCGGCCAACATTTCTCACAACTGCCTCGAATCAAAGGACTTGGGCAATCAGGAATCGGCGCTTCACCTGAGCCGATAACCGTACCTCGGACTCACAATTCCACGACCTGAAGCATCCGGCAGGCCCGCTGGATGATGTCCGTCGCGTGCAGCCCGCAGAGCTTGAGTTCGTCATCCGCAGTCCGGGCCGACTTGGGAATCCGGCGGACGAACATCTGCTCAAGGGTGAACGAGCCGCCGTCCTCGGTCAGCGCATCAGCCACAGCCGAGCCGATCCCGCCGCCGTAATTGTCCTCGATCGTCAGGATCATGCCGTTGTTGGCGTTGGCCAGGTCGAGCAGCTTCTCGGTGTCGAACGGCAGCGAGTAGAGATCGACGAGCGTGGCGTCGATGCCGGCCTTGTCCAACGCGTCCAGGCATTTGTTCGCCTCGTGCACCATGTAGCCGCTCGCGGCAATGAGCAGGTCGCGGCCTTCCGTGAGCACTTCAAACCCGCCGAGGTTGAAGACCGTGTTGTCGTCATAGAGGAATTCGGTGTCGTTGCGCAGCGTGCGCATGTAGCACAGACCTTCGTACTCGGCCATGACCATCGTCAGCGCGTAGGCGGCAAACGCATCGGCCGGCTGGAGCAGATAGCAGCCGGGATTGCCGCGGTGATCGCGCATGGTGGAAAGGCTGCGGAACCAGGCGACATCTGGCAGCGACATCTGGCTCGGACCGTCGGCGGCGAGCGAGATGCCGGCGTGCGAGCCGACGATCTTCAGATTTGCCCCGGAATTCATCGCCATTTCGATCTGGTCGTAGCCGCGCGTCACGAACTTCGCGAACGTGGAGCAGAACGGAATCTTGCCCCCGGCGCTCAAGCCGGCGCCGACGGAGAACATGTTCTGTTCGGCGATGCGGCATTCGAAGAACCGGTTGGCCAGCTCCGAATCTTTTGAGAACGTCTCGGCGAATGTCGAGTTTTTCACGTCGGCGTCGAGCGCGACCACATCCGCGTTGGCGTGGCCGAGCGTCCGCAGCGCGACGCCGTAGGCCCGGCGCGTGGCCCACGAGCCTTTCTGGACGATCGAGAGCATGTCGTATCGGCGCATGGCGTCGGTGAAGGTCGGCGTCTCGCCCGGCTCTGCGGGGACGGGAGCGGCGCCCGTCGGAGCGGTGATGCGGAAGAAGTTCTCCGGCACGCCGATGCTCTTGACGAGTTCGACGCGGCGTTCGTCGAGTTCGGACTTGGCTTTATTAAGAGCCTCGCCGCTGGCCGGTTTGCCGTGCCAGTTGCCCGACTGCATCGTCGCCGAGCCCCAGCCCTTGACGGTGCGGGCGACGACGGCCATGGGCTTGCCGCTATCTGCCTGCTGGACAAACGTTTGCAGGCTCCTTCGGATCGCCTCCGGGTCGTGGCCGTCGATGGTGCTGACCTCGTAGCCGGCGGCCTGGAGTTTCCGCGCCAGCGTCTCGGCGGACTGCTGCGGCGAGACCCGGTCAGACTGGCCGGCCCCGTTGCAGTTGAAGATCGGAAGCACCGAACTCAGCTTGTAGTCGGCGATGAAGTCGATCGCCTCCCAGATCTGCCCTTCGCGCGACTCGCCGTCGCCGATGAGGCAGTAAATGCGCCGGTCGAGCCCGTCGGTCCGGGCCGCAAGCGCCAGCCCGGCCGCGACGCTGAGCCCTTGGCCGAGCGAGCCAGTGGCGGCGTCGAAGAACGGGAAACCTTCCATGGGGTTGGGATGGCCATCGAGTTCCGACGCCGTCGCCCGCAGGAGTTTGAGGTCATCAAGCGTGACCGGGCGGAGGTTGTCGGGCGTGCCGAAGTAGCCGCCCAGATCGGCAAATGCGGCGTAGATGATGGGCACCGCGTGTCCCTCGCTGAGCACCAGGCGGTCGGCGCGAGGATCGGCGGGGTTCTTTGGATCCCATCGCATGGTCTGGTACATGAGTACCGTGACGATGTGGCCCAGGCTCATGGCGCTGCTCGGGTGGCCGCTGCCGGCGGCAGCCGTCATATCCAGCGAAAGTTTGTCGAGGTGAATGGTCTTGGCGTGGACGGCTGCTTCGAAAGACATGGAGGTTGATCCCTTCGGTTGCTGGAGCGCACGAGCCGGGCTCAAGCGCTCCACGCGATGCTTCACGTGTGCCACGCGCCACTGCCCATGATCGCAACAGTATCGCCGGGGGCAGGCCAGCGGCAAGGCGAAATCCCCGTTTCGCGATCAACCTCTCGATTTTCCGGTCTTTGTCCCAGCAGCGCAGGCCGAACCACCGCCGGCTCCACTTCGCCGGCGGTCGATGGGCCACGGCGCCTGGCGCCTCAGTTGATCCAGGTCGCCACGACCGTGCTCGCCTTGCCCGGCTGAAGCACCTGGAACCATACATCGCGGCCGCGCGCGTTGGCCGGAATGGGAAGGCGCCACGAGACGGCGCCGTTGGCGTCGGTGTTCCGCGCCGGGCCGGCCTGAATGGGGTTGCGGATCCCCGCCGTGACGTTCAGCTGCGGGATGTACACCTGTCCGAGCCCGGTCAGACTATAAATGAGGTAAGAGCGAGTCGCGGGCGCGCCGCCGACCGCGGAGAAGTCGGCATCCTGTCCGCCGACGAGCTGGCCGACGGTGAGTTTGAACGGATTGGGGCGTGTTGTGGTGAGGGCAAAGTCGTAATCGACGACCTCGCCCTGCGGGCCGCGATAGCCGGAGATGCGCACGGTGCCCAGCGAGGGCTCTCCGTCGGCAAGGCCCACGAAAGCGCCGATGAGCACCGAATCGCCCGACCCGGCTTTGTAGAACTCGATCTTGTCGATGGGCGTCTGCGAAACGAACCCCTGGCCGACGGCGAACACGCCGTCGAGACTTCCGCTGTAGCGCATGACGGTCGCGATGAGTTGGCCGCCCGAGTACAGCTTCATGGCCGCCTGGGACGTGATCGAAAGCGAGCCGTAGTAGACGTAAAAGGAATAGATGGGCGTGGAGAACTCCCACGTCGAGCCGGGGCCGCTCGTGGCATAGAGCGGCGCATCGGAGACCCAGCCGAACGGAATGCTCGCATCGCGCAGCGCGCCGCCGCCATCGTTGCGCGTGATGGTCAGCTGGGTCACGCCGAGGTCGATGCTGACGGTCTGCGGCGTGAGATCGCCCTTGTCGTCAATGCCGGGGTAGAACGAGTCGAAGGCGAATCGCTGCACCTGGTCGGCGTTGTAAAGCCAGTTGTCCACGTCGCTGGAGAACTCCTGCACCTGGGCGTGCGCCGGACCGGCCTGAATGAGCATCAGGGTCGCACACACTGCCGTTACCGCTGCCATGCGCATGACGTGATTCCTTCCGCGTCTGCAGTTTTGCGCGATCTCGATCCTGGGCGGTGAAGCCGCATCGCGCGCTGAACTCCACCAGATCAAGGGTGCCACGGTTTGGCGCGGCGTCGAGCGATACGGCTGCGTTGCGCTTGAAGCCGCGCCGGTCGTGTCGATGGTGCCGTCTGCGCCGGCGCCCTACCGGACTTTGGCCGGCGGGGACGGAGTGCCGGGGAAACCGCCCGGAACGGGTAAGATTGGCCGGGTTCATGCGTCCTGATTTGTTGACGCGACTATCCGGGATGGAGAAGCACCATGTCTGCAACGCCTGCCGCCGCCCGCATCCTGCCGGATCGCGGTGCCGCACTGATTCGCACCCTGCTGTTCGCCGCGCTCCTGTTCGGTCTTTTCGGTGGCGTTCGATCGGCACGGGCCCAGGACGGCCGCTATGAGCAGATCAAGCAGCAGGCCGAGCAGTTCTACGCTGAAAAGTCCTACAGCCGGGCGCACGAACTCTACGAGCAGGCGAAAGCGCTCGATGTGCCGGCCGCGGAGCAGCGCTGGGTGCGTTTCCGCCTGGCAGACACGCTCTGGCGCGCTGCGCCGAGCGATGCGGCCGACGACTCCCTGCAGGCCGCGCGCAAGCAACTGACCGCACTCGTCGATGAAATCGATCGGATGGAGGACCGCGATCTCGTCTGGGCGGCGGCCAATGAATCGCTCGGCGACTCGTGGCTGCAGGGCGCCCGCCGCTCGAATGCCCAGTCGGCCTGGTCGTACTACGCGCAGGCGCTGCAGTGGTGGGCGAACAGCAGCGACATTGACGCCGCGCGCGATCGCTACATCTCCATCGTCTGGCGCGCGCTCGACGCCGAGGGAGGCGACTGGCGCTGGCGCGGCCGATACACCGTCGTCCCGCTCGACGTGCTGCGCAACGTGCTCCAGATCGCGCAAAGCGAATCCGACCGCACCCGCGCGCACTTTGAGATTGCGATGAAGATGCGCCACGTGACCGGCCGCGACCCGCGCTCGATCCAGCAGGTCACCAGGCACTTCGAAGCGGCGCTTGAAACCGGCGCTCGCGACTCGCGCTACGTGGATGCGCTGATGGCCTTCGCGGAATGGTGCACGCGCTATGGCGAGGTCGACGTGCTCGAGAGCGGCCAGTGGAACTGGAAACCTGACTACGTCCGTGCCGCCGAACTCTACAAGCGCCTGCTCGATGAATTCAAGCCGGAGGAGATTGATCGCGACGAAGTGCTCCGGCGTTACAACGACATCGTTCTGCCGGCGCTGAACGTGTACGTGAGCCAGGCCTTTCTGCCCAATTCCGAGATCGCGTTTGACGCCCAGTGGCGCAATGTGGAGCAGATCGACTTCGTCCTCTACCGCGTCAACCTGCGCGAGCGCACCGCTCTCACGGGCGCTGTGAAATCTGATGAGCCGGACAACTGGCGCCACTCCTCGGGCGGTGTGGCCGAGGCGTGGATCCGCCACGTGGATCTAACCGGCGCGGAGGTGGCGCGCAAGTGGTCAAAACAGACCGGCGACACGGGCCGGCATGAGCCGATGTCTGATCAGATTCAACTCGATGAGCCGCTGCCGGGCGGCGCGTACATTCTCGTGGCTCAGGCGGGAGCGGATCTCCGCGTGGTCGATCTGGTGCTGGTGAGCGACCTGGTGGTCATCTCCAAACGGCGGGGCGAAAAGGTGCTGCTCTACGCGTGCGATGCGCTCACGGGCGCACCGGCGCCGGATGTTCAGTTCCGCGCGTGGGATCTCGCCACGACATCTGAGGGGCAGCAGTGGACGGGTAACAGCTACACCGCCGCGGCCGATGCTCAGGGGATCGCCCATCTGCAGGCCAAGGCCGCGATCGGCTCCTCGGAGGATGTGAGTCTGCTCATTCTCGCCGGCGACGGCGCGCGGCAGACGATCCTCACGTCCTACGACGGTTACTGGTGGGACCGCAGCGACGAAAGCGAGCAGTGGCGCATCTATGCGCACAGCGATCGCCCGGCCTACCGCCCCGGCGACACGGCGAACTATCGCTTCGTCGCGCGCACCTGGAGTCAGAACGGCTGGACCACCCCCGCCGGACGGACGCTGCACTACCGCATCGTCGATTCGCGCGATACCGCGGTCTTCGACGGCGAGGCGAAGCTGAGTGAGTTCGGCAGCGCGTTCGCCTCGCTGCAACTCCAGTCCGACTGGCCGCTGGGCGAGTACACGATCCAGTTCAGCACGCGCGATGCGGCCGGCAACGAGAATCAGGTGGCGTCTGCTACGCTGTTTCGTCTTGAGGAGTACAAACTGCCGGAGTTCATGGTGACGGTCAAGCCGCTCGAAGGCGAAGACGGCAAGCCGCAGCTGTTCCGCATGGGCGACGTCGTGACCGCCGACATCATCGCTGAATACTACTTCGGCGGCCCGGTCGCCAGCGCCGACGTGGAGGTCGTGGTCAAGCAGCGGCCCTTCTGGCACACGTACGAGCGGCCGCGCGCCTACCCGTGGCTCTACGACGACTCGGATCGCTGGAACTACTACGGCTGGTGGACCGGCGAGACGATCAAGACTGAGACACTCAAGACTGACGCCGAGGGTCGGGCCCGCATCACCTTCGAGACGCCTTTCGACGCCGATCAGGACTACGAATACACCATCGAAGCGCGCGTGACCGACCTGTCGCGGCGCGAGATCACCGGAAGCGGGAGCGTGCGCGTGACGAGGCAGAGTTACTTCGTCTACCCGGAGGTGGCGCACAAGATTCACCGGCCCGGCGACAAGATCGAGACCAGCATTAAGGCGCTCGACCCCAACGGATCTCCGGTGGCGGTGCAAGGCACGGTGACGGTGACGCGCCAATGGTGGGATGAGGTGTGGGTCGATCCTGCCGGCCGGGAAGTGCTTCTCGACGGCGTCGCGCGGCTGCGCGAGCAGTACGGCGTCTTTCCGCCTCCGCCACGCCCTGAAGAACACCACCGGTGGCAGCCGATCTTTCGCGGGTACCGCTCCGAAAAAGTGGCGTCGGAGAAGGTGGTGACTGATGAGAACGGCGAGGCGACGTTCGCTTTCACCGCCCAGCGCGAAGGCTACTACATCATCGAATGGGTCAGCCCCGATCCGCCGCTCGCGCCCGTGACGGCGCAAACGGCAGCGTGGGTGACGACGCAGCAGACGGCGAGCCTGGGCTACCACAACGACGGCGTCGAAATCATCGCCGACAAGGGCACGTTTACGGCCGGCGCGACCGCGCCGGTCATGATCTCGACCTCATCGAGCAACCGCTATGTGCTGTTCACCATCGAAGGCGAGGAGTTGTACGAGTGGCAACTCGTGCACGTGCCCGGCACGGTCAAACTCCTCAACATCGACGTGCGCGACGCCTACATCCCCAACGTGTTCCTCTCGGCGGCGATGGTGAGCGGCGCAGAGATGTCCCAAACGAGCGAGGAGATTGTCGTTCCGCCGGTCGAACAGTTTCTCAATGTCGCCGTTACGGCAGACCAGGAGATGTACGAACCCGGCGCCGAGGGCACGCTCCAGATCACGACGACCGACCACCAAGGCCGCCCGGCTTCGGCGGAAGTCGCGGTGTCGGTGTTCGACGAATCAGTGCTGTACATCCAGAGCGCGTACGCCGGTGATCCGCGCGCGTTCTTTTACGATCGCAAGCAGCGCAACGCCGTCATGACCGACGGCAGCCTGGAAGAACTGCCGCTGATTCGCCTTGTCAAGACCGAATCAGGTCGGTACGAAGATGCTCGCTTCGTCGCGGAGGGAAGGGAAGGCGCGCGCAGCAATGCCGCCGTTGGAGGCGGCGGTTCCACCGGCTTCTTCCGCGATGACTCGGGCGAGATGTTGAGGGCCAAATCCAGCGAGGACTTCGCCGCGTACTCGATGGCCAGCCCGGCGTCTGAGGCCGCCGGCGCGCCGCCCGCCGGATCGCCCGAGCAGGGCCAGCCGCCGGCCGACATCGTCGTGCGCACGGACTTCCGCGCCACGGCTTTGTGGAACGCGAGCGTGATCACCGACGAAACCGGCAGCGCTGCCGTCACCGTCCCCTACCCGCAAACCCTCACGCGCTGGAAGGCCGAGACGCGCGCCAATACGACGGGCGCGAAGTTTGGCATGGGTGAGACCACGGCGCGCACCAACAAGCCCATCACCGTGCGCATCCAGGGGCCGCGCTTCATCACCGTCGGCGATGAGTTCGTCATCTCCTACATCGTCCGCAACAACACGGACGAGCGCATCTCGCAACTCCCGTTCGTTGACATGGAGGGCCTGATCTACCGCGGCCGGCGCGGCGGAGACGGCAACTTCCACGATCGACTCGCGCCCGGCGCCGGCCGCGTCATCGATCCGGGCGGCGAGACGCGATTCGATCTCAAGTTCATTGCCGACAAGAGCGGCACGGCTGCGGTCACCGTCCGAACCAAGATTGAGGACACCGAAATCGCCGACGCCGTGCGCGCCACGTTCCCCGTGCATGACCACGGCATCGACAAATTCGTGGCCGTCTCCGGCAAGGCGCGAGGCGATCAGGCGATCGTGACGCTCGAACTTCCCGAAGCTCGGCGCGTCGGCACGACGACCATGAGCGTACAGGTCACGCCAAGCATGGCCGTGACGATGCTCGACGCCCTGCCTTACCTGCTCGACTATCCGTACGGCTGCGTCGAGCAGACCATGAGCCGCTTCCTGCCGGCGGTGATTGTGAATCGCACACTGACCGATCTCGGGCTCGAAGCCGAGGACGTGGCCGATCGCACTTTCGGCGGCATCGAGATGGCGCAAGGCAAGCCCGCGCAGCCGCGCGGCGATGCAAAGGGGCTCGATCAACTCGACGAGATCGTTGCCGCGGGCCTGAGCCGGCTCGATGACATGCAGCACGATGACGGTGGCTGGGGCTGGTGGAAAGGCGGCGAGAGCGACCGCTACATGACCGCGTACGTCGTCTGGGGCTTGGCGCTGGCGCGGCAGGCGGAACTCGACGTGGCCGGCGACATGATCACACCCGGCGCGGACTATCTCGTGCAGCGCCTCAACACGGCGCGCGACGTGCCGGAACTCCAGGCGTGGATGCTCCATGCCCTGGCCGCAAGCAAAGCGACGAGCCAGCCGCTCGAGGCGCACGCAGCGGTCGCGACGGCGTTTGACAACCTGTGGCAGAAGCGCGATCAACTCAGCGCCACCGGCCGGGCTCTGCTGGCGCTCAGCGCTCATTATCTCGGCAAAGCCGAGCAGGCGCAGACGCTGGCTCGCAATCTCGAAAACGGCGTGATCCGCGACGACCGCCCGGACCAGTCGATCCTCGTCAAAAACGCCGACGGCTCGCCAGCCACCGTCATGGGCACCGCGCACTGGGGGCGCGAAGGCGGCTATCGCTACTGGTGGGACGGCGGCATTGAGTCCACCACGCTGTGCCTCCGCGCGCTGCTGGCGATCGCGCCCGATAGCGAACTTATCGAGCCTGCGACGAATTGGCTCATCCGCAACCGGCGCGGCGCGCAATGGACCAACACGCGCGACACCGCCATGGCCGTGCTCACGCTGTGCGACTACCTTCGCGCCAGCGGCGAACTCGAAGCCACCGGCCGCTATGAGGTGATGGTCAACGGTCGCCTCGTCGGCAAGTCGGAGGTGACGCGCGAGAGCATTCTCAGCGCCCCGGCGGTCTTCGCCGTGCCGGCGGCGAGCATCCAGTCAGGCGCCAACACGATCCGCATCCGCCGCCTTGAAGGCGACACGGCGCTCTACTTCGCGGCCCAGGCGGAGTTCTTCTCAACCGAGGAACCCGTGACGCCGGCCGGCAACGAGATTTTCGTGCGCCGCGACTACTACCGCCTCGTGCCCGCGCCCACGCTGCTCAGCGGCGTTGAGTATCTGCGCGTGCCGCTGGGGGATGAAGACCACATCAACAGCGGCGACCGGGTCGAGGTCGTACTCACCATCGAAGCCAAGAACGACTATGAGTATCTCGTGCTCGAAGACCTCAAGCCGGCGGGCTTCGAGGCGACGCAGATCCGCAGCGGCGAATCGATGTACATCCATCAACTCACCAACTCTGCCGCGCAGCGCCTCTTTGCCGATGGGCAGGCGACCGATCAGGATGGCCGGCGGGCGTTCGACCCGTGGTCGATCACGGGCGACGCGAGCAATCTGACGGGCCGCTCGCGCTGGGTGCATCAGGAACTGCGCGACCGCAAGGTGGCGTTCTTCGTGGACCAGCTCGGCCAGGGGTACTGGCAGGTGCGCTACGAAGCGCGGGCCGAAGTGCCCGGCCGCTTCCACGCCCTGCCGCTGCTCGGCCATGCGATGTACCTGCCGGAGGTGCGGGCCAACAGTAGCGAGATTCGCGTGAACGTGGAGGAACGTCCCGAGACGCCCTAGCGCCGCACGCTCCCGACGATCATGTCGATGAAGAGCTGCTCGTCGAGCGAGTCGATGCGCTCGTCGTGGTTCATGTCCGCCGCTGGATTGAACAGCGGGTGGCCGGCCCGCAAGCCGCGCATCGCCTTGATGAGCGCGAGGTCGAACTGGTTCACGCGGCCGTTGCTGTTCACGTCGCCGGGCTTCTCGTAGCCGATCTGGGCGAGATCGAGCGAGCCCATGATGCCGTCGTAATCGAGATCGTACAGCGCGAAGTTGAGGCCGAAATCGCGCAGGGTAGTCTGACCATTCGGCTGGCCATCGGCGTCGAATGAAGTGCCGTCGGAGTTGGCGATGGCGGTCATCAGCACCTGCTGATCCTGACCGTTGACGAATCCATCGCCATCGCAATCACCCTTGCCGAAATCGGGTCCGACATCGGTCCAGACGAGGATCGCATCGTTTTGCGCCTGCGCATAAGTGGTGCCGACAAGGGCGAGCACTTCCCACTGCTGGACGCGGAGATACTCATCGAGTTCGGCGTGGTTGTTGTCCGCCCAGTCGCGGAGCAGATCGAACGGCGTGCCCTGGCCCGGGTCATTGGTGTGCTGGGCGGTGAAGCGGATCTCGGTGAGCAACTCGAGGATGCTGGTCTGATTGCCCGCGTTGAAGTCGATGGGCTGCGTCGCCTGGCCGAGCAGCGCCGCCGTGCCGCTGTTGTCCAGGCCGTGGATAAGCGTGATGGTCGTCCGATCGCTGGGCACATCATGCTGGAAGCGCAGTTTGATGACCGGGTCGTATTCACCCGAGCGCGACCCGCCGAACGCGCCGCTGTACTGGCTGAAAGCGTGCGTGCGCGCGAGGAAGCGCCCGGCGACAATCCACGTGTCGCCGGCGTCGAACGTGTTGGGAGTTGGATCGTTGATCGGCGTGATGGTGACGCCGAAACAGGCGCAGAAAGCCAGGTGCATTTCTTCGCCGGAACGCTCGACGAGCGGCGCCGTGAGCAGATTGCCGTCGAAGTCGCCCGCGGTAATCGCGGCGCGCTCGCCGACGGAATCTCCGAAGCGTCCGCCGAAGCGCGACACGTTGCCCAGCGGGCGGTTGCGGACGTTGTCGATCTCGCCGCCGGTGTCGAGGCGCGAGTCGAGATCGAACTCGATGTAGCCGTAGACCGGATTCAAGCCGTACCGGAAGGGGTCATACCCCTCGCCCTGCAGATTGAGCGGCCCGGGAGGGTTGACCACGCCGTCGAAGACGAGATCGATACGGAAGAGGTTTGTGTCGCGCGGATCGATCCACCGGCCGTTGTAGGGATTGGTGGTGGGAGAACTGGTGGTCCATCCGCCATACGCCATGCCGAGGAGATCAGGTAAGCCGGCCTGCGCATTGAGCGGGCCGTCGGCGCCGAAGTCGGTTCGGCGGACAACCGCGTCGCCGAGGGGGTCGGCATAGGTGCGAGGATCGTCGTCGCCGAGGCACGCGCCGGTGAAGCACGCCGCGACGGCAGCCGCGAGGCAGAGCGAAACCGGTGAGCAGGAATGGAAGCAGATGCGGCTCATGTCGTCGACACTTCCTGAATGAACTCATCGAGCTTGTAGCGCTCGATGCGATAGCGCAGCGAACTTCGATTCATGTCCAGCAGTTTGGCCGCGCGCGAGACATTGCCGCGCGCGTGGCGCAGGGCTTCACGGATGAGCCGCTCTTCGACGGCTTCGGCGGTGAACGAACCGTGATCGAAGTCAAATGTCAGACCATCGATGCTGGCGGCCGGGGCCGGGGCGGCGCTGCCGGCGCCGCCGGGCGCAGCGGATGGAATCCTGGTGCTGCCCAGCGCCAGGTCGTGCGGCTGCACGGCGTCGCCTTCGGCCAGCAGCGCGGCGCGCTGAATGGCGTTGGCCAGTTCGCGCACGTTGCCGGGCCAGTTGTGCGCTTCGATGGCGCGCTTCGTCTCGGCGGTGAAGTGCAGACGATCCCGGTGAAACTTGCGAGCCGCAGCGGCCAGCAGCGATTCGGCAATGAGCAGCGCGTCGCCCGGCCGATCGCGCAGGGCGGGGATCGGCACCGTCAGCCCGCTCAGCCGGTAGAACAGATCTCTGCGAAACTCGTCGCGCTCGGCGCGTTCTTTCAGATCATGGTTGGTCGCGGCGAGGATGCGCATGTTCACGCGCCGCTCCGTCGACCCGCCGACGCGGCGGAAGGTGCCCTGCTCGACGACGATGAGCAGTTTGCTCTGCAGTTCGATGGGCATGTCGCCGATTTCATCAAGAAAGATGGTTCCGCCGTCGGCCAGTTCGAAGAGTCCCTGGCGCGACTCTCGCGCGTCGGTGAAGGCGCCTTTCTCGTGGCCGAAGAGTTCACCCTCGATGAGATTGGCGGGCAGCGCCGAACAATTGACGTGCACGAAGGGCTCGTTCGCCTCGGCCGAGGATTCGTGGATGAACCGCGCCAGCATGCCCTTGCCCACGCCCGTCTCGCCCAGCAGCAGGATGGTCGTCGGTTCGGTCCCGGATTTGACCGGCAACTGGGCCAGGCGCTGAGCGAGTTCGACCGTTTTGCGCCACGCCGGGCTGGCGCCGAGCATTTCTTTTTCACCGCGGCTTGAGCGCTCGATGCGCTCGTAGAGGTCGAGGCGGCTTCGCACCTTGCGATTCTCGAGGACGCGCCCGACGACGACCTTGAGTTCCTCCATCGAGAGCGGCTTCTGAAGAAACTCATCGGCGCCCTGTTTGATCGCTTCGACGGCCGTCTCCACCGAACCGTACGCGGTGATCACGACTACGGCGGCGCTCTGCCCCTCGGCCCGCAGCCGCTTGACAATCTCCAGGCCATCGTCGCCGCCGCGCAAATTGAGGTCCGTGATCACCACTTCGGGCTCCTGTGCGCTGGCGATTTCCAGAGCAGGCGCCACCTGATCGGCATCAAACACCGCGTGCCCGGCCTTGGCCAGGGTGCGTTTGATCGAGTACCGCAGGTTCTCTTCGTCTTCGATGACGAGAATTTTGGCCACTTCGGGCTCCTAAGCGCCGCCTGCCACGGGGAAGGTCACGATAAAAGCGGCTCCGCCGAGGTCTGCAGAGCGTTCGACGCGGATTCGCCCCCCGTGGGCGGCAATGACATTGTGCGCTACTGCAAGGCCGATGCCAGTCCCGTGCTTCTTGGTGGTGAAGTGAGGCACAAAAATCCGCCCCAACGCCTCCGGCGCCACCCCCGGGCCTGAATCATCCACGCATATGGACACCATCGCCCCCTGGGCCGATTCCTCAACCCCGGCCGTCACGCGCACCTTGCCCCCTTCGGGCGCTGCTTCAATCGCGTTGCTGACGATTGCGACCAGCGCATGCTCGATGTGAGCCGCGTCGGCGCGAAACGACGGCGGCAGGCCCGCATCAACAAACTCAAGGGCAATCCTCTTCGACCGGGCCATCGGGGCGTGTGAGGCGCGCAGGCTCTCGAACAGTTCGCCCGAGGCGATCGTCTCGCGCTGCAGTTTCATGGGGCTGGTCGAGCGCAGCAGTTCGGCGAGCCACTTCTCGAAGCGGTCCACGGCACTGACGATCCGCGTCTGGTTCTCGGCCAGCTCCGAGTCCGCCGGCAGTTCGTCCAGAGTCAGTTCGGCGAGGCCACGGATTCCCGCGAGCGGGTTGCGCAGGTTGTGGGCGAGCCGGCGCACGAGTTCACCGACGGCCGCAAGCCGCTCGCGTTCGACCAGCCGCTGCTGGGCGGCGACGACCATCTCGGCCATGTGGTTGACTTCGCCGGACAACTGCCCGAACTCGTCGGCCGTGCGCACCTCCAGCCGGTAGCCCAGGTTTCCAGCCGCCAGTTCGCCGGTCGCCTTCCGCAGACTGGTGATGGGCGCCAGCACCCACCGCCGCAGGAGGATCAGCGCCAGCAGCGCCACGAGCACCGAAAACGCCAGCGACGCCGCGATGATGCGCAGCAGCATGGCGCGCAGGTCGCGGCCGTAGACCAGCGAAATCTCGACGTCGCGCAGCAACTGGGCCTGCACGCGCTCGATGAGCGCGTGCGTGGCTTCGAACTGCTCCTGCGTCGCGGCGCGCACGGGATGGTCCCTCGGCAACGGCCCGGCGGCAAGTGTCGCGTCCTGATACTCTCCCATAAGACTCTTGCACCGGCTGACCAGCGTCATCATGAGCGTCGAAGTGCTCTCTCCAACGCGGCGGCGAAAGCCGGGCGTCGCCTGCAGCGCCTCGACCGCCGGATCGATCTGGGTGTCGAGCGGGATGCGCTCGACCAGCGCCGACCCACCGTCGTTGGCCTGGTTGATCGCGGCCAGGTCGTGCTCGAACGCCTGCTTGATGCGGTCGAGCTGATCGAGGACGAAGGTGAGGTCGCTGTAGGCGCTGCTGACCTCCTCGCTGACGGTCTGCACGCTCCACGCGGCAAATCCGAGGCTCAGCACCACGCTGAGTCCGAGCAGTGAAAGCAGCAATGCGAACTTCTGCAGCAGTTTCAAAGCACGACAGTGTAGTCAGCCGCCGGTGCGTCTCGGAAGCACGGCTCAGTGAACGGGCCGGTAATCCCAGCGCCAGTCACTGTCTTCCAGCGGCGAATCGGTCGCGCGCACCGAGCCATCGAGGGCGGCGATCTGGACGTTTCCGCCGTGCCGCAGCGAGGGGAACCACTCCTGCCCGTCGCCATAGGGCCGGCCGGGCTTGCTGGGCGCGGCGGAGTAGTGCGGCGTAATGCCTCTCTCAAACGCGACCGCGCCGTCGATGTCCCACAGGAGCGGGATCTCGTCGGGCCGCGCAACGGGGGAGTTGAGGATGCGGTCAGTCAACGGCACTTGCCGCGCCACCCAGAACCCATCGATAAACTGCTCCGGCGAGTCCAGTTGCAGGTTGAAGGCATAAGAGACGTTTCGGGCCGGCTGCACGGCTCCGCTGCGGCAGGGTGTATCGGAGCGGAGAACGATCTCGCCGCGCACTTCATCGCAGCCCATGACGCCGAGGTCGGCGACGCCGCCGGTGAAGACCGACCCGGGCCGCCGCCAGAACTCATCGATGCCGTACTGCGATTCCTGGAAAGTCTCGAGCCGGAACGTGGCGCCGGTATCGTCGCCTCGGTTGCCGTGCAGCGACGAGTCGGCGAAGATCGCAAAATCAAATGACACGCTGCGCAGGTTGACCTGGCACGCATAGGCGCGAGATCGAGCGCGGACGGACTGCACGCCCGGCACCAGCAGGGAAATGAGGATCGCGACGAGCGACATCGTCACCAGCAGCTCAAGCAGCGTAAAAGCGCGGCTGGAGAACCGGCCTGCGGTCAGGAATGTGGAGGAGTCTCTCACTTCTTCGCTTCCACATGGGCACGCGCAAACGGGCAGCAGTGTCAACCGCTGCACCCGAGCGTCTATGTTATCGAAAACCGGGGGCATTGCAAGAGAGTTAATCAGGGTTTCTTCCCCGATTTTCGTCCGTTTGCTCGACGGGCATTCCTTTCCATCGGGAAACCTACTGGCCAAAGTTTTACGCCCGAACACCACCAATCGGTCGCCAGCGGACGCGATCGGATCCGTCACCGGCGCGACTGGTGGGCCCGTCTTCATGTCTCTTTCCTGCCTTGGAAAGGGCTCAAGAACCCCTTAAAACCGCTGTATTAGTGCTTGTTTGCGAGGATCGGCGCGCCTGTTGCCGCGCGCATCGCCGCTCCGCGGCGCGATTCTGGCACGGGCCTTGCATATCGGGCCCTTCGCTGCAGCGGTGAGCCTGCAACTCACCACCTCGTGCTCAATCGTCTGAACTGTTCCACACCTACACCATCAGTGAATTCAGGAGAGTTTCCAATGTTTTCCGCTCGCAAAATCACCTCGCTGCTTTCGGTTCTCGTGCTTGCCCTCATGGCGTTCAACACCGCTTCGGCCCAGGCGAACCCCGACGACAAGATCTGGGAAGCCAACGCCACGCAGAACGGGGTCGTCCTCAAGGCCAAGTACAAAGAGTCGCCCGAGAACGGCCTGCTTGACCAGACCCTCGAGGTCCAGGTCGAGAACGCCCCGCAGAACATGACTCTGCAGATCACCATCAACGGCCGCGTCGTCGGCACCATGGTGACCAATGGCTTCGGCCGCGGCACGTTCCGCAAGGACATCTTCGGCGTCACGCCCGGCGCCGACGGCCGCCCCACCGGCCCGCGCATCAACACCGACGACGTCATCCGCGTCGGACGGGGCGGGCAGGGCATCTCGGCCTCGTTCGTGCAGATTCAGTAACGCCACACCACTTCCTCCTCCTCCCGCCTGCGGCGAAAGCCGCAGGCGGGCATTTCACAAACCGCCGTTCCATCGACTAAGGCTGGGTCAGTCAGGACTGCACGTGCAATCCACCGGCCTGGGTCGGCGCCGCCCCTCGGCGCCGGACACGACGGACTTCATCGCGATTTCGAGAGACCTCGAAAGGAGAGCCACCATGACACTTCGACGACGATTCCTTTTGCTCGCCCCCAGCCTGTTCCTGGGCGCCAGCGCTTTCGGGCAAGTGAGTTTCCAGGCCCCGGTTCCTTATGCGGTTGGCCCGCGGCCCGCCGACTCTGCGATTGCCAACTTCGACAATGCCGGCGGGCTCGACGTGGCCGTGACGGTTGACACGCCCGATCGCGTGATCATCCTGCTCAACAGCGGCAACGGCTCGCTCAACCAGAGCGCTTCGATCCAACTTCCGAGTGGAAGCGGCGCCGGCTCGATCGTCGCGGCCGACTTCGACGGCGACACGGACGCGGACCTGGCCGTCGCGCTGCAGAACACCGGGCGCGTCACCATCCTCATTAACAACGCCGGTTCGTTCACGGTCAGCGGCTCGTTCGCCGTCGGAGCCAATCCGCGCGGCCTGAGCGTGGCCGACCTGAATGGAGACAACATCGCTGACCTGGCCGTGGCCAATCGCGACAGCAACAGCGCCAGTGTGCTGATCAATAACGGTAGCGGCTCGTTCGCCGTGACGACCCTGGCGGCCGGCGCCGAGCCGCGCGGCGCGGCACTGGGCGACTTCGACGGCGATGGCGACAACGACCTGGCCGTCTCCAACCACGACGACCGCAGCATCTCGCTGTTCGCCAACAACGGCAGCGGCTCATTCAGTCCCGCCGGAACCCTCTCCGTCGGCGGCCAGCGCCGCCCCGAGGGCATCATCGCTGCCGATCTCAACGGCAGCGGGCGCGATGACATCGCCGCGGCGACCAACGGCGACAACTTCGAGAGCGCCACAGTGTTCCTCGCCAGCGGGGGCATGGCTTTCAGCGGCCCCGTGCACTACCCGACCGGCGGGCTTGACACGTCCAACGTCAACGTCGCCGACATCGATTGCAGCGGCTCGCTCGATCTCATCACGACGCACGAGAGTTCTGGAAACTTCGGCGTACTGCTCAACAACGGCTCGGGCGCGTTCGGCGCTTCGACGCTCTTTGCCAGTGGCGCCAATCCCGAGTCGGCCGAAGCGGGCGATCTCGACGGCAACGGCTCGGCCGATCTCGTCGTGAGCAACCGCGACAGCAACAACATCACCGTGCACCTGAACACGACCTGCACGGGCGGCGGCTACACGCTGAGCCTCACCGGCACGTGCCCGGGGCAGGTGACCGTCAGCTGGTCGGGAGCTGCGCCCAACGCGCAGCAGGCGCTGCTGTTTGCGACGTCGCAAGGCAGTTTCGTCATTCCCAACGGTCAGCCGTGCGCCGGCACGCAGCTCGGCCTGAGTGGTAGCCAGCTTCAGATTGTTACTCCTCCGGGCGTCTTCTCGACTGGCAACGGCAGCGGCTCAATCTCCGGCAATGCCGGCAACCAGGCGTGCGGTGGATTCCTGCAACTCATTCAGGGCGGCTCGTGCACCACGAGCAACGTAGCCGGCCTGTGACGATACGGAAAGACGCGGGCTGCGTGGTTCGACACACCCGCCTGCCTCTTTCCACGGATTCTTCACTCGGTTGGCGCGCGGCCTCGAAAGGGGCCGTCGCGCCTTTCTTCTCTCTTTCCTCCCGCGCGCGGCCGCCCATGGCGGTCGCGTTGCTTTTTGGATTTGGCTTCGGAAGTGCTACTCGCGCGCCTTCACGGCGGCGCCTTCGCTCACTTCGTCGCTGGGGTGGATGATGATGACCTCGCCGGGTCCGAGGCCTTCGAGGATCTCGACTTCGAGCGTTGTGCGGTGGCCGACGCTGACCGGCTGGAGCACGGCTTTGCCATCGCGCACGGCGAAGACGGCCCACTGCTGGCCGCGGCGGAAGAGCGCGCCCGCCGGGGCCTTGATGACGTCGTCAGCGCGCCAGGTGACGATGCCGGCTTCAATGCGGTAGCCGTCGCCGAGCGACTGCCACTTGTCGAACGGGTCGGTGAAGTCGATGATGACGTAGACGCGCTGCTCTTCGACCCCCAGCGCGGAGATCTTCGTGAATGCCTGCGGCTCGACGAGGCGCACCACCCCGCCCAGCGGCTCGTCGCCTCCCCAGCGCTCGATGTGCACCGGCGCGCCCGGCTCGATCTGCACCGCGTCGGTCGAAAGGACATCGACGGCGATTTCGAGATCGGCCGGGTTGCCCAGCTCCATCAGCGGTGAGCCGGGATTGACGACCGCGGCGCTTTCCTGGATGACGCGCAGTACGCGACCGGTGATGGGCGAGCGGATGACGAGATATTCGCTGCTGCTCTCGCCCTCGCCCGCGGGCCGGGTGCGAAGCAGTGCCGCCTGGGCGAGTTCGAGTTCGAATTCGGCGATCTTGCGCGCAAATGTGGCGGCGTCAAGATCGGCGCGGGCCGTGCGATCGGCGACCTGGGCGGCGTCGAGTTCGACCTGATTCGCGGCCTGCCGGTTGAAGGCGGTCTTGACGCGGTCGAGTTCCACCGCAGCGAACTGCTGCCGCGCCGTGGCGGCCTGAAGTTCAGCGGCCGTGCGGTCGAGCGCCGCCTCCGCGCGGCGGACGCGGGCCTCGGCCTCAAGGGCTGCGCGGGCATCGAGCAGCGAAGGATCCATCGGCTCGAGCACGGCCAGTTCGGTCTGGCCCGCCACCACTTCATCGCCGGCATCGAGGCTGATGCGCTGCAACTGGGCCGTCAGCGGCGCCGAGACCACGTAGCGGTCGCGGATGCGCGTGCGGCCGTCTTCTTCGACCGTCACTTCCAGCGGGCCGCGCACCACTTCGGCCACGTCGACGGGCACCGGCTGGGGAAGAAAGGCCCACACGATCGCGGCGACGATGGCCAGCGCCACGGCGATGAGGATGATTCGATTGATGAGCGTTCTCATGAATCACCCGCGCGTCTTGAGGACTTCGATCAGATCGAGATGGGCGATGCGCCGAATCACGACGAGGCCCGAAACCACCGCGGCGAGGATTACGACCAGCGCGGCGAAACCGTAGGTTGTTCGGTTCACCACGATGGGTATCCGGAACAGTTCCGAATCGACAGAGGCGATGACCGCAGCCGAGAGAGTGTATCCAAGCGCCAGCCCCAGCGGAATGGCGATGAGCGTGAGCACCGCGAGTTCACCCATGAGAATCGACGCAACCTCCGCGCGCGTGAAACCGATGACGCGCAGCGTGGCCAGTTCGCGGCTGCGCTCGGCGAGACTGATGCGGGCGCTGTTGTACACCACGCCGAATGCGATGATTACGGCGAAGATCACGTTTGCCGCCCGCATGCGCATCAGATTCTCGGCGATCACCTTGTTGAAACTCTCGACCGTCGCCTTCTTGAGCGCCACGCCGGCGACGGCGGGCATGTTCTTGAGTTCGGTGTAGAGGCGATCGGTGCGAGCATCATCCGCGGCCAGGTACGCGCCGCTGACGCGGTCCTGCTCACCCATGAGGCGGTGCAGGGCGTCGAGCCGCATGTAGGCGGACAAGCCGGAGAAGTCGTCGATTAGCCCGGAGACGGGCAGTTGCACGACGGGCCGTTCGGATTCGAGCACTTCGAGCGTGACCAGGTCGCCCGGACCGGCGCCGAGGATGTCGCCGAGCTTGGTCGAGAGGTACAGGCCGCCGCGGTCGAATTCGACGAGGCCGCCGTGGATATCCATGACGCGGAAGAGCTGCGCTCCCGGCTCAATGGCCGTGACGCCGACGCGGCGGGTGGAGTGGCCGTGCCGAAGCCGCGCGGGCACAGAGCGGAACGCCTCGGCGGAGAGCACTCCGGGCAGGTGGAGCATCTCGCGCACCGCCCGGCCGCTGATCGGCTCATTGAGCGTGACTGTCATCGTCTCGCGCTGAGCGCGGCGGAACTGGAGATCGAGCACGTAGTCCACCGAGTCTTTCATAAAGCTGCCCACGACGAGCACTGCCGCAGCCATCGCGATGCCGAAGCAGGAGATCGCCGCCTTGAGCGGCCGGCGCTCGAGTTCGCGCAGAATTGTCCGCGCCGCCGGGCTCACCAGCCGCTGCAGGCCGAGGCGCTCGAGAATGGTCGGCTTGAAATTCGCGGGCGGCTCGGGGCGCATGGCCTGTGCAGGCGGCAGGATGGCGGCGCGCCGGACTGCCGTCAGCGTGCCGATCGACCCGGCGCCCATCGAGATGCCGATGGCGGTTACGACCACGCGCGGCGGCAGCGAAAACGCCAGGATCGGAAAGTGAAAGAAGCGCGTGTACATGACCGCCAGGCCGCGACCCATCCACGTGCCCAGGCCCGTGCCGATGATGGCGCCGACGATCGC
This sequence comes from Planctomycetota bacterium, assembly GCA_963205185.1. Classification (GTDB taxonomy): domain Bacteria; phylum Planctomycetota; class Phycisphaerae; order Phycisphaerales; family UBA5793; genus UBA5793. Next base: position 5,838 of record CAUJHZ010000027.1, on the reverse strand, counting down.
GATGACCAGCACCATCTGCATGTAGTGCCAGCCGACCTGCCAGTTGGAGTAGCCGAAGGCCTTGAGCGCCGCGATCTGCTCGCGCTGCGTTGAGATGAGGCGCGTGAACACGACGTTGAGCAAGAACGCGGCGACGAGCAGGAAGATGAGCGGCGCGATCACGGCCATGCCGCGCAACTCGCGCAGCTCGTTGGAGACGAACTGGTGCGAAGGGTGATCGGCCCGGCCGTAGGCGCCCAGGCCGCCGTACGGGTCGAGCAGCGCATCGAGGCGGCGGATGACTTCGGCCTCGCTCGCGCCGGGCTCGAGGATGAGGCTCACGTCGTTGAACGCGCCTTCCATGTCGAAGGCAGGCGCCAGTTCGCGTTCGCTCATCCAGAACACGCCGAAGCGCTTGTCGTCGGGGAGGATGTCGCCGGGCCGGATCTGGTAGACGTACTCCGGACTCAGCGCGATGCCGACGATGCGCAGCACATCGCGCCGGCCGTTGATGACGGCGCGCACCGTGTCGCCGGGCACGAGGCCGTGCACCTTGGCGAACGCTTCGCTGACCAGCACCTCGCCGCGCCGGTTGGGTTCGATGTAGCGGCCCTCGCGCAGGTACAGCCCGTTGATCCACGGCTCGTGCGATTCGGGCACGGAGATGATCCGGCCCAGCGCCGGCTCGGCGAGGTCTTCGACATCCAGATTCACATTGACGACGACGCGCGTGTCCAACTGGGCCACGCCGGGGATCTCCGCGATGCGCTGGGCGAGACGATTGGGCGCGCGCTTGAGTTGGGCGAACACGTCGGCAAAGCCATGCCGATCGTAATACGTGTCCATCGTCTGCTGGAGCGAGGCCATGGTGGCCGCGGAGAGGATGAACGTCGCAATGCCGCTGGCCATGACCAGCGCGATCGCCAGCGCCTGGCCTTTCATCGACCACAGGTCGCGCGTCAGCTTGCGATGGAGCGCGGCGAGGATCATGCGGCGGCTACCACTCCAGTGATTCGGCTGGTGAAAGGTGGTTCGGGCGTCTCGCCCGAACGATCGCAACGGTCGAGACGAGCGTTCCACTGGATTGCATGACGGTCGAGACGACCGTTCCACCGGGTTGAGTGCGAGCGAGCGCTACCACTCGAGTTCCCTCGCAGCCGTCTTGGTGTCGTTGCGATGTTCCGTGGCGATGCGGCCGTCGGAGAGCGCGATGACGCGGTCGGCCATCTTGGCGATCACCGCGTTATGCGTGATGACGGCCGTGGCAGTGCCGAGTTCGCGGTTCACCTTCTCGATGGCTTCGAGGACGACGATGCCGGTGTGCACGTCGAGCGCGCCCGTCGGCTCATCGCAGAGCAGGACCTGCGGCCGCTTGGCCACGGCTCGGGCGATGGCGACGCGCTGCTGCTCGCCGCCGGACAGTTGCGATGGAAAGTGATCGAGCCGCTCGCCGAGACCGACCAGCCGCAGCGCCTCGGCGGGCGGCATCGGGTCGCGCGCGATATCCGTCACCAGCGCCACATTCTCGCGCGCGGTCAGGCTCGGTATGAGGTTGTAGAACTGAAAGACGAAGCCGACGTGGTCGCGGCGATAGCGCGTCAGGGCCGCCTCGTCATATTCAGTGAGGTTGTGGTCCTTGTAGCGCACGGTGCCGGCGGTGGGCACGTCGAGGCCGCCGAGGATGTTGAGCAGCGTGGACTTGCCGCTGCCCGACGGGCCGAGCAGGACGATGAACTCGCCTTCGAAGAGATCGAGATCGACGCCGCGCAGAGCCTGGATGTCGATCTCGCCGACGTGATAGGTCTTGGTGAGGCCGCGCGCCTGGAAGACGGCGGCGGTGGCTGGAGGCGATGAGGCAACGGGGGCGGGCATGGGACGATCCTTGGCGCGTGCGGAGGATCGTACGGGCTTCAGGCTGGCGGGATGGACCGGCCGCCGAGCGAATCGGTGCGTATCCGGGCCTGTAGAATCCGGGTGATGCTGAAGCGGGTACGACGCATCCTGGTGTATCTGTTGCTGGGCGCGATGGTGAATGTCGCGGTGGCTTGGGGGTGTGCTCTACGAAACCATCTGAGGGAACTAGAAGTCCGCTACGAACGAGTTACGAGCGGGGATTGGGAGTTGATCTGCGTCCAACGAGCATTCGGAAGCGAGGAAGTTCACGTCTGCGATCGTCTGTCCGATGCGGTTGATCTGACCACACTTCGAACGTATTCCACAACACCGTGGTGGCTCGCTTGGCACAGACGATTCGGGGCCGTTGGGACTTTGCCCTGGGGCCAGGCCCATGGATGGCCAATGTACACACTGACTGCTTGGCGAGACTGGAATCCGGACCCCGTCCGCAGATCTAATACGGATGAGGACTCTGCCACGTACGGCGGTTGGGAGTTCGGAGACGGAAGGAGTTTTCGCCTGATCCCAGTGACGCCGATTTGGAGCGGATCCGCGTTCAACACTGCGTTCTATGGCGTTGGCCTGTTCCTGCTCGTGTATTCGGCGCGGGCGACGCGCGGGATGACGCGCAGGAAGCGAGGTAGCTGCGCTCACTGCGGCTACCCGCGCGGCACATCGCCCGTCTGCACCGAATGCGGAGAGGCGCTGCCATGCTGAAGTGGGCGCGGCGCATCTTCGTGTTCCTGCTGCTCGGCGCGGTCGTGAATGTCGCACTGGCTTGGGGGTGTGTATTCGCGAATGGCGACGTATCCAGGAGAGACCACCTGTATCGCCTGAGTTCTGACCCAGACTATTTTCGCGTCGTCAGTGTCACCCGCCGCGCCGGTTTCAGTTATCTCGTAGAGAGTGTGCCGTGGCGCTCGTCCCCCAAGGTGCGTGAGCTGCTTCCGTTCTATCCGGGGACGCACTGGTGGCGGCACTGGCCCATGTACCAAGTCCAGGGACACGGGCATATCGGCTGCGGCTGGCCGATGCACACGTTCGGAGCCACTCTGATACCTGATCCCGATGTGGCGGTCGTCATGGCGTCGCTGTCGATCAGTCCGCGGCTGCGCGGCGGCCTGGCTTCCGATGAGAAGAAAGTCACGAACCCGAGAACGGGGAAGATCCCGATGATTCTGCCCTACCTGCCTTTGTGGCGGGGATTCGTGACAAACTCACTTTTCTACGCGGGACTGGTTGGAGGTGCGCATGCGCTGCGCGCCCAGTGGTTGAGAGATCGTCGAGTGAAGCGAATCCAGGCCGGAAGATGCCCGGCCTGCAATCATCCGCGCGGCACACCGCCCGTCTGCACCGAATGCGGCGAGGCGCTGCCATGCTGACGTGTGCGCGGCGGATCGTGATGACCCGCTGGCTGCGACTGGACTGGGAAAGTGGCGGCACGTGGACTCGAACCACGGACCTAGGGCTTATGAATCCCTCGCTCTAACCAACTGAGCTATGCCGCCAATCGTGCCTCGGGCTGGCCTTGCGGCCGGCCTGCGGGCAGTTGGGATGGTAGTCGCAAAGCGGCGACGGTCAACGGTTTTGCAGTCGCGCGAGCCTCACCGCGCCGGCGCCGCAGAGGCGCGGCGGACCTCGACCAGCGGCCCGTCCGGCTCAGCCGCGGCTGCCGGCGTGCTCGGGTCGAAAGGGCGCAGCCACCGGGCCGACACCTCCTCCGCTTTGAGGTCCGGCCGGGCGTGCTGGGCCGCGGCGGCAATCAGCCCGGCAAACAGCGGATTCGGCCCCAACGGCCGGCTCGTGAGTTCAGGGTGAAACTGCCCGCCGATGAAGAACGGATGATCGCCGTGCCGCAGTTCGAGCACCTGCATGATGGGGTGCCTGGGATGCCGGCCCGAGAAGATCATCCCCGCCGCCTCGAGCTGATCGACGTACTTCGGCTCGACTTCGTAGCGGTGGCGGAAGCGCTCGCGGATGAGAAACGACGGCGCCTTGGCGCCGGCGGCGGCGTGCGCCTCGCGGCGCTGCCGGCTGTCGCGGTAGAGAAACGCGGCGAGCGAGTCGGCCGCGATGATGATCTCCTGCCCGCCCAGGCGCATCGTGCCGCCCAGGCCTTCGATCTGCTTCTGCTCGGGCAGTTCGCTGATGACGGGATCGGCGCACTGCGCATCAAACTCCGTCGAATTGGCCCCGCCCAGGCCGAGCACGTTGCGGGCAAACTCGATCACCGCCACCTGGAAGCCGAGGCAGATGCCCATGAACGGCACGTGGTTCTCGCGGCAGTAGCGCACGCAGGCGATCTTGCCCTCGACGCCGCGCGCGCCAAAGCCGCCGGGCACGATCACGCCGTTGAGCCCCTTCATCGCCGCGGCGACGTTCTTGTCGTTGAGTTCCGTCGTGTCGATCCACTTCACGTCGATGTCAGCGCAGATCTCGGCGCTGCAGTGTTCGAGCGCTTTGTCGATGGACGCATACGCATCGCGCAGCGCGGCGTACTTGCCGGTGATGCCGATGCTGACCTTGTGCTTCTTGGGCCGCGTCAGTGAGTGGACAAAGCCGCCCCACTTCTCGCGGGCCGCGTCTTCGCTCACCTGGTTCACCCGATCATGCAGGTTGAGGATCGAAAGCACCTGCCGGTCGAGCCCCTGGGCGCGCAGCGCATCAGGGATGACGTAGATCGACTCGCGATCGTGCATCGAAAACGTGCGATTGAGCGGCACGTTGGAGAACATCGCGATCTTCTGGCGCACGGTGTTGGTCACCGGGTTCTTGGCGCGGCAGGCGACGATGTGCGGCTGGATGCCCACCTCAAGCAGCCGCTTGATGCCCAGTTGCGCGGCCTTGGACTTCTGCTCGCCGAGGATCTCAGGTTCGATGACGTAGGTCAGCGCGACAAAGCACACGCTGCCGGGGCCCTCTTCGAAGGCGAGTTCGCGCAGGGCTTCGATGTAGAAGCCGTTCTCGAAGTCGCCCGCGGTGCCGCCCACTTCGACGAAGACCACGTCGGCGGGCCCGCCGCTGACACCCTCCTCCGGCTTTGCGGGGGAGGGCTGGGGTGGGGGCGATCCCGTCATCGCCAGTTGCCGGAGCATGCGTTTCACCTCGCCGGTAACGTGGGGGATCATCTGCACGTCGCGGCCGAGGTAGCCGCCGCGCCGCTCGCGGTCGAGGATCGTCGAGTAGATGCGCCCGGCGGTGGTGAAGTTGTCAAAGGAGAGGTTCTGATCGAGGATGCGTTCGTAGGTGCCCAGGTCCATGTCCGTCTCGGTGCCGTCGTCGAGGACGAACACTTCGCCGTGGCGGTAGGGGTTGAGGGTGCCGGCGTCGATGTTGAGGTATCCCTCGAGTTTGATCGGGGCGACCGAGAGGCCCTTGTCTTTCAGGAGCTTGGCGATGGATGAGGAGAAGATGCCCTTGCCCAGGCCGGACATGACCGTGCCGAACACGGCGACGTAGCGGTGCCGGCCGGGCTGGTAGCCCTTGGGGACGGGCGAGTAGTACTCGGTGGTCTCCTCAGGAGCACCAAACTGAGCAAGGAGCGCGGGGTTGGAGTGCGGGCTTTGCGAGACGGAGCGGTCGGGCATGGGATAGTGTAACCGGGAAAGCGGAGGGGGCGAGCGAAGGGTCGAAGCGAGCCCGAAGCGTGAGCGAGGATGGGAACCAGACCGACGCGCAAGCGAGGAATGAATCAAAGCTGCCGGGGTGCGTAGGTCAGAACAAGGCTCGGCGCAGGCCCGGCAGGTTTGATGGCCGAATTCGGTTTGGTCGTGTGACTGAAACGAGGAGGAAGTCACGTTAGAGCGTGCGGCAGGTGATGCCTGTAGCGACTGTCTTTGAAGTCAAGTGTTTATTGAAGGATTCCATGGCTGGTTGTCTCGGATCATGACGTTGATGGTGGTGAGGAGTTTGCGGGTGACGGCGATGAGGGCGGCCTTCTTGGGCTTGCCCAGTGCGAGGAGC
>CAUJHZ010000026.1 GCA_963205185.1 Planctomycetota bacterium | reverse complement strand
CCATCGCCTGGCTGCACCAGTACCGCCGACTTCGCATTCGCTATGAACGCACCGGCGAAATCCATCAGGCCTTCCTCTCCATCGGCTGCAGCCTCATCTGCTTCAACAAACTCAAACCGCTATTGTGTTAGGGGCTCTTAGGATTGTGCGCCTCATCGTCGCTGAATCCCCTTTCATAGCAGTAAGACGCGCTACGGGCTATGATGTTCTTCACCGGCCGAGGATGCGCAAGCGGCATTTAGTCGTAGCAGATTGCCGAGAATCTGCTCGTCGATGGGCTTTCGGGCGGCGAGGGCTGTTCTTGCCGCTTCGTAGTCCGGTTGTCCGTTGGGTGCAGCTGGTGGTCGGGCCGTTCGCTTCTTTTTGACCAGGCGCTTCTTTGCCGGCTTGCGCTCCACTTCGATTTCGCCGGCGCCGAATGGTTCGTAGACATCCGCCCAATCGGGGTTCCAGTTTCCCTGCGGGTCGACTGCCGCATACGCGGCGAGCACAGCGCGGTCGAGGCGCTTGTGTGCGTGGCGCAGCCACGCGGGTCGTTCGTTGTAGAGGTTGGTCAGTGTGCGATGCTTCAGGCCATCGCGCCGTGCGCGCCTGCTCCCGGGTATCTGGGCTTCGTGACTGCAGGCCTCCGCCATGACGGCGGAGTGTCGCACGAGTGGCCGCACTTCATCCGGAACCGCCGCCAGTTCATTTCGATACTTGATGTCTACGAGTTGTCGCACTTGCGCGATCCACTCGGGAGGGTTGAGCCAGTTCTCGCGCAGTTCGTTGAGTTCCTTCGCCGCCTCAGAGATTTCGAGCCAGAGGGATCGGTGCCGGGCGCGGGGCGCGGACGGCTCCTTGCCGGGAGTCCAAGGAAGGGGGAACGTCTCAAAACAGGTTGTCGGCGTGTACCGAAAGCCAGACTCAACTTCGCGCAGCTGCGTGCCGACGCGACGCGCCCAGACCTCATGGATGGCGGAGTGCAAGACGCCGAAGAAGTAGTCGTCGGATCGGGCGAACGCAAATGTCGCAGAATCCGGGAGGGTCGGATTTGAGAACCAATTGAACAAGCGATACTTTGAAACTCGCGGCGTGACCAAAAATCTCGACAGGCCAGAGACAGCCTCGCGCAGCGCGGGTCGTGGTTCTACGTGAAGCCACCATGACTCCGCATAGGCTTGTCGACGGTTCTTGGTTCGGTCCGGCTTGACTCGTGCTTCTAGGGTCTGAAAGATGGCATGATACTTTGACGCATCGAGTTCTGTTCGGTCAACCCCGTAATCGACGATCCAGTAGCCGCGATTGCGCTGGCTTACGTCGCTGCCATTTATCCACGGCTTTAGGACATCCGCGTTCGACCGCTGATTCGGATTTGGACTCCCCAGCAGTAACGCGGCGTCGATCCAGGGCATGTCGAATCCGCCGCCCTTGGTTGTACCCATAAATACGATGTTTGCGTTTTCAGAAAGTGGCGCCGCGCCGCTCGTATCAGTTGTGGAGCGGAGATCGGCCGAGATCGTCGCCACCTGCGTGCCGTCCAGTGTTCGAACTCGTTCAGTGCCGTCGTCGAACGCCACCATTGAAACATGTACAGCTGCACCGTCAAGAATCCACGCACGATCGGACCATCCCATATAGATGTCGCCATCGTGCTTGATCCGATCGAGAACCGTGCGATTCTCACGACCGCGAATGCCTTGAGTGGCAAGCAAACCGACTCGCGGTTTGGGGTTTGACAACTTCGTTGCTGCAGAAGGTTGGGGCGCGGCTATGCGTTGACGGGCGAGTTCGAACCAGTAGCAACAGAGATCACTGGTGTTGGGGAGATCGTAGTTCTTGTAGAGCGCGTCGAGGTAAGGATCGGAAAGACCATGTTTGCGGAAGAGCTTCGAGCCGAGAAAGGGTGGATTACCGATGATGAACTCGGCCTCAGGCCACGTAGCAGGGCCGGCGCACGCCGCGCCATGCCGCCACGTGGGCATGGGACCGTTCTTCTCATCGCGCCAGTCGAGAATGGCATCGCGGTGCTCGATCGTGTCCAAGGCATCAAGAATTGGGCGCCGGCCAGTGTCCGCCTGGTAGTTCACTCGGTGCCAAGTGAGATACCCGATCCAGATGGAGACGCGGGCGAGTTCGGCCGCGTAGTCGTTGATCTCGATGCCGTGCAGTTGCGCCGGATTCACGCGGTGCTCAATGATCACGCCGAGAGGCTGTGCGAAGGCAATGAGTTCCTTTTCGAGATCGAGCAGTCGCTGAATGGCGACGTACAGGAAGTTCCCAGAGCCGCAGGCCGGATCGAGGATGCGGATTGACGCGAGGCGATCAGAAAAAGGCGGCCAACAGAGAGCGAACTTCGGGCGGGACGCCCGAGCCAGGCGAATTGCCCCCACCCCGGCCCTCCCCCGCAGAGCCGGGGGAGTGGGATTCACGGAGGATCCCATCGATCCTTTCTTTGATCGCTTTCCACTCGCGGCGGAGCGGGGCCATGACGACGGGCTCGACGATGAGGAGGATGTCTTCCTTGCTCGTGTAGTGCGCCCCGATCTGGGAGCGCTTGGCCGGATCGAGCGAGCGCTCGAAGAGCGTGCCGAGGATGGATGGTTCGACCGCAGACCAGTCATGTCTCGCAGCGAGCCGAAGCGGTCCGATGTCCTGATGGATTATCTTGGGGAAGGGCTGCCGATCGATGTTACGGAACAGACCGCCGTTGAAGTGCTTGATTTCGTCGGTGCCGAAATAGCCGCCCACGGCCATCTTGGTGAAGAGTTCGCGCAGTTGATCGACGAGGCGCTTGGGGTCGGATGGCTCTGCCCGCAGGATCTTCTTGACGAGGTTGTCGGGGATGAGGCCGATGTCGTTGGCAAAGAGGGAGAAGACGATCTGCATGATGAAGTGGGCGACATCATGCGGGTCGTTGCCTTTCCGATCGCTGATGGCGATGGCGAGTTCGCCCATATCGGCGGCAAGGTCTTCGGTGATCTGGTCAAGGCGCTTGGCCGGACGGAACCAATCTGGCTGAGTGAACGCGCGGCGAAGCGTCTCGAATGCGGTCACGCCGGGAAAGCGCGGGTGGTGCCAATCATCCGCGCTGCGGTTCAAGTCATCGATGGTGAATCGGATGGCTTCGGCGGGGTAGCTGGTGAAGTTCGTATGAATCTCGAAATGGTCGATGTCGCAAACGATCAGCAGAGGCGGATTGTCGAGCGAGTCCTTGTAGGTCTTAAGTTGAGCGAGTGCGGCGGCGAGATCGGCATGACGGTTGGGGCGCTTGTACTCCCAGCAGAAGTGGCCTCGCTTCCATACATCGGCAAAGCCTCGACCGCCTTCGCTTGCTGAGATGACGCGCACGAAGAGTTGATCTTCTTCGGTTGCGTCGACGGCGGCGACTTCATCCTCGCCCCAGAGCGTCGAGACGGTTTCCGTGGCGCGGCGGGATTGTGAAGACCGCGCTTCGGCGTATGCGCGCGAACCCGGTTGGGCAGTCAGCGCGTCGAAGCGATAGCTCTCGTCGTCTGCGGGGTTGTCAGTGGGGGCTGGCACATCGAGCAGGCGGCAGAGCGCGATGAAATGGGGTTGGGCCGAGGCTCGCTCAGAGAGCGAACGTCCCTTCCACTGCTCGATGAACTCGGCGGCTGTTGTGGCTAGTCGCGCCCGTGCCATAGGAACCCGTGGTGTCAGCGTTGGGGTCAGGTTAGGTTCATCGGGCGGGCCGGGCGCGCGGCGTGAGACGCGGCGAGGCCTGGCGGCGGGGTATCGGGTGGAGGAGTTGGCGGAGCGGGTGCGGCGAGAGAGTTGAGAAGGGATAAGGAGAGAGGAGATAAGACGGCCCTCACCTCGCCACGGCGAGTCGCTGCGGCGACCTGCCCTCTCCCAAGGGGAGAGGGAAGGCGGCGGGACGGTCCCAGGCATGCGATGCCCGGGCTTTGGAGTCAGGCCCCCATCCCTGGCCCTTCCCCCGGCGGCCGGAGGAAGGGAGTTTGGCGGCGAAGCGCCGAGAGAGGAGAGAGTTGAAAGGAGATAAGACGGCCCTCACCTCGCCACGGCGAGTCGCTGCGGCGACCTGCCCTCTCCCAAGGGGAGAGGGAACGCGCTGGAGGTGGCCCAGGCATGCGATGCCTGGGCTTTGGAGTCAGGCCCCCATCCCTGGCCCTTCCCCCGGCGGCCGGAGGAAGGGGTGAAAGCGGCCCTCACCTCGCCACGGCGAGTCGCTGCGGCGACCTGCCCTCTCCCAGGGGGAGAGGAGTTGAGGCGCCCCCATCCCTGGCCCTTCCCCCGCAGAGCCGGGGGAAGGAGTGAAAGCCGCCCTCACCTCGCCACGGCGAGTCGCTGCGGCGACCTGCGCTCTGCCCGGGGGAGAGGGGTTGAAGGGCGGGTCAGGGCGCAGGTTGGGCGTCTACGCCGGTTCGTTCGCTGGGTGGGCTGAAGATGTCGAGGACGATGGAGTCGTGGAGGGCCAGGGCCTGGTGGGGGATGTTGGGCGGGAGGTGGAGGACCTCGCCGGGGCCGAGGTCGAGGATGCGGTCGGGGCCGTGTGCGGCGGGGAGGGTGAAGCGCATGAGGCCTGAGACGACGACGGCGAACTGTTCGTTGGGATGGTGGTGCATGGGCACGATGAAGCCCTGGTGGAGGGTGACGTGCGAGATCATGCAGTGCTCGCCGAGCAGGCGGCGGCGCTCGATGAGGGGTGCGGGATGATCGACGGGGAGGTCGGTCCAGCGGCAGGCGGTGGCTTGGGGCATGGGGGATCTTAGAGAGGAGAGAGTTGAGAGGAGAGAGGACGGCCCTCACCTCGCCACGGCGAGTCGCTGCGGCGACCGGCCCTCTCCCAGGGGGAGAGGGAAGGCGGCGGGACGGTCCCAGGCATGCGATGCCCGGGCTTTGGAGTCAGGCGCCCCCATCGCTGGCCGTTTCCCCGGCGGCCGGGGGAAGGGGGCTGGAGGTTTGCGGGGTGGTGGCGGCGGTAGAATACGACGCTTTGGTGAGGTTGGTGCATCTGGATGATCATGCAGCCACGCATTGATGCAACTCGACTTGCGGCCCTGGTGATCGGCGTGATGGCGCTGGTGGCGGCGCTGTTGCCCGGTGCGGCGCGGGCGCAGGGGCCGGATGCGACGGTGAACATCGGGGTGGATGCGTTTGGCCTGGGCGGGCAGTGGCGGCCGGGGCTGGTGACGCCGGTGCGATTGACGCTGACGTATGCGGGCAACAAGCCGCTGCAGCCGGCGCTGGTGGTGTGGGAGCAGCGCGACGGCGACGGGGACATTGCGGAGATCAGCCAGGTGGTGGCGCTGAACCCGGGCCGGAATCCGGTGTGGCTGTATGTGCCGGTGCGGTTCGGGGCGAATGCGTCGACGATCTGGGATGTGATCGTGTATGAGTATGAGAATGATCGGCGCGGGGCGCAGCTGGCGGCATCGCGCGTGACGGCGAACGCGCAGCCGCGCAGCGAGGACCATGGGTTTATCGGCGTGGTGGGGACGCGGCCGGCGAACGTGACGGATTATGTGGTGTCGGGTCAGTTTCGCGATACGCCGCCGTGGGCGCATGAGGCGACGGAGGTGCTGAGCAACCTGACGGTGGAGAGCCTGCCGGATCGGTGGATGGGCCTGGCGATGCTGGATGTGCTGGTGTGGACGCAGGGCGAGCCGGGGCAGCTGGCGATGGACCAGGCGCGGGCGATTGAAGATTGGATCGAGCGCGGCGGGCACCTGGTGATCGTGCTGCCGCAGGTGGGCGATGCGTGGAAGAGTTCGCGGCTGGATCCGATTGTGCCCGAGGTGGTGGTGCAGCGGTTTGAGGGGATTGAACTGCGCGACAACGAAAGCAGCGGCGGTCTGCTGCGGCACCTGGGTCGGATGGACAAGGTGGAGCCGGAGGATCGCGAGCCGCGCTATCCGATTTTTAACGTGCACGCGTTTGAGCCGATCGGGCCGTCGTGGTCGGCGGGGAGCACGATTCCGCTGATGGAGGTGGACCTGCCTGATGGCGGCGGCGGGCGCGCGCGGCGGGCGGTGGTGGTCCAGCGGGCGATCGGGTATGGGCGGGTGACGCTGGTGGGTATTCCGGTGGCGGACCTGGTGTTGAACCGCCCGGGGCTGGACCTGCCGCAGGCGGAGGTGTTCTGGAACGCGATCCTGGGCAAGCGGCAGGACACGCCAAACCTGACGGAGTTTAATAAGGTGGTGTCGACGACGCCCAACACGGCGGGGCGTGCGCGGAACGCGGCGCGGCTGAGCGATGTGATTCCTCAGATGACGCGGCTGTCGGCGGCGGCGGGCAAGGGTCTGCTGCTGGCGCTGGTGATGTTTATCGTGTACTGGGGCGTGTCGGGGCCGCTGGCGTTTACGCTGCTCAAGTATCGGCAGTGGTCGCGGTACAACTGGCCGGCGTTCGTGGGGATCGCTGCGGTGCTTACGCTGGTGAGCTGGATGGGCGCATCGGCGCTGCGGTCCAATGATATATTGCCGGTGCACGTGACGTTTCTTGACCACGTCGCGGACGCGGGGCTGCAGCGCTCGACGAGCTTTGTCACCGTGGCGCTGAACGGCTATGGCGACCGACTGGTGGATGTGCGGCCGTCGGCTGATGAGGCGCCGGGCGAGCGGTATTACAATTATGTGACGTCGCTGACGGTGCCGAACGAGAAGATCGGTTCGTTTCCCGATGTGCGGCGGTACCTGGTTGATTCATCGGACCAGAGTCATTTTCGCGCCCCGGCGCGCAGCACGAGCAAGACGCTTTATGTTTCGTCGCTGCATCCGGTGGCGGATGAGTGGCGCATGCCGAACTTCACATCGGATGCGGAGCGGCCGCGGATCAACGCGCGCGGCTCGCTGGAGGGGGTGGTGACGCACCAGCTGCCGGGCGCGCTGCGGGATGTGACGGTGTATTTTGCGTCCAACGAGTATGCCTCGCACAATCCGCGGCCGGATGGGCGGGCGAGCGGCGCGACGCGGCTGAAGATTTATGCGTGGAAGCTGTCACAGGCGACGTGGGGGGCGAACGTGCCGCTGGATTTTGCGGTGGTCTCGCAGGGCAAGATGCAGATGCGCGACCTGGTGACGCACGCCAACAGCGGGTATTTCAAGTTTCTCGGCGACGATGCGATGCGGCCGCACCTGGATTATCGCACGTATTTCAGCGGCAAGGAGATTGCGCAGTCGCTCGAGGGGCTGACATTCTTTGACAGTCTGAACCCGCCGGAGTGGGCCAATCCGCCGCAGTCGGCGCAGCCACAGTTTCTGCGGACGCTGGCGCGGGAAGTGGACCTGAGCCCGTGGCTGGTGCGGCCGTGCATTGTCATCACCGGGTTTCTTGATGGGAGCCCGATTCCGTATCCGCTGCGCATTGAAGGCAACCGGCAGACGCGCGCGGACGAAAAGAGTCTGACGATGGTGCGCTGGATTTATCCGCTGCCCGTCGAGCATGAGCCCGAGCCATCGGGCTCCGGCGAGACTGAACAGCCCTGACGTTCGCCAAGGCCAAGCCCCCTGGAGCACCCGCCTCGATGCCGATGATCGAAACCGTCAACCTGACCAAGAAGTACGGCGAACTGACCGCGCTGAACAACCTCAATCTCGTCATCGAAGAGGGCGACTGCTTCGGCTTCATCGGCCCCAACGGCGCGGGAAAGACGACGACGATCAAGATCCTCGCCACGCTGCTCAAGCCCACGTGGGGCGAAGCGCGCATCGACGGCAAGGTGATCGGCTATCAGAACCGCGAGATCCGGCCCGTGATGGGTTACGTGCCCGACTTCATGGGCGCCTACGACGACATGGTCGTCGAAGAGTATCTCGAGTTCTTCGCGGCGGCATATAACATCCACGGCCAGCACCGCAAGGATGTCGTGCGCGATGTGCTCGATTTGACGGACCTCGCGTACAAGGCAGACGCCGAGGTGAATGGCCTGTCGCGCGGCATGCAGCAGCGGCTGTCGATCGCGCGCGTGCTGCTGCACGACCCCAAGGTGCTGCTCATGGATGAGCCGGCGTCGGGCCTCGATCCGCGGGCCCGCATCGAGATCCGCGAACTGCTCAAAGAACTGCGCAAGATGGGCAAGACGATTCTTATTTCGTCGCACATCCTGCATGAGCTCGCCGAGTTATGTAATACGGTCGGCATCATCGAGCGCGGCGAACTCATCTACCAGGGCACGGTGCGTGAAATCATGCAGAAGGCGCGCATGGGACACGTCGTGCACGTGGCGGTCGAGGACCGCGCACCAGCGGCGGCGGAGTACCTCCAGACGGTCAAGGGCGTGGAGAAGGTGACGCCGCGCCAGTCGGACGGGACGATGATCCTCGACGTGGCGCTGACGCCCGGCGGCGGGCTGCCGGTAAGCGACATCCCCAGCCGCCTGATCGCGCAGGGTTTTCGCATCAGCATGTTCCAGGAAGAGCAGGTCAACCTGGAGACGGCGTTCATGCGGTTGACGCAGGGGCTGGTGCAGTAGGCGATCAGGACTGGTCGAATGGGTTGATCAACTGCAGTGCCTCGATGCCCTCGAAATCGGCCGTATTGCGTGTGACCGGAGGCACGGCGGCGACGAGCGCGGTTGCCGCGATCACCGCGTCTGCCAGGCTCATGCGCCGGATCTTGCGCAACGAAATGGCTCGTTCGATGACTGGTTCATCTAATCCCCGCTCTGGCAAGACTGCACCACAAGGCGCAGATGCTCCTGCTTCTCGAGCGCTAATGCTGCAAAGCCAGGGAACCCGAGCACCTCAATCCGAGAGATGACCGAGATCAGCGCGTCTTCGCGCTCCAGATACGGCTTGCAGAGAATGTCCGCTGGATCGAGCGCGTAAATGACGATGTTGCTGTCAACAAGCATCAGTGCTGACCGGGAAGCGCGCGGTCGGCGCGCTGATCTCGCTGCCACTGCTCAAGATCGGGAATCTCGCGGCTCAGACCGCCGAGCCGGCGCAGCTGCTCGATTGCGGCGCGCCGCTGACGGACAAGCGAGCCATTCGCGTCGGCGACCGGTCTGATGGTGGCCGTGATCTCGAGTTTGCCGTGACGGAGTTCGGGTGGAACCGGCAGGTGAACGGTCCCATCCGCATCGGCTTCAATGATGGTCGTGATTCGCTTCATTCGCTCCGATCATAGGCGTAGCGTCTATTCGATCCTCGCGACGTTGCTGGTGGTGCAGGTCGTGAGGTCGAGCAGTTGGAGGTAGCCGCCGCAAGCGCTGGGGCCGGCGTTGGAGTTGAGTATGCGCGAGCCATCCGGTCCTGCGTTTCCGCGGAAAGCGATCTGAATCTGGCTGGAGCCGAGTCCGAGCGTTGCGCCGGCGCAGGGGTGGTTGTTGGGGATGATGAATGAGCCGGTGTTGCGGGCGAAGATCACAGCAACTTGGCCGTCTGGGGTTGCGTCGGTCCACGCGATCTGGATTGGTCCACCGGAGGGGCAGGTGGCGGCGACGGCAATCCCAAGTTGGGGGTCGAGGCGGCATTTCACCACAAACGCGTCATAGCGACCGTGGCTCGCGTTTCTGCGCCCGACGAAGTTGGTTGACAACGAGTAGCCCGCCACCACGACACCGCCGGAGTGGTCCACCGCCATGTCCCTCGCAGCGTCCTTGTCGCGTCCCCCGAGAAAATACATTTGCTCGACCTGACCCGACGGAGTTGCCTCCAATAGGAACACATCGAGGCCGCCAAAGTGCGAGTTCCGCCGACCTTCGAAGTTGATGGAACGCGTCGAGCCGGTAACGAGCACCCGGCCGGCACGATCCACCGCAATGCCCCAGCTCTCGTCGATTGAGCTTCCACCAAGGTATCTCATCCACTGAAGGTCTCCATCCGAACTGATTTTGAGCAGGTAGGCATCCAACAAACTTCCGTGCAACGAGTTGAGCCGTCCCTCAAAGTCTGGCGAATCCGTCAAACCGGAGACGTAGACAAAACCGGCCGCATCGACGGCAATTGCATCGCCTTGGTCCCGTTCGTGTCCTCCAAGGAACGTCATCCAAAGCAGTTCACCTTCTGCATTGATTCTGGCTGCAAATCCATCATATTGGAACGGTCCGTTGTAGGCATTGTTCCGCCCTTCAAAATCAGCTGAATCGGTTATTCCACAGATACACGCGTTACCCCGGTTGTCCACAGCAACGTCAAGACCCAAGTCCGCGCCGCCACCACCCAGATACCTCATCCACTGGAGTTGTCCCGACGACTGGATCAACAGCACAAACGCGTCGGAACCGGGCGGAGCGTGGTGCGAATTGTTCCGTCCTTCGAAATCGGATGATGCGGTGCTCCCGGCGATGATTAGTGCGTCCTCGGCATTGACGGCGATACTCGTCGCGTATTGATCGCCGTCCGTACCGCCGAGATACATCATCCACTCCAGGTGACCCGAGGTGTCCACTTTGAGCGCAAATGCACCCAATCGACGTCCGCGAAATGAATTGGTTCGACCGTCAAAGTCAATCGAGCGTGTACGTCCGACCACCAATCCGTTGCCAGCGCTGTCTACCGCGATGCCTTCTGCTTGGTCATCGCTGCTTCCACCGAGATACGTCATCCACTCAAGTTCGCCAGACGAGTCTGCCTTGAGCACAAAGGCGTCAATATCGCCGCCATGGGGAGGATTGTTCGCCCCTTCAAAGTCAACCGATCTCGTTTCGCCGGATACGAACACATTGCCGGCGTCAGCGATGGATACGCCATAAGCGAGATCGTCGTCGCTGCCACCGAGGTAATACATCCACTCCAGATCCGGATCGATGATGAATTTGCGGTGGGGATCGATGGACTCGCGGACGGCTATGCGATACGTCGCGGTATCCATCAGTTCAAACTGCGCCGCAACGGAGTCGGTCGCATCATCCGCGTACCACGCGACCGGCGCTGCATCGGCAAGCGTGCCGAACGACGTCTTGATGTGCAGATTGCCACTGTCGTCGATGCATAGCGAGTCGATGCCGTCGTAGTGGATGCGGATCTGGTTGTAGTCGGCGCCGGGGGCGCAGTGGAACTCGTACTTGAGCACGCCGTCGTCGCTGCCGGTGACATGCAGATCAACACCGTCATAGAGGTTCTGGTAGATGACGGCGCCGAAGGATGGGACATCGGTCGCCACGCCGCGGCCTTCGCCGCCGACGAAGTAGTTGAACTTGGCGCTCTGCGGCTGCGCGCCGATGGGTTCGACGGCGTTGCTGCCTGGGAAGGTGATGGTGAGCGTGAGTTGCTCGGACGCCAGTGGAGATGGTGCATCCAACTCCACTCCCGCACGGTCGGGGCTCGTTGGGGTATCCAAGCCTCGCTGACGCTTCGGGCTCGCGTCGTTCGATTGCCGCGCAAGGTGCATCGTGAGCGCTGACTCGCGCAACGCCACATCGAGGCCGCGGCTGCGCAGGCCGTAGATGACCTGATCATCGCTCCACTGGCCCTGGTTGGGCACGAAGTAGACGCCGCGCAGGCCGAGGCTGAGCACTTCCTGAGCGCTTTGCGGGGGTTCGATGCCGGCGAATCCATGGGTTGCGATGGCGAGCAGCAGGAGGAGGATGAAGAGACTTCGCATGGTGATCCTCTCGTCTATTCGATCCGCGCGACGTTGCTGGTGGTGCAGGTCGTGAGGTCGAGCAGTTGGAGGTAGCCGCCGCAGGCGTTGGGGCCGGCGTTGGAGTTGAGTGTGCGCGAACCATCGGCGCCCGCGCCGCCCTGGAAGGCAAGTTGAATCTGGTTGGATCCGAGGCCAAGTTCCGTCCCGGCGCAGGGGCTGCCGCTGGGCACACGGAAGGCGCCGGTGGTGCGCGCATAGATGATCGCAATCTGCCCGCCGGGCGACGCGCCGGACCATTCGATGCGGATCGGCCCGCCGGACGGGCAGGTGGCGCTGACGGTCATTTGCGGTCCGTCGACGATTTGCACCAGGGCCAGGTACGCTTCGCGCCCGCCGTGACTCGAGTTGGTCCGGGCTTCGAAGTCGATTGAGAACGTCGAACCCGAAAGAAAGGCGTGGCCGGCATCATCGAGCGCGAGGCCTGCGGCATCTTCGGAGTCTGCCCCGCCGACGAACATCGCCCACTGCAGAAACCCGGCCGCGCTCACCTTGCCGATGAAGGCATCCTGCACGCCGCGGTGGTCGTTGAGCCGCCCGACGAAGTCCGCCGACTGCGCGTACCCGGCGACGATGGCGTCGCCGGCGTCATCGAGCGCCACCACGATGCAGGCGTCGTCGCCCGTTCCGCCGACGTAGGTCATCCACTGCACGGCTCCAGCGGCGCTGACCTTCACGACCGCGCCGTCCTCGAATTGATACGCGTTGTTACGCCCTTCAAAGTCTTCGGAATCGGTAAATGCGGCGACAAACGATTCGCCCGCGCCGTTTACGGCGATGTCGTAGCCCTCTTCGCGCGCGCTGCCGCCGAGATAGGTCGCCACCTGCAGCGCGCCGGCCGGGTCGAGGCGGACGACAAAGGCGTCACTCATTCCGCCGTAGTAGCCGTTGCCGCTTCCTTCGAAGTCCACTGAGTTGGTATAGCCTGTGGCGAGGATGGCCCCCGCAGAGTTGAGGTCGATGCCGATGGCCGCTTCGATGCCTCCGCCTCCGACGTAGGTCGCCCATTGCAGTGCGCCCGCAGCGCTCACTTTGGCAATGAGTCCGTCATGAATGCCGCCATGATGCGCGTTCGTCCGTCCCTCGAAGTCGGTCGAACGGCTCCTTCCCGCCATGTACGCGTTGCCGTCTGCGTCCACGGTGAGGCCGAAGCCGTAGTCGGTGGCGCTGCCGCCCAGATAGAGCATCCACTGCACCTGGCCCGCCGGGTTCAACTTGAGAATAAATGCGTCGTCCGTTCCGCCGTGATGATTGTTGATACGGCCCTCGAAATCCGTCGATACCGTGTTGCCCGTCAGCAGCGCGTTGTCCGAGCCGTCCACGGCGATGCCCAGGTCCTCGTCATAGGCGCTGCCGCCGAGATAGGTCATCCAGACGACCGAACCGTCCGCATCAACTTTGACGACGAACAGATCGAGATTGTGGCCCCCGTGGTGCTCGTTGAGACGGCCCTCGAAGTCCGTCGAAGTCGTATGACCCGAGACGTAGGCCAGGCCCGAACCATCCAGCGCCACCCGGTAGCCAACGTCGATGGCGCTTCCGCCGAGGTAGGTCATCCATTCCACATCGGGGTCGATGATGATCAGGCGCGAAGCATCGATGGGCGCATCAAGGACCACGCGATACGTCGCATCATCCGTCAGTTCAAACTGCGCCGCAACGGAGTCGGTCACATCATCCGCGTACCACGCGATCGGCGCCGCATCCTTGAGTGTGCCGAAGGAAGTCTTGACGTGCAGATCGCCTACATCATCGATGCACAGCGAGTCGATGCCGTCGTAGTGGATTCGGATCTGGTTGTAGTCAGCGCCGGGGGCGCAGTGGAACTCGTACTTGAGCACGCCGTCGTCGCTGCCCATCACGTGCAGATCAATGCCGTCGTAGAGGTTTTCGTAGATGACGGCGCCGAAGGAGGGGACGTTGCTGGCGGTGTTCCGGCCTTGCCCGCCGACGAAGTAGTTGAACTTCGCGCTCTGCGGCTGCGCGCCGATGGGTTCGACGGCGTTGGAGCCGGGGAAGGTGACGGTGAGCGTGAGTTGCTCGGACGCCAGTGGAGATGGGGCATCCAACACCACTCCCTCACGGTCGGGGCTCGTTGGGGTATCCACGCCTCGCTCACGCTTCGGGCTCGCTTCGTTCGATTGCCGCGCGAGGTGCATCGTGAGCGCTGATTCGCGTAACGCCACGTCGAGGCCGCGGCTGCGCAGGCCGTAGATGACCTGATCATCGCTCCACTGGCCCTGGTTGGGCACGAAGTAGACGCCGCGCAGGCCGAGG